>JBFGJV010000048.1:0-17092 GCA_041577015.1 Myxococcota bacterium
GCTGCGCGCCCGCAGGAGGGGCTCGACGTCCCCGGCCGGCGCGGCGGCGCCGAGCAGCCAGAGCGCGGCATCCGTCGCCGCCGTGGTGGTGAGCAGCAGGAAGGCGACACCGAGCCAGACGCTCGCGGTCCACGCCCAGGCCCGTCCCAGCCTGCGGGGCACGCGGGCGCGTCCGAAGGGATACAGGAAGAGCGCCGCGAAGGCACTCCCGAGGGCCGCGAGCAGACCGAGCCGCAGGACGTCGGGCCAGCCGGGCTCGAAAACGTGTCGCACCAGCAGATAGGCGTGCCCCCCGATCGCGACGGAGAGGATCACGGAGAGGAAGACCATTCCGGCCAGCGTTCGACGCACGAACAGAAGTCTAGCCCAGGGTGCGCGTGCGCCTCACCAGCCGCGCAGGTCCACCGGCCAGACGTCCACCACCCGCTCGCCGTCCACCACCACCAGGCGCTCGTGACAGGCCACCGTGGGATCCACGTGGGCGGGCCACAGGCGCACGCGATCCCCGACGCGCACGGGCTGGTCGGGGGCGAAGGTGACGTGCTCGTCGGAGCAGAACCAGACCTTCCCGCCCGGAAGGCTCGGGTTGCCGTGATCCATGCCGAAGGCCTTGAGCCCGGCGTCCGCCACCGCGAAATCGGGCGACACCGAGATCACCGTGGCGAGCACGGTGAGCGCCGGCCGGAACGGGAGCTCGGGAAGGTCGAAGGCCGTGTCCATCAGGGCGTAGGAGCCGGCCTGGATCTCGCTGGCGAAGTCGTTGAGATCGAAGGTCAGCGTCGACCCGGCGGAGACCACGGCGCCGCCCACCGCCGCGTGCGCCGCGCGCAGCCGCTCCATCGCCTGGGCCGTGAGCCGGCGGCGCTCCTCCCGGTCCGCGACGGCCACCACGTGCCCCTCGTAGCCCATGACGCCGCGCACGGAGAGCCCGCGCTCGCGCGCCCGCTCGGCCAGCTCGCCGGCGCGCTCGGGCGGACAGCCGCAGCGAGGAAGGCCCACGTTCACGTCCACCAGCACCTCGCGAACGCCCCCCGCCGCGGCCGCCTCGATCGTCTCGGGCGAGTCCACCGCGATGGTGACGCGCGCATCCAGGCGACCCAGGCGGCGCGCATCGAGCACCTCGTTGGCCAGCAGCAGATCCTCGCCCAGGCCGGCGCCCGCCAGCCCCTCCATCTCGCGGATCGTGGCGCAGGTGAAGCCGGGGTGGCCCAGCGCCGCCTGGCGGCGCGCCAGCGCCGTGCACTTGTGGGCCTTCACGTGCGGGCGCAAACGGGGGCCGGGCAGCGCGGCGCTCATGGCTCCCAGGTTGTGGTCCAAGGTCGTCGCCTCCACCAGCAGCGCCGGTGTCGGCAGGTCGTGGAGCCTCGTGGCCGTCATCGCGGACCGTTGTAGCATGGGCACGGGAGGTGCGTGTGGCGGGGAACGCGGCGCGACTCGCCGTGGGACAGCTGGTGCGGCACCGTCTGTTCGGCTACCGGGGCGTGGTGGTGGACGTGGATGCGACCTTCCAGCTGGACGACGCGTGGTACGAGCAGATGGCGCGCACGCGGCCACCCCGGGACCGGCCCTGGTACCACGTGCTGGTCCACGACGCGGACCACCTCACCTACGTGGCCGAGCGGAACCTCGAGGCGGACGAGAGCGGCAAGCCGGTGCGGCACCCGCTGCTGGAGCGGTTCTTCACCCGCTTCGAGAACGGGCGCTACCGCTCGGACCGGCCGGTGAACTGAGATCGGCGCCCGCGAAGCCGGCCGCCGAGACGCCCACGCGCTCCGGCCCGAGCACGCGCTGGAACACCTCCACGGCGGCGTCGGCGTAGCCGGGCTCTGCCCAGGCGCCGAAGCCCGCGGCGCGCAGCCGTTCGCAGGCCGCGAGGCTGCGACGCCCCCCGGCCCCGTCGCCCCGGAAGAAGTCGTCCACCACCACCCGATCCACCAGCGGATCCAGCCGTTGCGCCAGGCGCCCGGGGTCGCCCGGCAGGAGCGGTGCGACGGCGGCCTGGGTGCGGACGCCCGCCCGGCGCAGCCGAGCCAGCGTCTCCAGGCGACGCTCGATGGCGGGCGAATCGGGCTCGAGCAGGCGCCGCACGCGATCGTCGTCGGTGGTCACCGTGATGCTGGCGATCGCGGTGGGCATGCGGGCCAGGAGATCCGCGTCGCGCTCCACGACGGGACTGCGCGTCTGCACCACGAGTCGGGCCGGCGGGTGGCGCTCCATCACCCGCAGACAGCCGCGCGTGAGACGCAGCCGCCGCTCCAGCGGGACGTAGGGATCCGTCGCCGACGAGCAGAAGATGCGTGCGGCCGCCAGGCGACCGCGCCGCGCCGCGGCGGCCAGCAGCTCCGGGGCGTTGGTCTTCGGCGCGATCCAGCGCCCCCAGGGCAGGCCCAGGGGATTGGTGCGCTGGATGGCCAGCTCGCGCACGTAGCAATAGACGCACGAGAACTGGCAGCCGGCGTACGGCTGGAGCGAGTGGGTAAAGCCGGCCAGGTAGCCGCCCGTCGGGGTCAGGATGCTGCGCGCCTGGCGCGGAACGACCCGGGCGCGACCCATGGCAGAGATGGTAGGCTGCGCCCGCCGTGACCGCCCTCGAGCTCGCCGGCGCCACCAAACGTTACGGTCGGCGCACCGCGCTGGACGACCTGGATCTCGCGGTCCCGTCGGGCACGGCGGTGGGACTGCTGGGACCGAACGGGGCCGGCAAGACCACCGTGCTGCGCCTGCTGCTGGGCTTCGCACGGCCCTCGCGAGGCGCCGCGCGGCTGCGGGGCCGCGACCCGCTCGATCCGCGCGCCCGGGAGGGCGTCGGCTACCTGCCGGAGCGCCTGGCCCTGCCGAGCACCATGCGCCTGCGGCCGTTCCTGCGCCTGCACGGCGGCCTGGCCGGCCTCTCCGGACGGGCCCTCGAGCGGGAGGTGGACGCGGCGCTCGAGCGGACCGGCATTCGCGAGCGCGGAGCGGAGCCCGTGGGCCGCCTCTCTCGGGGCCTGGCCCAGCGCGTGGGCTTCGCCCAGGCGCTGCTCGGCGAGCCGCGCGTGCTGCTCCTCGACGAGCCCACCACGGGTCTGGATCCGATCGGAGTCCGTGACGCTCGCGAGTGGATCACGGCCGCCCGGGCGCGCGGCGCGACGCTGCTGGTGAGCTCCCACGTGCTGTCCGAGGTGGAGCGCACCTGCGACCAGGTGGTGATCCTCCACGAGGGCCGCCTGGCCGCCAGCGGCACGCTCGATTCCCTGGTGCACCCGGGCGAGAGCCTGGAGGACGTCTTCGTGCGGGTCGTGTCGCCGTGACGGGGCGCGTCTTCCGACTGCTCGCGGCCGACGCCCTGCGCGACGCGCTGCGGCGTCGCCTCGCCTTCGTGGTGGTGGCCGTCGCCCTGCTCGGGGTCGCGACCGCGGAGAGCTGTACCTCGTTCGGCCGGAGCTCGTGGACGTGGAACGGGCAGACCCTCGATCCGGAGCTCATGGCCGGATGGATCGCACCCTTCCTGTACGGCTTCGAGGCGCTGGCGTTCGTGATGCTCGCCGGCCTGCTGGCCGCGGACCAGCTCGCGCGTCCGCTGCGCGACGGAAGCGCCGGGCTCTGGCTGGCGCGTCCGGTCGGGCGAGGGACCTATGCCTGCGCGCGTCTGGCCGGCGCCCTCGGCGTGGCCTTCCTGGCCGGGGGCCTGCTGCTCGGCGCCACGGCCGCCCTCCTCGTCGGACGCCACGACCTCGCCCTGGGACCCGCGGTGCTCGGCGCCATCGCCGGCGCTCTCTCGGCCACCACGGTGGGCGCGCTGGCCACGCTCGCCTCGCTGGTCGTGGGGCGCGTGGCCGTGGTGGCCCTGGTGGGGATGTTCGTGCCGATGGTGGCGCTGGCGAACGCGCTCGCGGCGGCGGGAGCGGAGCTCGGAGGCTTCCTGGGCCTGCTGGACCGCTTCGCGCCGCCCCTCGGCCGGGCGCTGCTGGCCGCGGTCGCGGCCTGGAATCCCCGGGTCCCGGCCGAGGCGCTGGACCCGACGGCCTACGTGGGGGTGCTGGCGCTCTGGACCCTGGCCAGCGTCGCGGCGCTGGTCCTGGCCTTCCGGCGCCTCGAGCTCCCCCGCTGAGCCCTCAGAGATAGGTGAGCCAGCGCTCGTGCTTGCGGTCGCGGCCCGCCACGATGTCGAAGAACGCGGCCTGCAGCGTCTTCGTGATGACACCGCGCCGTCCCGAGCCGATCGGGCGGTGGTCCAGCTCCCGGATCGGCGTCACCTCGGCGGCGGTGCCGGTCAGGAAGATCTCGTCGGCGATGTAGAGCTCGTCGCGCGTCACGGGCGTCTCCTCCACGGGGATGCCCTTGTCGCGCGCCACCTCGATCACCGAGGCGCGCGTGATGCCGGCGAGGATGGTGGGCAGCGGCGGGGTGCGGATCGCGCCGTCGCGCACCAGGAAGATGTTCTGGCCGCTGGCCTCGGACACCAGGCCCTGGGTGTCCAGCAGGATGGCCTCGTCGTAGCCGTCGAGCAGCGCCTCGCGCTTGGCCAGGATCGAGTTCACGTAGTCGCCGCAGGTCTTGCCCTTGGTCATCTTCGCGTTCACGAAGTTGCGCGCGAAGCTGGAGACCTTGGCGCGGATGCCGTGCTCCATGCCGTCCTCGCCCAGATACTTGCCCCACGGATAGACGATGATCGTGACGCGGATGGGGTTGCCGCCGGGGTTCAGACCCATGGCGCCGTCGCCCACGAAGACGAGCGGTCGGATGTAGCCCTCCTCCAGACGGTTGGCGCGCAGCGTCTCGAGAATCGCCTCGGAGATCTGCTCCGGCGAGTAGGGAATCTCCATCAGGTTGATGCGGCCGGAATCGAACAGACGTCGTACGTGCTCCGGCAGGCGGAAGACCGCCGAGCGTCCGTCCGCCGTGCGGTAGGAGCGGATGCCCTCGAAGACACCGAGGCCGTAGTGGAGCGTGTGCGTGAGGACGTGGACACGGGCCTCGTCCCACGGGACGAGCGCGCCATCCAGCCAGATCCTCTCTCCGGTTACCCGGGGCTGCTCCGTCTGGGCCATGCCCTCGCCTCCGCCAGGCCCGAGCGGCGCAGCAGCCGCTCGAACAGGCCCGGCTCCCTGGGGCGACGCATCTCTAGCAGCCGCAGCTCCCGGAGAGCCTCCACACAGTCCGGCCCCAGCTGGACGGCTCGGGCGAAGGCGCGTCGGGCGAGCTTCTCGCGGCCTGCCGCCTTCTGGAGGCGGCCCAGGAAGAGGTAGGTCTTCTGGCGATCGGGCGCCAGCTTGGCGCCGCGCCGCACGTGGGAGAGCGCCTCGGAGAGTGCGTCGGGCGCCTGGTCGCTGGAGAGCCACAGCGCCCAGCCCTGGTGCGCGTGGTACTCGCCCTCCTCGGGATAGACGGCCACCGCGCGCTCGAAGCAGGCGAGCGCACCCCGAGGATCCCGGGCCCGCAGCTTCTCCTCACCCTCCTGGAAGAAGAGCTCGGCGCGCAGGGCGCGCTGCCCTTCGTCCAGCTCGGCGGCCTCGCGCTCCCGGCGACGTCGGTCGAGCTGGTACTCGGAGCGGCGGCGAGCGTCGGCCAGGTGCTCGTAGGCGCGCGCCACGTGGGCGAAGGCCCGCTCCGCGAGCGTCTTCACCGCGGCGCTGGCGTGTCCGAAGCGGTCGGGATGCGTGCGCTTGGCGAGGTCCGCGTAGGCGTTGCGAACCGCCTCGTCGTCGGCGTCTTCGGGGACACCCAGCACGCCGTAGTAGGTCTCCGCCTCGCGGAAGCGCTGCAGCAGTCCCGCCAGCTCTGCGCGGCGGGTGCGATCCACCCGGGACGACGGTGAGGGCGGTGCCTGCGCGACCGCTCCCGCCGCCGGCGCCTGCGACGCCTCGAGTTCCGGCTCCGCGGGCGGGCTCGGCCTCGGGGCCTCGGCGGCGCCCTCGGCATCCCGGAGCTCCAACATCTCCGTGACCATCAGGCCATAGGCCGCGCGCTGCACCGATTCGCCCGCGCCGAGCAGCTCGTCCAGGGGCAGAGGCGTCCTGCTGCGGGCCAGCAGCTCGCGCTCCGCCGGCTCGAGCGCGATCTCCTGGAAGCGGTAGAAGGGGCTCTCGCCGGGGACGGCGCAACGCCCGGAGTTGTCGCGCAGGAACTCCTCGATCTGCGCCAGGGGAACGCGACCGCGCGCGCCGGCCAGGATGAAGTCCGCGGGCTGGAGGTCCAGGGAGAGGGCGTTCCCTCGCCGCAGGCGTGCTCCCCGCTCCAGCTGGAAGCGGCCTTCGCGCCACTCGAACACGTCGAACAGCTTCTCCTCCGCCTGCGTGCGAAGCATGTCCCCGAGCTCGTCCTCGGCGATGAGCTGCATGGCCACCAGGATCTCGCCCTGGGGGCCCTGGCCGCTCTTCATACGCCGCACCGACTCGGCCAGCTGCGCCTGGGTGATGCGACCCGTGCGCACCAGCAGGTTTCCGAAGCACTCGTTCAGCAGGTTCGAGCGCACCGCCACCGGCCGTCCCTCGCGGAACTCGATGCGCTTGCGCTTGCGGCCCTGCTGGACGTGGAGCACGCCCGAAGCACGCATGCCGTGCAGGTGATGGAGCAGCGCCGGGAAGGCGAGCGTCCGCAGCGTGCCGGCCACCGGCTTCTCTCCCCGACGATCCTCCCGGCCCCGGGGAGGCACCACGGGGCCGCCCCCGAGGTGCTTCGCCACCAGTCCCAGGAGCGTCTCGAGCGGCAGCGGCTTGGTCAGGAGCGCCGCCGCGCGCAGCGCCTCGGCCCGCTGCACGTAGGCGGGCGTGCGCGTGCAGCCCGAGAGCAGCAGCACCGGCGTCTCGGCCAGCGCTCCGCCCAGCTCCCGCATCGACTCGAGCACGGCGAAGCCGTCGCGCTTGGGGAGCATCACGTCCAGGAGCAGCAGATCCGGCTGGTGCAGGTGGACGGCGGCGAGCGCCTCCTCGCCGTCGTGGGCGGTCTGCACCTGGTAGCCCTCGCTGCGCAGGGCGCGGGCCAGGATCTGGCACAGGCTACGGTCGTCGTCGACGCAGAGAACGGTCGGACGCATGCACCACCTCCGTGGTGGCGCTTCGGAAGGACGCAGGGGGAGCGCCCGTGACCCGGGTCACGGGCCCGCGGTGCGGGCCACCAGGCGCGGAAGGCTCTCCCCGTAGGGAGGCTCCGCCACGCCCGCCTCGGTGACGATCGCCGTCACCCGGGCCGCGGGGGTCACGTCGAAGGCCGGATGCCGGACGTCCACGCCCTCCGGCACGAGGCGCGTGCCCGCCAGCGACGCCATCTCCTCCGGGCTGCGCTCCTCGATGGGAATGGCCTCACCGTCCGGCGTGGCCAGGTCGATGGTCGAGGTGGGGGCGGCCACGTAGAAGGGAATGCCGTGCTCCCCGGCCAGCACGGCCAGGCCGTAGGTGCCGATCTTGTTGGCCACGTCCCCGTTGCGCGCGATCCGATCCGCCCCGACGACGACCAGGTCCACCTCGCCGAGGCGCATCAGGTGACCGGCCATGGCGTCCGCGATCACGGTCACCGGAATGCCGTCCCGGGCCAGCTCCCAGGCGGTAAGGCGCGCTCCCTGCAGGAAGGGACGCGTTTCGTCCGCCAGCACGGAGATCCGGCGGCCCGCCTCCGCCGCCGCACGCACCAGGCCGAGCGCCGTCCCGTAGCCGGCGGTGGCGAGGGCGCCCGCGTTGCAGTGGGTGAGCACGCGCGCGCCATCGGGCACCAGGGCCAGCCCCTCCCGGCCGATGGCCCGGCAGGTGGCCTCGTCCTCGCGCAGCAGCCGCTGCGCCTCGTCCACCAGGCGGCTCCGCACCTGGTCCGGGTCGGCCCCGGGCGCGGCGACGGCGGCCTCGAGCGCCGCGCGCATGCGCCCGAGCGCCCAGAACAGGTTCACGGCGGTGGGTCGGGTGCGGGCCAGACGCGCGGCTGCGGACTCGAGCTCCCGATGCAGGCTCCCGACGTCCAGCGCCGGGCTCGCGACCGCGGCGCGAGCCAGGCCGAGCGCGGCCGCGCAGCCGATGGCCGGGGCCCCCCGCACCACCATCCTCTCGATGGCCTCTGCCACCTCCTCGGCACTCTTCAGCGTCAGGTACACCTCCTGCGCCGGAAGACGGCGCTGATCGAGCAGCACGACGCCGTCCTCGCTCCAGCGCAGCGTCGCCCAGTCGCCTCCGCCGCGGGCACGTGCCTTGTGCACGTCCGCTGCGCTCACGGCGTACCCTCCGGTTTGCGGCGCCCGCCCAGAATCCCCTCCAGCGTGTCCAGGATCTCCTTGCCCGACCCCGTCCCGAGCGTCTCGTCGATCTTCTGCTCGAGCTTCTCGCGCCTGCGTCCCAGGGCGTAGGTGGACGCCAGGGACGCGACGGCCTGGGGAGAGAGATCGACGCGCGGCGAGCCCAGCGTCCCCCCCACCCGCGCCAGCGGGATCACCTTCTTCTTGGGCTCCGGAGGCGCCGCCCCGCTCTCCAGGGCGGCCTGCACCAGCGCCTGGTCCACCTCCTCGCTGATGGTGAGCTTGCCGGTCATGTCGAGCGCGCCGTCCACGAGTCCGAAGCTTCCCACGAGATCCGCGGTGTAGCCGCGATACACGATGGTGAGGTCGTTCGTGCGCGCCCGGCCCTGGCCCAGGCGGAACGTGCCGCTCACCGACTCGAACTCGTCGCCGTAGAAGCGCTGCAGCCTCTGGCTCTTGAGGGCACCCAGCAGGATCGCCGCCTCCGCGAAGCTCGCCAGCCGCTCCATGGCGCCGCGCAAGAGCGAGACGCCGCGCAGGCGACCCTTGCCGATCTCGAGACGCGCCTGGCCCTGGATCGCCTCCAGGGCGGGCTCGGGTCCACCCACCGGGCCGCTCAGGTCGCTCTGGAAGGCGAGCGGTCCGTAGAGGACGTCCTTCTTGCCGGCGAGCGCGGTCACCAGTGCATTGGCGTCCGCGCCCTCGGCGCGCGCTCCGACGCGGTAGCGGGGCTCCGTGGCCAGGCTGGTGACGTCGAGATCCACGGTCGCCGACTGTCCCGCCACGTCCACGGCGAGCCCCGCACCGCGCAGGGCCGCCCCGCTGCCCTCGAGTGCACCCCGCACCGTGATGGGCTGCCCCTTCTCCAGGGAGACGCGCAGGGGATCGAGGGCGATGCGGCCACGCACCTCCAGCGGCTCGGTTGCGAGCGCCAGCTTCTCGAAGCCGAGCTTGCCCTGCGGCTGGGTCCCGGCCAGGGCCGGAAGCAGGGCATCCCAGCCGCCCAGGTCAAAAGGGGGGGCGTCGAGCTCCACCCGTGTCCGCTTGCCCAGGCTCAGGCGGCCCGTGGCGTCCAGGTTCTTGATCTGCAGCCGCACCTCGTCCACGCCGAGGCTCCCGTCCGGCCGGGGCACCAGGCGTCCGCGCACGGTGGCGGGCGTCCCGCTCGGCTTGGTGAAGGCGCTGCCGTAGGCGAGGGCAGCCTGGGTGGCGTCCACCTCGAAGCTGCCGTTCGGCTTCTCGAGCCCACCCGTGAGCTCGGCCTTGAGGACGACGCGCCCTTGGAGCCCCACGTCTTCCACGCGCACGTCGCCGTCGGCCAGGACGAGATCCGCCTTCACCGACTCGGGTGCGCTCGCGGGTCCGCGCGCCGTCACCGTCCCGGTGAGCGCGCCCGCCGCGCGCCGCTGCTTGCCCAGGTAGGGCGCCAGGGGCGCGAGCACGAGGCCCTCCAGGTTCGCGGTGAGATCGATCTCCCCGTCGAGCTTCGTGGTGCCCCGCACGCGGAGCCGGCCGCCGCTCCCGAGCGCGGCGGAGACGTCGAGGTCCAGCGGCTCCTCCAGGGAACGGCCGCGGACGTCGGCCCGCAGCTCGCCCAGATCCCAGGTGACCGGGGGCGAGACGGTGCGGTCCTCGAGCATGAGTCGCGAGTTGGTGAGCTCGAGCTGGCGCACGGCCAGGGCCACGCCGGCGGCCGCCTCGGGCTCCGGCGCCTCCCCCGCCGGAGGCTTGCCCGCGGCCGGGGGCGCCTGCTTGCCCGGCAGCCGGACGCCGTCCGGCGTGCGCACCAGCCGCAGCGTCACGCCGTCCAGGCGCAGGGAGTCGATCACGACGCTGCGCGCCAGGAGGGGGAGCAGGGCCAGGCGGAGATCCACCTGCTCGGCCCGCACCAACGGGTCGCCGGACCCGCCGGGCTCCTGCACCACGGGCTCCAGGACCACGAGCCGGGGCGGCAGCAGGCCGAAGGAGAGCTCCTGCCAGCGGACGTCCCGGCCGGTGGCGTCCCGGGCGGCCGCCTCCAGGCGGGCGCGCACCGCATCGCTCGCGGCGATGCGAGGCAGCGCCAGCAGGAGGGCGCCCAGCCCCACGACGAGCAACACGACCGCGGCCGCGGCGAAACGCATCAGGAGGCGCACGACGCGCTAGTCCTCGAGCCGGCGCGCCAGGATCCGGCGCACCGCGCCCGGATCGGCCTTGCCCCGGGTACGCTTCATGACCTGCCCCATCAAGAAGTTCAAGATCTTCTCCTCACCGGCCTTGAATCGCTCCACCATCTCCGGGTTGGCGGCGATGATCTCGTCCACGGCGGATTCCAGCAGCCCGGTATCCGATACGGCCTCGAGGCCGCGCTCCCGAACCAGCGCCAGCGGATCCCCGCCACGCTCCAGCAGCTCCGGCACGAGCGGCCGGGCGTTCGCCGCGGTGACCTTGCCCTCGTCCACCAGACGCAGGAGGGCGGCCAGAGCTTCAGGCGAGAGCCGGGCGCCCTCCAGCGCAGCGTCACGCTCCTTCAGGGCCTGCAGCACGTCGCGCAGCACCCAGTTGGCGACGGTCTTGGGGTTGGCGTGCTCCCGCGCGGCGGTCTCGAAGAAGTCCGCGAGCGCCCGGCTCTCGGTGAGGAGCCGTGCGTCGTAGGCGGAGAGGCCGTACGTCTCCCGGAAGCGGCGCCGGCGGTCCTCGGGCAGCTCCGGGAGCTGCGCGCGGGCCCCCTCCACCGCCTCGACCTCGATCTGGAGCGGAACGAGGTCGGGATCCGGGAAGTAGCGGTAGTCGTCCGCGTTCTCCTTGGTCCGCATCACGCGGGTCCGGTTCGCCGCGGGGTCGTACAGCATCGTGGCCTGGACGATGCGCTCGCCCGCGTCGAGGAGCGCCGCCTGGCGGACGATCTCTGCGTGGAGCGCTCCCTCCACGAAGCGGAAGCTGTTCAGGTTCTTGAGCTCGGTGCGCGTGCCGAGCGTCGTCTCGCCGTGGGGACGGAGCGAGAGGTTGGCGTCGCAGCGGAAATGGCCCTTCTCCATGTCCGCGTCGGAGACGTCCACGTAGCGCAGCAGCTGGCGCAGGCTCCGCAGGTAGGCGCCGGCCTCCTCCGGCGAGCGCAGGGCGGGCTCCGAGACGATTTCGAGCAAGGGCACGCCGGCGCGGTTCAGGTCCACGTGGGAGCCCTCGTGGCCGGCGATGGCCGTGTCGTGGATCGACTTGCCGGCATCCTCCTCCATGTGGATGCGGGTGAGGCCCACGCGTTTCGTCGTGCCGCCGTCCTCGTCCAGCTCCAGCTCGAGCCATCCCTCGGTGGCCAGCGGCTCCTCGAACTGGGAGATCTGGTAGCCCTTGGGGAGGTCGGGATAGAAGTAGTTCTTGCGCGCAAAGACGGACCGGGGGTGCACGCTGCAGTGCGTCGCCAGCGCGGCCCGGACGCCGAGCTCCACCGCCCGGCCGTTCAGCACCGGGAGTGCCCCCGGCAGCGCCAGACACACCGGGCAGGCGTGGTGGTTGGGATCGTCCCCGTAGCGGACCGCGCAGCGGCAGAAGAGCTTCGACTCGGTGCGGAGCTGCACGTGCACCTCGAGCCCGATCACGACCTCGTAGTCGGGGTGCGGGTGGGAGCTCACGCGGGCTCCGGCGGACGGCACTCGTGCCAGTCCGTGCGCCGCTGGTAGGCGTCGGCCACGCGCAGCAGCGTCGCCTCGTCCAGGGCGCGACCCAGCAGCTGGAGGCCCACCGGCATGCCGTGTGCGAAGCCGCCGGGAAGCGAGACGCCGGGCACGCCGGCCAGATTGGCGGACACGGTGTAGACGTCCGAGAGGTACATGCGCAGCGGGTCGGCCGCCTTCTCACCCAGGCGGAACGCCACCTCGGGCGCTGTCGGCGTCAGCAGCACGTCGCAGCCGCGGAAGGCCTCCTCGAAGTCGCGGCGCAGGAGCGTGCGCACCTGCATGGCCTTGCGATAGTAGGCCTCGTAGTAGCCGGCCGAGAGCACGTAGGTGCCCAGCAGGATGCGCCGCTTCACCTCGGCGCCGAAGCCCTCGGAGCGCGTGCGCCGGTACATGGCACCGAGGCTCTCCGCCCCGGAGGCCCGGTGGCCGTACCTCACACCGTCGTAGCGGGCCAGGTTGCTGGACGCCTCGGCCGGCGCGATCAGGTAGTACGTGGCGATGGCGTGACGGGTGTGGGGAAGCGAGACCTCGCGCGTCTTTGCACCCGCGCGCTCCAGCTCCGCCACCGCCTGGCGCACCACCGCCAGCACCTCGGGATCCACGCCCTCCTCGACGAAGTACTCGCGCGGCAGCCCGATCACGAGGCCCGAGACGTCGCCGGTGAGCGCCTCCCGGTAGCGCGGCACCGACTCGGGCAGCGAGGTGGAGTCGCGCGGATCGTGGCCGGCCAGGGTCTCGAGCAGCAGGGCGCAGTCCTCCGCCGTCCGGGCGAAGGGACCCACCTGGTCCAGCGAGGAGGCGAAGGCCACCAGCCCGTAGCGCGAGACGCGCCCGTAGGTGGGCTTCATCCCCACGACGCCGCAGAAGGCGGCCGGCTGACGGATCGAGCCGCCCGTGTCGCTTCCCACCGCCGCAGGCACGATGCCGGCCGCCACCGCCGCCGCGGACCCGCCCGACGAGCCACCCGGCGCCCGCTCCGCATCCCAGGGATTGCGCGTGGGCCCGTGCGCCGAGTTCTCGGTGGAGGAGCCCATGGCGAACTCGTCCAGGTTGGTGCGACCGAGGACGACGGCGCCCGCCTCCCGCAGTCGCGCCACGGCGGTCGCGTCGTAGGGGGAGACGAAGCCCGCGAGGATGCGGGAGGCACAGGTGGTGGGCTCGCCGGCCTGCACCAGGTTGTCCTTGATGGCGAGGGGGATGCCGTCCAGGGGGGAGCGAAGCTCGCCGCGCCCGCGGCGAGCGTCCGCCTGCTCCGCCTCGGCGAGCGCCGCCTCCGCCCGCAGGCCGACGAACGCGCCCAGCGACTCCAGGCGTCCGGCGCGGGCGAGCGCGCCCTCCACCAGCTTCCGGGATGAGGTGGTCCCGGCGTCGAGCTCCCGGCGAAGCGTCGCGATCGGGCTCAGGGGCTCGGTCACGTCCGGCTACGCCTCGTCCTCGGCGATGACCTTTGGCACCACGAAGGCATGCCCGTCGCGCTCGGGCGCGTTGGCGAGCGCTCGGTCCGGGTCGAGGCCGGGCTCGACGCGATCCTCGCGAAGCGGCGTGCGCATGGGACTCGCATGGGAGGTCGGCTCCACGCCCTCGGTGTCCAGCGCCTCGAGGGACGCCACGTACTCGAGGATGCGCTCGAGCTCCCCCGTCATGCGCTCGGCCTCGTCCGGCGTCAGCGTGAGGCGCGCCAGATCGGCGATGCGCTCCACCTCCTCGCGCGTGATCCGGGCCACACGCCAAAGCTAGCACGCAAGCCGGGCGCGGAAGCGCCCGGCGCGCAGCGAGCCGAAGGCGAGCGAAGTCACCAGGCCGAGCGCCTCCACGACCCGCGAACACCCCGCGTTCCAAAGCCCTCGCAAGCCGCAGGCGGGCGGAGTCACCACGGACCGGCTAGCCTGCCCCTCGAATGAACGACCCTTCCGAGCTCTTCGCCGAGCTACCCGAAGACATCCAAGCCGGCATCCGCGACCTGGGCTGGAGCGCCCCCATGCCGGTGCAGACGCGCGTCGTCCCCGTCATGCGCGCGCACCAGGACCTGATCGTCCAGGCCCGCACGGGAAGCGGCAAGACCGGCGCCTTCGGCATCCCCATCGTCGCCGAGGTGGACGCCACGCTTGCGGCGACCCAGGCCCTGGTGCTGGCGCCCACCCGCGAGCTGGCGAACCAGGTCTCCGCGGAGATCTCCGCCATGGCCAAGCACCGCGGCGTGCGCTGCCTGGCCATCTACGGGGGCGTGGGCTACGGGCCGCAGCTCGAGGGTCTGCAGGCCGGGGCCCACGTGGTGGTGGGGACGCCCGGACGCATCCTGGACCACCTCTCGTCGGGTCGCATGAAGCTCGACCACGTGCGCTTCTTCGTGCTGGACGAGGCCGACGAGCTGCTCTCGCTGGGCTTCTGGCCGGACATGCGCGAGATCGACAGCTACCTCCCGCCCCGAGGCAAGCGGCAGTCCTGCCTGTTCTCCGCCACGATGCCCGAGCGGGTGCGATCCCTCGCGCGCGTGTTCCTGAAGGACCCCGAGTTCATCGCGCTCTCCGAGGGCCAGATCGCACCGCAGGAGATCGAGCACTACTTCTACCTGGTCTCGGCGAAGGAGAAGGAGGCGGCGCTGCTGCGCATCCTCGAGTACGAGGATCCAGAGAGCGCGATCATCTTCTGCAACACGAAGGACGACGTGCGCTTCGTGACGGCGTACCTGCAGCGGCACGGCTTCGACGCCGACCAGATCTCCGGCGACCTGGCCCAGGCGGCCCGCGAGCGCGCCATGGCCCGCATCAAGGCCGGCGAGCTGCGCTTCCTGGTGGCCACCGACGTGGCGGCCCGGGGCATCGACATCTCGGATCTGACCCACGTGATCAGCTACGCCGCCCCCGACTCGCCCGAGAGCTACGTGCACCGCACCGGGCGGACGGGACGGGCCGGGAAGGCGGGGGTGGCGATCTCGCTGGTCTCGGGGCTGGACATCGGCAACTTCCGCTGGCTCCAGAAGGTGAACCGGATGGAGATCGCGGAGCGCAAGCTCCCCACGGACGCAGAACTGCTCGAGCGCATCCGGGAGCGGCTCTCGGTCAAGGTGGAGCAGGAGCTGCGCCGCATCCCCGAGCGCGACCGGCGCTGGAAGGTGGATCGGCTGGTGCCGGTGGTGGAGGCGATGGTGGGCAGCGAGGAGGGCCGGCGCGAGCTCGCGGGCATCTGCGCGGTCTACCTGCGCGAGCACCGCCCCGAGACCACCGTGACGGAGGCGGAGCCGGCGCCGGCTTCCGAGGCGCCGCCCCCCCGCGAGCCTGCGGGCCGTCGCGGCGGTGGCCGGCGTCGTGGGCGTGGCCGGCGCTCGCGCTCCTCCGCCTAGCGGCTTCGTGCGCATCACGGTCTTCGCCGGCTCCGCCTCCGCGGCGGGCGAGCCCTACCTCGGCGCCGCGCGAGCCCTGGGAGAGGCCATCGCCCGGGCGGGACACCTGCTCGTCTACGGCGGAGGGCGCACCGGGCTGATGGGCGCCGTGGCGGACGGGGCGCTCACCGCCGGGGGTCGCGTCCACGGCGTCATCCTGCGCCGCTTCATCGAGCAGGACGTCCATCACCTCGGCGTCGAGATGTACGAGGTGGACGACATGCGCGCGCGCAAGGCGGGACTCGACGCGCGGGCCGACGCCTTCGTGGCGCTCCCGGGCGGCTTCGGCACGTTGGAGGAGCTGACCGAGATCCTCTCGTTCCGCAAGCTCGAGCTCCACCACCGACCCATCGTGCTGCTGAACACCGCGAGGTTCTTCGATCCGTTCCTGACGTGGATCGAACGCGCGGTGGCGGCCGGATTCGAGAAGCCGGCGCACCGGGACTTCGTCGCGGTGACGGACGACGCGCGCCGGGCGGTGGCACTCTGCGAGGCTGCCTCCGGGGCGAAGGGCTAGGCCACGGGCTCCAGCCGGAAGCTCGCGCCCGGGGCGTCGGGCTTCTGGCCCAGCTGGATCGAGCAGTCCCGGGGGTCGAGCCGCACCCAGAGCCCGGGCTCCGTGCGGGACGCTTCGTCGCCGGCGGTCGGGGAATCGAGCCGCCGGCGTTCGTCGTCCCGCATCTCGACGCCGCCCGCGGCGCCCGTCACATCGCGGAAGAGCAGGCGCGCCGGTCCCCGACCCGGACGCCGCTCGCACCACTCGAGCGCGCTCCCGAGTCGTTCGAAGCGCTCCAGGCACTGGTCCCCCAGCAGGGCCGCCGAGGGGGGGCGCGCGCGGGAGGCCGCGGGGAGCACGCACAGCATGGCGAGTCCCGCCTCGTTCACGCCGGCCAGGGCAGGCGCGAGCCCGGGACGGGCGATGGCCAGGGAGCGGAGACCGCCGTCGGGCCGGCTCTCGCGGAGCACCAGGTCGCGGCCTCCCGCCGAGGTCAGGAAGCGTGCACGGAGCTGGGCGGGCGGCACGCAGCCTGCATCGAGAGCCGCCCGCTCCGGATCCCGGAGCTCGCGGCCAAGCGCCTCGAACAGGCTGGCCCGGCTCACGTCCGCACCCCGGGCGAGCCCGTGCATGCGTTCGACCAGGTGGGGAAAGTGGCGTACGAGCTCGCGGCTCCAGGCGGGCGGCGGGGTCAGCGCGCGACCGAGCCACTGCCGCAGGCGCGTCGCGAGGTCCGCGCCCTCCGCCTGCCCGACCGCGCTCCGCACGCACCGGCGGCAGGCGCGGCCCTGGTCGAGCCCGAGATCCCGCGGCGCGCCTTCGCAGACGATGCGTCGCAGCACGGGATCAGGACGCGAACTTGGGATCCGACAGCAGGACCTCGTTCAGCGAACCGGTCCGGTAGCCCTCGAGGTCGAGCGCGACCCAGCGGAAGCCGAGCGGCTTGATGGCGTCCACGATGGCGCGCGCCATCTCGGAATCGAGCGCCCGCGGCAGCTCGCCCGGGTCGATCTCCACGCGTGCCAGCTCGCCGTGGTGACGCAGGCGCGTCTGGCGGAAGCCGAGCTCGCGCAGGCGCGCCTCGCCCTCCTCCACCTGGCGCAGCCGCTCCGGAGTCACCTCGGTGCCGTACGGCAGCCGCGACGCCAGACAGGCGGAGGCCGGAAGGTCGGCGGTGGGCAGGCCCGCCGCCCGGGAGAGCGCCCGCACCTCGGCCTTGGAGAGATCGGCATCCAGCAGCGGCGAGAGGACGCCGCGCTCGTGCGCCGCGCGGTGGCCCGGACGGAAGTCGCCGGTGTCGTCCGTGTTGACGCCGTAGGCCACCGCCTCGAAGCCGAGCTCGTCCCGGATGCGGGCGAGCACGTCGA
>JBFGJV010000049.1:0-16987 GCA_041577015.1 Myxococcota bacterium
GGCTGGTTGAACTCGATGTAGAGCCCCAACAGGCCGGCCAGGATCAGCAGCACCGCCACGTCGGGGCTCGCGATCACGTGCAGCAGACGCGTGAGCGGAGACATCTCGATCGGACGCAGCTCCGCTCCCGCCAGGGTCAGCGTGCGCTCCTTGCCCTCGACGCGCACCGTTCGTCCCTCGAGCTTCTCGAGCAGCTCCGCACGGTCCTCGGCCACCAGGTCGATGACGTTGAGCTTGAGGGCTTCGTCCGGCGCGATCGCCACCGACTCGCGCACCGCCTTGACGGCCCACTCCACGTTGCGCTCGCGCTCCTTCGCGATGGACTCGATGAACGCCGCCAGCAGGTTCTCCGCCTTCTCCGCGGCGTAGTCGCGGCCCTCGCCCTTCTCCTCGCCCTGAGGCCCACCGATCCCCACCGGGTGAGCGGCGCCGATGCTCGTGCCGGGCGCCATGGCGGCCACGTGCGCGGAGAGGGTGATGAACGTCCCGGCCGAGCCGGCCCAGGCGCCGCGGGGCGCCACGTAGACGATCACCGGCACGCGCGCGTTCAGGATCGCCTGGATGATGTCCTTGGTGGACGCCACGAGCCCGCCCGGGGTGTCCAGCTCGATGAGCAACGCCTCGGCGCCCTCGGTCTCGGTCTGGGCGATCGCCTTCTGCAGGAAGTCCGAGGAGGCCGGATTGATCGTGCCCGAGAGGGTCACGAGCCGCACCGGGGCCGCCGCGGCCGGCAGAGCCGCCAGCCCCGCAAGCGCCAGCCCGAGCGCGACCCCCCGGAGTGCGCCTCTCACGCGCGGGCCCCCCGCAGCTTCTCGATGCGATCGAGCAGCCGTACGGCCACCTCCGCCTTGGAGAGCAGCGGGAGCGCCTGCACGTCGCCTCCCGGAGCCACGAACGAGACCGCATTGGTGTCCACGTCGAAGCCGGCATCGGCTCGCGAGACGTCGTTCGCCACCACGAGATCGCAGTGCTTGCGCTCGAGCTTCCTGCGCGCGGACGCCACGACGTCGTGGCTCTCGGCGGCGAAGCCGATCACGAGCCGCGAACCCTTGTGCGCGCCGACCTCGGCCAGGATGTCGGGATTGCGCACCAGCTCCAAGGTGAGGCCCGCACCCTCCGCGAGCTCCTCCTTGCGAATCTTGCGGGCGGCCGCCGCCGCGGGACGGAAGTCCGCCACCGCGGCCGCCATCACGACGATCGTCGCCCGATCGAGCTCCGCCTGCACGGCGTCCCGCATCTGGAGGGCCGTCTGCACGTCGACGCGGCGCACGCCGGCCGGAGTCGCCAGGGCAACCGGGCCCGTCACGAGCACCACCTCGGCGCCACGCCGTGCCGCCTCCGCCGCCACGCTGAAGCCCATCCTTCCCGAAGAGCGGTTCGAGAGCTGGCGCACCGGATCGATGGGCTCCCGCGTCCCGCCGGCGGTGACGAGCACCACCTCGTCCTCCAGCGTGCGCGTGCCCAGCGCCAGCTCCGCCGCCTCGGCGATGCGTTCGGGCTCCGTCATGCGACCCTCACCCTCCCAGCCGCAGGCGAGAGGGCCCGACTCCGGCCCGACGAAGCGCACGCCCCGCGCCCGCAGCGTCTCGACGTTGTGCTGGGTGGCGGGATGCTGCCACATGTTGACGTTCATCGCGGGCGCGACGAGCAGGGGCGCTCGCGTGGCCAGCAGCAGCGTGGCGACGAGGTCGTCAGCCAGGCCATGCGACATGCGCGCCAGGAGGTCGGCGGTGGCGGGAGCCACGATCACCAGGTCGGCCCAGTCCGCCAGCGCGATGTGATCGATGCGGCCCTCCTGCTCCGGGTCGAAGAGGTCGCTTCGGACCGCGTCCCCGGAGACGGTCTGCAGCACGAGCGGCGAGACGAAGCGCCCGGCGGCCGCCGTCAGGACGCATCGCACGGCATGGCCCCGGCGGCGTAGCTGCCGCACGAGCTCCGGGATCTTGTAGGCGGCGATCCCGCCGCTCACCGCGAGAAGCACCCGGCGCTGCGCCATGGGCCGAATCCCTTTGAAAACAGGCAGGTAGAGCCAGCCTAGCCGGAACGGTGCGAAACGTCCACGCGCCGCGCTCCAAGCAGGCGCCGGCCGACCTGGAGCCGGCGGGCGAGCGCACGCGCATGGGGTGCCTCGGCGTACACGCGCGCCACCGGCTCCGTACCCGACGCACGCAGCATCAGGAATCCGTCGTCGAAGCCCAGCCGCAGGCCGTCCAGCCGCTCCACCCGGCGCACCCGCGCGCCGTCGATGCGAGCCGGAGGCGTCCGCTGCAGAGACGCCAGCCGCGCCGACGTGGCCTCGTCGGCGGGCACCGCCGCGCGTCCGCACCGGCTGCGGCCGTGGCGACGCTCGAGCTCGCCGAGCCGCTCCCGCAACGGGCGCCGCAGCCGGGCCGCGAGCTCCGTCACCAGGCAGGCGGCGAGGATCCCGTCCTTGTCGTGGCCCAAGGCGGCCAGGGCGAAGCCGCCGCTCTCCTCGCCGGCCACGTCCGCCCGGCCCTCTTGCAGGGCCGCGGCCAGATGCTTGAAGCCGATGGGAAGGCGCAGCACGGGAAGGCCGTGGGCCTCGGCCACGCGCTCCACCAGCGAGCCGGTGGCGATGGAGAGCGCCACGCCCCGCCGCACGCGTCCAGTGCGCGCGAGGTGGTCCAAGAGCAGCGCCAGCGCCTGGGTCTCGCTGAGGAGACGTCCGTCGGCGTCCACCACCGCGAAGCGATCCGCGTCGCCGTCGGTGGCGACCCCGAGGCGAACGCCGCGGCCTGCGCGCACCCGGCGCCGCAGCTCGCCCAGCCGCTCGGGGACTGGATCCGGCGCGCCCCCGCCGAAGCGCGGATCCGGGTCCGCCCGCAGCACCGCGACACGCGCACCGAGGCGCCCGAGCGCCACGTCGAGCACGCCCGCCCCGGCGCCGTGCAGGGCGTCGTAGACGACGCCCACCCGAGCGCGCCGCACCGGGCCGGGGTCGACGATGCGCCCGAGGGCGTCGAGGTAGGCGGGAAGCGCGTCCACGGCACGTCTCCGCGGCGAGTCCCGCCGCGTCGCCGGCGGCGGCACACCCACGAGCGCCTCGGCCGCCAGCCGTTCCACCCGGCGCGTGACCGAAGCCGGCGCGGCGGCACCCTGACGCGTCAGCAGCTTGAGACCCTGGAACTCCGGAGCGTTGTGGCTGGCCGTGACGATCAGGGCCGCGTCGGCGCGGCGCCGGCGCACGGCGTGGGCGGCGACGGGCGTCGGGAGCGGGCTGCGCAGGGGCACGACGCGCACGCCGCACGCCTCCAGCGCGTTCGAGGCCGCCTCCGCCAGACGCGCGCCGAGGAAGCGGGTGTCGTGGGCCACGAGCACGCGGGGGCGGGGGCCCTGCTCGAGCAGCCAGCGGCCCACCGCCCAGGCCGCGATCCGCATGCGCGCCTCGGTGACCTCGTCGGCCAGCACGCCGCGCCAGCCGCTGGTCCCGAACCGGATCGGCGTCGGCGACGCGCCCTCTCCGCCCGGCGCCGCGGCCCGCCCCGGGCGGCGCCGAGCCGGCCTCCGCCGGGTCACCGCTTCTGCAGCTTCTCGGCCAGCCTCTTGGCCACGATGGGAGGCACCCACTCCTCGACGTTGGCGCCGAAGCTCACCAGCTCCTTGAGCCGCGAAGAGCTGACGTAGAAGTACTTCTGGCTCGTCATCATGAAGAGCGTCTCGATCTCCGGGAACAGGTGCCGGTTCATCAGCGCCATTTCGAACTCGTACTCGAAGTCCGAGACGGCGCGAAGCCCGCGGATCACCGCGCGCGCGCCGATGCTGCGGGCATAGTCCACCAGCAGGCCGTCGAAGGAGGTGATACGGATGCCCGGCACGTCGCCCACGACGGACTCCAACATCTCCACGCGCTCGTCGAGCGTGAAGGTGCCGCCGTCCTTGGCCACGTTCGTCGCGATGGCGACGACCAGCTCGTCGAAGATCCGGTGCGCCCGGTGCACCAGGTCCAGGTGACCGTTCGTCACCGGATCGAAGCTCGCGGGAAAGACCGCCAGGCCGGCGGGCTTGCCAGGGGTGCTCATGGCTCCTCCGATCCCTCGATCTCGCCGTCCTGCGCTCGCTCACCCGCGGGGGCAAAGCGCAGCACGAGAGTGTCGCCGTAGCGTCGCTCGTCGATCCTCACCAGCCCGGGCACCTCCGGAAGCTCGCTCCGCCGGGACGTCTCCAGGACCACCCTTGCCCCGGGTGCCAGGATGCCGGAATCGACCAGGGCCCGCAGGGCCCGGACCGCGTCCGGGGACGCGTAGGGTGGATCCAGCAACACCACGTCGAAGGCGGCCCCCGCACGGGCCAGGCGCCGCACCACGGCCGAGGCCTCCCCGGCCAGCACGCGGGCGAGCGGCGTCAGCTCCAGCGCCTCGAGGTTCGCCCGCAGCACGGCCAGCACCCGCGTCGACCGCTCCACGAAGGCGGCCTCGCGGGCGCCGCGGGAGAGCGCCTCGATGCCGAGCGCACCGCTGCCGGCGAACAGATCCAGCACGCGCGCCCTCTCCAGCTCCCCGAGCCGGGCGAACAGCGCCTCCCGGACCCGATCGGCGCTCGGGCGCACCCCAGCGCCCCGGGGCGCACGCAGCCGCCGACCCCGCAATCGCCCGCCCGTGACGCGCAGGACGCCCCCTCGCCCGAACCGACCCGTCGTGGCCGAAGGCATCACGACCACGCGCACCCGTCAAGGGCCCGCGGCCAACCGCCGTCTCGTCTGCGACCCGGATCGAATTTTCCGGCGGCCGCCGCGTCGATCCGGATTCCAGGTGGGGAGAACGTTTCGGGGTGCCCACGCAAACGCCCACTCGTAGACTGCCCGGCGCACGGGCGCTCCACGCGAGCGGCCCGGCTCGTGGGAGCCGATCCAGTCACGGTGGGAACCCTGCGCGCGCGCGGCGCCGCGCGACGCAGACCCGAAGTCGATCGTCTACGAACCGCCGGCGCACCCGCCCGGCGCAGGCACGAGGAGCGAGGATGTCGGCTCACGCGATCGATCGGCTGAAGAAGGGACTCCCCGAACGTCTGGCCCGGGTGAGGGGGACTCGCTCCCAGCGACAGTTCGCGCGGGAGCTCGGCGTGTTCCAGCAAAACGTCAATCGCTACGAGAACGGTACGACGCCCCACATGGACTTCCTGCTCCGGCTCGCCACGAAGGAGCAGGTCTCGCTCGACTGGCTGCTGCTCGGCAAGGGCCGCATGCACCGCTCGCGCTGACCCCGAGGCATCCGCGCTCCCAAACAGGGAAGCCCGCTACCCACCGTCTGGCCCGGGGCGTGGCCTCCCATGTCCCCGCGTGGCGCAACTCGCCCCCGCACTTGACCGGGTTCGCGTCGGTCTGGCCGAATCGCGCGCCCGGGGCACGGATCTTGCTCCTCGCCCTGCGTCGGCGCCGCGCGCCGCCGCGGCCGGCTGCGAGGAGACCCCCTGATGCTCGCGTTCGTGACGCTCGCCCTGCTGTGCCTCACCGCAGCCGACCACTGGACCACGTACCTCTGCCTGCGTGCTCCCGTGGCCGGCTTCCACGTCAGCGAGGCGAATCCCATCGCCGCGGTGCTGTTCCAGCAGGTGGGCCTGGTGCCCGGCCTCGTGGTGGACGGGCTGCTCACGCTGGGCGCGTTGCTCTTCCTGGTGTGGACCCGGCGGCTGCCGGAGGCGGTCAAGGTGCTGTTCCTGGTGACCGTGGCCGTCTGGACCGGCGCCGCGGTGGCGAACAACCTCGACGTCCTGGCCGAGCTGGGCCTCTCGCCGTTCGGTGCGCGCGGCTAGACCGGCCCCCGCGACTCCCGAGCCAGGGCCGGCGCCGCGGCGCCCGACACCAGCACGCGGACGAATTCGTCCACCGCCCGCATGGCGGCCTCGTCGCTGGAGCGGTGTCCGTTCACGAGCACCGAGAAGACCACCTGCTCCCCGTCCGACAGACGCGCGTAGCCCGAGAGCGCGGTGACGCGATCCAGGAGCCCGGTCTTCGCCCGCACCGCGCCGGCGGCCTGCTCGGCGCGGCGCTCGAGCGTCCCATCCGAGGCCGCGATGGGCAAAGCCGCCACCAGCTCGGGGCCGAAGTCGAAGGAAGCGGCCCCCACGCGGAGCGCCTGCACCAGCAGGCGCGGGGTGACGCGGTTGCGCCGCGCCAGGCCCGACCCGTCCACGAGCCGGGAGCCGGTCAGGTCGAGCCCGAGCGCCGCCAGGCGCCGGCGCATCACGTCCATGCCCTTCGTCCAGGTCCCCGGCTCGCCCTCCTCCCGCACCGCCAGGTCCTTGACCAGCGTCTCGGCGATCACGTTGTTGCTGAACTTGAGGAACAGCCGCACGACCTCCGCCAGGGGCCGCCCTTCGAAGGCCAGCAGCTCGCGCGCGTCGGCGGGGGTGGTCCCGATGCGCGTGTGCCCGTCCACGCGGATCCCGTGGGCCTCGAGCTGCCAGCGCAGCACGCCGCCGGCGTAGAGGGCCGGAGAGGAGACGCTGCGCCAGAACAGCTTCGGCTCGCCACCGGCGGGCGCGAAGCCCGAAACGAGCACGCGCTCGCCGGTGGGTCCCGCGGCGCGCTCCACGCGCAGCTTGCCGCGCCCACCCATCGTTCCGGTATGGGCTCGATTGACCAGACGGAAGAACGGAAGCGGCGGGTCGAGCGTGACCGCCGCCGGCTGCTCCGGATGTGACGCGGGACGCACCTCCACGGCGAAGGCGCCATAGTTCGCGGCGAGCGCACCCACGGGCGCGTGATAGGCACGCGCTCCCACCGGTCCCCACGCCGGATGCCAGCGCTCGCGGTCGAAGGCGGCGTCGTCCAGCAGCAGGTCACCGCGCACGCGCCGCAGGCCCGCCCGTCGCAGGTCCGCCGCCAGCCTCCACCAGTCTTCCGAGGTCAGCGCGGGATCGCCGCCGCCGCGCACGTAGAGGGTCTCGACGGCGCCCTCCCCGTCCGGGAGCGCGTCGGCGAGCACGCGTGTCACGAAGCGGTGCGTGGGTCCGAAGGCGTCGAGCGCGGCCAGCGCCGTCAGGACCTTCTGGTTCGAGGCGGGGACCAGGGCGCGCCCGGGCGCCAGCGCATAGAGCTCGCGCCCGTCCTCTCGCGCCACCACGAGGGCCGCCACCCGCGCGTCTCGCAACGCTCCACCACCGAGCACCCGGTCCAGGCGCTCGCGCAGGCTGGTTCCCTGGTCCGCAGAGGCGGAGACCGCCCCGAGCGCGAGAGCCAGTCCGATCGCCGCGCTGCGTCGCATGCCCCTCCCCTCGGCGAACCGCCGCATGGCCGTGAGCCGCCCTCCTGGACGCCTCGCGCCAGGTGCGCGCCTCGCCTGCCCGGGGGGTGGGAATCGCTTGACGCCTCGCAACTTATCGGGAAGGCTGCGACCGGGCAAACTGCGTCCGCCCCCCGCGGAGACGGTGCGTGCTCGACGGAACCTGGCTGGCCCCCGCCTGGACCGGGCTGGTGGTCTCCACGCTGTGAACGCCGTCTTCTTCGGCATCATCCTGCTCGCCTTCGGGGTCGCGGCCTTGCGCCAGTTCGCGGCCGGGGGCGTCGATCCCACCCCGATGGCCGCGCTCTCGCAGGCCATGATCGACGCCGCCAAGGACTCCGTCGATCTCGCCATCGGGCTCGTGGGCGTGATGGCGTTGTTCCTGGGCCTGATGAAGGTGGCCGAAGCCGGCGGCCTGCTGGCCATCATCGCCCGCACCGTGCGACCGCTGATGACCCGTTTGTTCCCCGACGTGCCCGCGGAGCACCCGGCGATGGGCGCGATGATCCTCAACATCTCCGCCAACGTGCTGGGACTCGGCAACGCGGCCACACCCTTCGGCATCCGCGCCATGCAAGAGCTCGACCGGCTGAACCCGCACGAGGGAACGGCCAGCAACGCCATGGTCCTGTTCCTCGCCATCAACACCTCCAGCGTCACGCTGCTGGCCACGGGCGTGGTCTCCCTGCGCGCCTCCCTGGGCTCGGCCGACCCGGCGGGCATCATTCCCTCCACGCTCTTCGCGACGATCTGCTCGTCCATCGTCGGCATCGTCGCAGCCAAGACCTACCAGCGCTTCTCGCCCCTGCCGAGCCAGCCGACCCCACGGCCGCGGGAGATCCCGAGCAGCGAGGCAGGCGGGGGCCCCGCGCAGCCTCCCGAAGCTGCCCCGGCGGAGGCGCTGGAGGCGTATCCAGTCTGGGTCTCCTTCGCGACCCTGCTGGGCGTCCTGGCCCTCATCCCGGTGACGATCCTCTACGG
The DNA here is from genome assembly GCA_041577015.1 of Myxococcota bacterium. Lineage (GTDB taxonomy): Bacteria > Myxococcota_A > UBA9160 > UBA9160 > PR03 > JBFGJV01. Next base: position 8,223 of record JBFGJV010000049.1, read on the forward strand.
CCGGGAGATCGCCCCCTGGATGATCCCGGGCATCGCCATGGGCCTGCTCGCCTTCGGCGTGGCGCGTGGAGTCCGCGTCTACGAAGTCTTCGTGGAAGGCGCCAAGGAGGGCTTCCAGGTCGCCCTGCGCATCATCCCCTATCTCGTGGCGATCCTGGTCGCGGTCGCCATGTTCCGGGCTTCCGGCGCCCTGGATCTCTTCATCCGGCCGCTGGGCGCGGTCACCACGCTCGTGGGCATGCCGCCGGAGGCGCTGCCCATGGCCATCCTCCGGCCGCTCTCGGGCAGTGGCGCCTACGGCGTCATGACCAGCATCATGCAGGATCCGGCCATCGGCCCGGACAGCTACACCGGCTACCTGGTCTCGACCCTGCAGGGCTCGACGGAGACCACCTTCTACGTGATTGCGGTCTACTTCGGGGCCGTGCAGGTGCGCCGCGTCCGCCACGCCCTGGCCGCGGGACTGACGGCCGACCTGGCCGGCATCATCGCTGCCGTCTTCATCTGCAGCGTGCTGTTCGCATGAGGGCGATGATCCAGGCGGCCGGCCTGGGCACGCGCATGCGCCCGCTCACGCACCTGTGCCCGAAGTCCGCGCTTCCCGTGCGGGGGATTCCCATGATCGGCTACGCGCTCGCCTGGCTGGCCAGCCAGGGCGTGCGTGAGGTGATGGTGAACCTCCACCACCTGCCGGAGCTGCTCCGCGAGGCCGTGGAGCACGAGCGTCCGAGCGGGCTGGCCGTATCCTTCTCACCCGAGCCCGAGCCGCTCGGCACGGGAGGGGGCATCCGGCGCGCCCGCGCCTTCCTGCGCGAGAGCGATCCCTGCCTGGTGATCGCCGGGGACATGCTGCTGGATCTGGAGCTGGCTCCGCTCGTGGCACTGCACCGGGCCCGCGGGGACGCCGTCACCCTGGTGCTGCGGGACGACCCACGCGGCGATCATTTCGGTACGATCGGTCTGGACGGGGAGGGACGCGTCCGGCGCATCGCCCGGCGGCTCGATCTCGGGAGCGAGGTGGAAAGCGGCGTCTATCCCAGCGTGCGGATCCTCTCCGCACGCGCGCTCGAGGGTCTGCCCGAGCGAGAGGTCTTCGTCGATCTGGACGACTGGCTGGCGCCGCGCCTGCGCGCCGGCGACCAGTCGATCCGCGGCTTCCGCCTGTCTGCGGAGCGCTGCATCTGGGAGCCGGTCGGCAATCCCAACGAGTATCTGCGCACCAACCTGCACCCACCCCCGCTCTCCTACCTGGACGCCGACGCACGCGCCCGCGCGCGAGGGGTCCGCTTCGGCCCGGAGCTCGTGCTCGGAGCCGGGGCGGAGCTGGGGCCGGACGTTGAGCTGCGGCGCGTCGTGGTGTGGGACGGGGAGAAGGTGCCGGCGGGCCTGCACGCGCGGGGCGGCGTCTTTGCGGGCGGGAGCTTTCATCCGTGCGAGCCGGGGGAGCCGGACCGATGACCGAGGTGACCTTCGTAGGGACGAGCGACGCCTTCGGCACGGGGGGGCGGCGTCAGGCGGCCATCCTCGTGCGCAGCGGGGGCGGAGCCGTCCTGCTGGACTGTGGTACCAGCACGGGGACGGGACTCGCCGCGCTGGGCATCGAACGCGAGGAGATCGACGCCGTCGCGGTGTCGCACTTCCACGCCGATCACTTCGGCGGCCTGCCGCTGCTGCTGCTGGCGGCCCTGTACGAGGACCGGCGCCGCCGGCCGCTGGTGGTGGCTGGACCGCCCGGCGTCGAGGGGCGGGTGCGCACGGCGGCGGACGCCCTGGGACACGGCATCGCCGGGCGCGAGTGGTCGTTCCCGATCCACTTCCGGGAGTTCCGCCCCGACGAGGAGGCCGAGCTCGGCCCGCTTACGCTCGCCGCCTTCGAGACGCACCATCCTGCCGACTCCCGACCCCACGGCCTCTCGCTCCGCACGCGCCAGCACCGCCTGGTCTACACCGGCGACACGGGCTGGTTCGACGCCCTCCCGGAGCGCACGCGCGGCGCCGATCTCCTGATCAGCGAGTGCACCTACTTCGATCGTACCTACGACTTCCACCTGACCTACGAGAAGCTGCTGCCGCGCGTGGATCGCTTCGAGTGCGGTCGCATGGTGCTCACCCACCTGGGTGCCGGCATGGCCGAGCGCCGCGGCCAGCTCGAGCTGGAGACCGCGGACGACGGCCTCGTGATCCGTCTCTAGGCCCGGGGGCGGAAGGCCGGGCGGCCCGGACCGGCGGGCACGATCTCCCCCAGCACCGTGGCGTGACGGGCGCCCGTGCAGCGCGGCAGATGGTTCGGGATCCCGAGCAGGGCGTTGCGTCCGAGCAGCGCGAAGGCCATCGCCTCCGCGGCGCGCGCCGGAACTCCGGCCGCGTCGCACGGGGTGACGCGAGCGCGGGGGAAGGCCCGGCCCAGGGCCTCCATCAGGACGGGATTCTCGGCACCGCCCCCGCCCACCAGCACCCGGGCCGGACCGTCGCCTCCAAGGAAGCGCCGGGCCGCGTCCGCCACGGCCCCGGTCGTGAAGGCGACCAGCGTGGCGAGGAGGTCCTCGAGCGAGCGCTCCTCCCGACGCGCTTCGCTCACCAGCGCCTCGGCCTCGGCGAGACCGTAACGCTCGCGACCGGTGGACTTGGGTGGCGAGCGCCGCAGGAACGCGTCGTCCAGCAGGCGGGCCAGCAGCTCGGGGGCCACCCGGCCGCGGCGGGCCCGGGCGCCGTCGCGATCCATGCGCTCGCGTCCTTGCGTCCAGACGGAGACCACGCCGTCGAGGAGCACGTTGGCGGGCCCCACGTCGAAGGCGGTTACGTCCTCGGCGCGGGCGCCGGCGGGCAGCCAGGTGACGTTCGCGATCCCACCCAGGTTCAGCACCAGGCGCGCCTCGTGCGGGTCCCCCAGCGCGGCCCAGTGGAAGAAGGGCGCCAGCGGTGCGCCCTCGCCGCCCGCCGCCAGATCCCGCGGGCGGAAGTCCGCGACCACCGTGCACGCCGTGCGCTCGGCGATGCACGAGGGATCGCCGATCTGGAGCGTGGCATGCCGCTCCGGATGGTGCGCCACCGTCTGCCCGTGCGACGCGATGGCGTCCACCTCTTCCAGGCCGACATCCGCCGCCCGGGCCACGGCCCGCGCGGCCGACGCGAATCGATCGCCGAGCTCTGCGTCCAAGCAGGCGAGCTCGCGAAGCGCCTCGGCTCCGGGCACGCGCCCTGCAGCCAGGCGATGGATGCGGCTCTGGAGCTCCGGCGGGAACGGGGCGTGCTCGAAGGCGAGCAGTCGAAAGGGTCGGCTGGACGCGTCCTCGGGCCAGTGGACGAGCGCCGCGTCGACGCCATCCGCGGAGGTGCCCGACATCAACCCGATCACGCGCATGCGGCCTCCGAAGCTCCTGGCGGGTCACCCCCCGCAGGGGGGCGTCTGGCCCGGCGCGTTGACAGCGCTCGCCGGGCTCCGAATAATGCCGTCGGTCTGCCCGGTTCGTCAGGGGAGCCGAACGCTCGACCCGGTGAGAGGTTCACGGGATCCGTGCCTCGCCGTGAACCCAGCGCCCGCGCGGCGGGACGACGGAAGACGGCGAAACGGAGCCCACCTGGCTCGGCCAGGGATTGAGCCCGCTTCCCAACGGCCAGGGCGGACCGTCCCTCGGGCCGATCGGGGGAGGGGAGAGGGGACCGTCCCCATGACCGACGCCTCGCGCGCCCAGGGAGGGCTCATCTGTCTGGCGGCGGTGGCCGCCGCGGCGCTGTTCCTGCTGGGCCTGGCGCGCCAGAGCTACTGGGCCCTGGCGGTTCCCGTCGCCCTGCTGGTCCTGTTCGGTTTGGGCCTCACCTTCTGGGTGGGCTGGACCATCGCCACGATTCGCGTCGAGCCCGAGCAGGCGCCGGAGACCTCCGCCGACACCGACTCGGACTCCGCCACGGAAGGCCCGCGGTAGCCAGGCGCCTTGCGAATCGCGCTTCTCACCTATCGGGGCAACATGTACTGCGGTGGCCAGGGCATCTATGCCGCCCGGCTGGCGCGGGAGTGGCATCGAGCGGGCCACGAGGTGCACGTGATCGCGGGTCCTCCGCTCCCCTCCGTGGATCCGGGCGTGCCGCTGCACGTGATTCCGAACCAGAACGTCTTCGGCGTGCCGCATCCCGAATGGGCGTGCCGCCCCGACCCCTTCACGCTGCTCGAGCCCCTGAACCTCTGGGAGCTGGGCGTGTCCCGCTTCGGGGTCTTCCCGGAGATGCAGACCTTCGGGCTCCGTCTCCTGCTGCGCTGGAAGCGCCTGCAGGAGCGCCACCGCTTCGACGTCGTGTTCGACAACCAGAGCCTCTCCTGGAGCCTGCTCGGGATCCGGGCCACCGGTGTCCCGGTCGTCTCGGTGATCCACCATCCGCTGCACATCGACCGGGAGGCGGACTTCGCCATCGACCCGCGGCTCAAGATGAAGCTGAAGCGCACGCTCTACTTCCCGCTCTTCATGCAGCAGATCGTGGCCCCCCGACTCGATCGCATCGTGACCGTCAGCGAGGCCTCGCGCACGGAGATCGAGCGCTACTTCGGCATTCCGGAGAAGGAGATCCGCGTGGTCCACAACGGGACCGACGCGGAGCTGTTCCGCCCCGTCCCGGGCAAGCGCATCGAGACCGACCTGCTCTTCGTGGGGCGCACCGAGGACCGCAAGAAGGGCATCGGCACGCTGCTCGAGGCGCTCGCCCGCCTGCCCGACCCGGTGACGCTCAAGATCGTGGACGGCCGCATCCCCGACGACGGGCTCGTGCCGCGCCTGATCCGCCGCCTCGGCCTGGCCGGGCGCGTCGTCCTGAAGCGGCGCATGCTCAGCATCCCGGAGCTGGTGGAGGAGTACTCGACGGCGCGGATCGCGGTGGTGCCCTCCTTCTTCGAGGGCTTCGGCTTCCCGGCCAGTGAGGCCATGGCGTGCGGCCTCCCCGTGATCGCCAACGCCGCGGGCGCGCTTCCCGAGGTGGTGGGGAGCGACGGTCAGGCCGGCCGGCTCGTCCCGCCCCGAGACCCGGCGGCGCTGGCCGAGGCGACCCGCGAGCTGCTGGCGGACCGCGCCCGGCTCGCCCGCATGGGCGCCGCGGCGCGTGCCCGGGTGCTGCAGCTGTTCCGCTGGCGCGACGCCGCGGCGCAGCTCGCGCTGGTGTTGGAGGAGACGGTCCGTGCTGCTCACCGTGGATCTCGAGCGGCTTGAGGTCGGAGCAGGCGACCGGTTCCTCGACGTGGGCTGCGGCGAGGGCCGGCACTGCTTCGGCGCCCTCGAGCGCGGGGCGCGCGTGGTGGGCGTGGATCTGGATGCGGACGCCCTGCGCGGCGCCGCGAAGGCGCTGCGCGCCCGCGCCCAGCAGCGGGGCGGCTTCGGCACGCTGCTGCGGGGCGACGCCTTCCACCTGCCCTTTCCCGACGCCTGCTTCGATCGCGTGATCTGCTCCGAGGTGATGGAGCACGTGCACGACTACCGGGGCGCCGCGCGCGAGCTGGCGCGCGTGCTGCGCCCGGACGGCACGGCGGCCGTGACCGTCCCGACGGCGACCAGCGAGCACCTCTACCTGCGCCTGGGCGACGACTACTTCGAGTCGCCGGGCGGCCACATCCGCATCTTCCGACCCCGGCAGCTGGCAACCGCCCTGGCCGCGGCCGGCCTGCGCCCGAGCGGCGTCGGCTTCGCGCACGCGTTGCATACGCCCTACTGGGTGCTGCGTTCGATCGTGGGTCTGCCGCGTGCCGACGCGAATCCCCTGGTGCGGGCCTACCGGTTCTTCCTGATCCGCGCCACCGGGTCGCCGCTCTGGAGCCGTGTGGAGCGTCTCCTCGATCGCGTCTGTCCCAAGAGCTTGATTCTCTATGCGCGCCGCTCTCGCGTCGCGGGCGCCACGGTCTGATGCGGCCGCTGCGCATCGCCTTCGTCGCGTACCGGGGCAACATGCGCTGCGGCGGCCAGGGCGTGTACCTGTGGTTCCTGGCGCGCGAGCTGGCCCGGCTCGGCCACGTGGTGGACGTCTTCGTGGGCCCGCCCGAGCCCGACGCAATGCCCTTCGCCCGCTCGGTCACGAGGCTCACCAACGATCAGTTCTGGGGCAAGTGGTTCGCGCGCGACCGCTCGGGCCTCCTTCCCCGCCCGAACCCCCTGCGCGTGTTCGAGCCGCTGCGCTTCTACGAGCTCGCTGCCAGCCGCATCGGCTTCCTGCCGGAGCCCTTCGCGTTCAGCGTGCGGACGTTCCGCGCCCTGGCGGACGGCCTTCGGCGCGGGCGGCGCTGGGACGTGGTGCACGACGTGCAGTGTCTGGGGTGGGGGCTGCTCGGCGTGCGCGCCCTGGGCCTCCCGGTGGTGGCCACCGTCCACCACCCGCTCTCGGTGGACCGTCGCGCCTCCTTCGCCCGCGACCGCAGCCTGCACGACGCGCTGGGAACCATGGAGTTCTACCCGATCGGCATGCAGTCCCGCGTGGCACGCCGGCTGGACCGGGTGATCACCTCCTCGGCCACGAGCGCGCGGATCCTGGCCCGCGACTTCGGCGTCGCGCCCGAGCGGATCCGCATGCTCGGCAACGGGCTGGACACGGAGCTCTACCGCCCGGATCCCGCCGTGCCCCGAGCGGCGGCGGAGCTGCTGTGCGTGGGGCGCGCCTCGGATCCGAACAAGGGCGTTCCCGTGCTGGTGGACGCGTTGGCGCGCCTGCCCCGTTCCGTGGTCCTCACACTGGTGGACCAGGAGCACGAGCTCAATCCGGCGCGCGTGCGCGCCCGCGAGCTCGGCGTCCTGGACCGGATCCGGTTTACCGGACCCGTGGAGACGCCCGAGCTCATCGACCTCTACCGACGCGCCACGCTCGTCGTGGTCCCGTCGCTCTACGAAGGCTTCGGCCTGCCCGCGGCGGAGGGCATGGCGTGCGGCGCGCCGATCGTGGCCAGCGCCGCGGGCGCGCTGACCGAGCTGATCGAGGCCACCGGCGGAGGCCTCCTGGTCGCGCCGGGCAGGGCCGAGGACCTGGCCAAGGGCATCGCCAGCTTGCTCGAGCAGCCGGAGACGCGCAGGCGCCTGGCCGAGCGTGGACGCAGGCGCGTGTCGGAGGCCTTTGCCTGGCCCCGCATCGCCACCCGCACCGCAGGGGTCTACCGCGAGCTCGTGGACGAGCGGCCTTCGCGGCGCGGGCGCCCGGCCAGCACCACCACGTCCGCCCAGCCCGGCAGTCGCACCGCGAGTCGTCCCAGCGCCTGAAGGGCGGCGTCGGCGGCTCGGGAGGGCAGCGCCTCCACCAGGCGCGACCAACCGGGCGTTCCCCAGCCCAGGGAGATGCCCTCCAGGCGCTCCAGCTCGAGAAAGCGCTCTGCCTGCTCGCGCATGAGCCCGAGGTCGTAGCGGGTGAAGTGGTCGGCGGGGACGTCGTAGTGACGGCGGCCGCGGCGCACCGGACGCGCGAGCCAGCCCTCGCGCGCGTGGTCCAGCCAGCGCGAGGCGCGACACGCAAGCGATTCGAAGTTCGCGATGGCGAGCACGACTCGGCCCTCGCGGCGCGTGACCCGTGCCATCTCGCGGATGGCGCGCTGGGGGCGGTCGAAGTGGTCGATCGCGCCCTTGCACAGCGCGGCGTCGAAGCTGGCGTCGGCGAAGGGCAACGCGTCGGACCAGCCCCGCACGAAGCGGGGCGGCGCCCCGGCACCCTCGGCGCACCGAAGCCGGGCCCAGGCCGACATGCGCTGGGAGGGCTCGACCCCGACCACCTCGGCTCCAGCGCGCGTCATCGCCAGCGCGTCATGTCCGAAGCCTCTGGCCACGTCGAGGACGCGGCGGCCGGGGCCCGGCGCCGCGAGACGAAGCGTGACCTCGGTCATGCGGTCGAAGAGGTACTGGCTGTCCCGCGTGGTCCCGGTCGGGATCACGTCGCTCATGTCACGGTCGAGGTCGACGACGCGCACGCGGCCGGACGGTAGCGTGGGCGCGCGGGACTCAGCCGGGGGCGCTAGAGGCGGCCGGAGAGATGGTTCGCCAGCAGCTCCGCGAGGCCGCCGTCCACCTCGTCGAAGCGCAGCCCCAGGCGTCCCTCGTGTCCCCGGATCCAGACCACGATCGCCGGCAGGGCGAGGGGCAGCGAGATGCCGGGCAGTGCGAACTCGCTGGTGACGCGGCACTCCAGCGGGGGAAGCGGCCCCTGCATCTGGACGCCGAGGCCGCCGGCGGAGAGGTCCCGGGCGGCGGCGCGATGGCGCTGGCCGCTCGTGGAGATCTCCACCCACCCGCTGAAGGGCCTTCTCGGCCCGACGCGCCGGTCATCCATGCGCTCGCCCCTTCCCGAGAGCTTCTGCAAGATCCATGCGACCCCGGCGGGGCCTCCCCGGTGCTCTGGAAACACGAGGGGGCTGGAGGGGATGGGGGAACGGTGGGAGAGCCCTATCCTCCCCGGGGATGAGCAAAGCTCTTCCCTCGGAGGGAAAGTCGTTTCCGCGGAGCGGGGCACGGGGCTCGGGCGCCCTGGACCGGCTCGCGGCGTTTCGCTTCACCTACGCCGCGCTCTTCGTGTTCCTGGTGCTCTACGTCTTCAGCGTCAAGGGCGTGGAGCTCGTGCTGGACGCTCGATTCCGGGCCGCCGTGGTCCGCGCCGTCCAGGCGGAGGGCGACGGCGAGCTGTTCGAGCGCCTCGGCGAGCGCCTGGATCGCAGCGTCCACGAATCGCCCTGGGTGCGCATCGGCGGCGTCCGCGTCACCGCCATCGTCATCGGTGCCGACGGGACGCCGCTCTACGTCGGCCGCGGGCTGCGCCGGCCTCCC
>JBFGJV010000050.1:0-16491 GCA_041577015.1 Myxococcota bacterium
CAGGCGCGTGCTGCGCGCGTCGACGGTACACGCCCAGACCGGGCCGGTGTCCCGCTCGGCATCCCTCGTCATGCTGCGGAACTTGAGCATGCGGAAGACCCGCCCGTCGAGACCCATGCGTTCCTGGGCGTAGAGGACCGGGCGACCGGACGTCACCGCGATGGCCAGGGCGATCAGGCCCATGACGGGGGAGAGCAGCACCAGCAACGAGGAGGCGACGGCCACGTCGAACGTGCGCTTGTGCACGGCTGCCCAGCCCACCAGCGGGCTCTGTCGCAGGCTGATCACCGGCAGCCCGTCCAGGTCCTCCACGCTGCTCCTTACCGTGAGGACGTGCTGGAGGTCCGGAACCAGGCGCACGGACACCAGCTCGTCGTCCAGATCGCCGAGGATCTTCTCGAGCCGGTCTCCGTCCTGGCGCGGTAGCGCGAGCACCACCTGGTCGATCCCGCCGCCCGCCAGGATCGACTTGAGCCGCGCGTAGGGACCCAGCACCGGCACGCCGGCCACGCGATCCAGGCCGCCGTCGTCCGTGAGCACACCCGCCACGCGCAGGCCGCTTGCCGGGTGTGCATGCAGGCGGTCGATCACCTGCTCGGCCACGCGACCGGAGCCCACGACGAGGACGTGGCGCAGGTTGTAGCCGCGCCGCCGGGCCTGGCGCAGCGCCGCGCGGATCCCGATGCGAACGCTCGACACCGAGACGATGGAGAGTGCCCAGAACAACAGCATCACGCCTCGGGAGTACCAGTACTGGCGCGCAAAGAAGCTGATGGCGACGAGCAGCAGCACTCCGATCGTGGAGGCGCGCACCACCTCGCCCACCTCGCGGACGAGCGACGACGTGCGCTGGGGCTCGTAGAGACCGCGCGAGCGGAACAGCCAGGCCCAGAGCGGCAGGATCCCGACCAGCAGGACGCCGTACGGACCCGGCTCGGGGATGCCCCGGGGAACGGGCAACCCGGCGTAGAAGCGCAGCACGTAGGCCGCGACCCAGGCGAATGCCACGAGCGCGAGGTCCGTGGCCACGAGGGTGGTCCGGAAGACCTCGCCGTATCGCTTCAGCACCCGCGCCCCCCGAATCCGTCCCGGGCGCGCCCTTGCCCGCTACGCGGGGCGCCGCAGGGCCCGCTCCACCAGGACCACCTCACCCAACAGCGCGTCGAGCGCTGCGAAATCGATCTGGCTGGGACCGTCGCACGGCGCGTTGTCGGGATCCGGGTGCACCTCGACGAACAGCGCGTCGATCCCGACCGCCACGGCGGCGCGTGCCAGGGGCGCCACGAAGCTGCGGTCACCCGCGGTGGCGTCGCCCGCCCCGCCCGGATGCTGGACCGCGTGGGTGGCATCGAAGCAGACCGGGGCCAGGCGCCGCATCTGCACCAGGGCGCGCATGTCCGCCACCAGGTTGTTGTAGCCGAAGCTCGTGCCGCGCTCGCTCACGAACACGCCTCCGGAGCCGAATGCACGCGCCTTTTCCACCGCGAGACGCATGTCGTGGGGCGCCATGAACTGCCCCTTCTTCAGGTTGACCGGGCGTCCGGTCGCCGCGCACGCGGCGATCAGGTCGGTCTGGCGGCATAGAAAGGCGGGCACCTGGAGGCAGTCCACCACCTCGGACGCGGGCTTGGCCTGGCCGGGCTCGTGGACGTCGGTGAGCACCGGCAGACCCGCCTCGCGCTTGACGCGAGCCAGGATCCGCAGCCCCTCGTCGAAGCCCGGACCGCGGTAGGAACGCAGGCTCGAACGGTTGGCCTTGTCGAAGGAGGCCTTGAAGACGAGCGGGACCCCGTGACGCGCCGCCGTCTCGCGCACGATCGCCGCGGCTTCGAGGGTGGCGCCCTCGCTCTCGATCACGTTGAGGCCGGAGATCAGGACCAGCGGCGCCTGGTCCCCCAGCGGAATCGACCCGATTCGCATGCCGACCTCTCCCCGGGGAGACTTCATAGCGCGTGCGGAAAGCCGCCTCTAGATCGCGTTGTCCGCGTCCACCGCGGCGCGCAGCTCCGTCAGGAAGTCCGGCAGCGCCGAGGTGACACGGCTCCAGTTGGGGATCTGGGGGGCTCCCAGGGGGTCGCGCACGAAGCTGAGACCCGCCGCCCGCAGCGCGCCGGAGAAGACCTCCACCGCGACCTCCTCCTCGTGACGATCGAAGGCGAGACCGTTCAGCGCGGCGTCGTCGCTGTAGCGCGCCACGGCGTCCTGAGCCGTGCGCAGGTACGCGGCGATCAAGGTGTTGAGGAAGCCGGCGTCGAAGGTCACCCCATAGCTCGCCAGGTTGCGGATCAAGGAGGAGGCGATGTCGAGCACCATGCGGTGCAGGCCGCGGGTGGAGTCCTGCTCGGAGAGCTCGCGATGCTTGTGGTCGTAGTTCTCCACCAGCTCCACCTGGCAGATCCGCTTCAGGGAGCAGTTGCGATACACCTCCGCCAGCATGCCCACCTCGAGGCCCCAATCGCTGGGGATCCGATTGACGCGCACGAGGTCCGTGGTCATGGAGGCCTCTCCGGCCAGGGGATACCGGAAGGAGTCCAGGTAGTCGAGCAGCGGGAGGGGACCGAGCACCGACTTCATGGCGCGCAGCAGCGGCGTCATGAAGAGACGGGTGACGCGTCCGTGGAGCCGGTCGCTGACCCGTCCGTAGTAGCCCTTGGCGAACTCGTAGTTCAGGTTGGGGTTCATGGTGGGAAAGCACAACCGGGCCAGCAGCGTGCGCTCGTAGTCGCGGATGTCGCAGTCGTGCACCGCGACCACGCGCGCCGTGCCCGCCGCGAGCACGTAGCCGTAGGCCATCCAGGTGCTGCGGCCCTTGCCGTCCTGGCCCGGATCGAGGCCCTCCGCGTCGAGCCGCTCGTAGAGGGCGCGCACCCGCGGGCCGTCGTTCCAGATCAGCAGCGCGCCGCGGCCGTCGAGCGTCGGGATGGCGTCGAAGGCCGCCCGCATCTCGTCGAAGTCCGAGCGGCTCCCCGCCCGGGAGACGCTGACGACCAGCTGGTGGAGGTACGACACCCCCCGCAGGGCCTCGATGATGCCCTTGAGCGCGGTGTCTCCGAGCTCGGCATGCAGCGTGGGCAGGACCAGGGCCACCGGCCGCAGGCCCGCGTAGCGGCGCAGATCGCTCTCCAGGCGCTCGAGGTCGAAGGAGGCGAAGCGGTGGAGGGTGGTGATGACGCCGGTCTGATGGAAATCGGGCACGGGAGCGAGGCTCGCACCCGCCGCCGGCGGGTGTCAAGGCGAGACTCCCTGCGGGGAGGGTCTAGTCCGCGTCCTCGGCCTCGCGCAGGACGCGCAGGGCCAGCGGCTCGATCTCCACGAACTCGAGGCCCACCTCGGTCGTGATCGGGTCGGTCTCGGTGGCCCAGGCCACCTTGCCCACGGCGCTCACGGTGCGCTCGCCCACGTTGAAGGTGACGCGCAGCACGTCGCCCAGGGAGATCTCCAGCCCGACCGCCTCGAAGCGAATGCCGCCCACGGAGACGTCCTTGCTGACCGCGAGCCGCTCCGGAGACTCGGTGGGGGCGATGGAGATCATGTGGTCGGTGCCGACGCGCGCGTACTTGCGCCGGTCTGCGGGATCCTCCACGGCAAGCCCCTCCCGGCCCGCGCCGGGGCGCCGGCCGAGTGTTCGTTTCGGCCGGCAGCGGGCCGTGCTTGAGCCGCGGGGGCGTCAGGAGCCGGAGCCGAACAGGTCGAGCTGGCGCTCGTCGCGGGCGCGCCGGGTGAGGGCGGAGGCCGCCAGCCCGAGTCCGCGGACAGGCCGGGTGCCGGCCTGGGTGCGACCCAGCAGCTCGAGGGAGAGTGCCTCGAGCTCCGCAGCGGTGGAGACGGGTCGAGCCAGGGTGCGGGTCCGACTGGCGCCTTCCTGGTCGGCGTAGCGCACCCGCAGCGTCACGCGCCGCGCCGCAACGCCTTCGAGCGCCAGCGCTCGGGCCAGGCGCTCGGCGAGGTCGTGAAGTCGCGCACTCAGCTCGGCTCGGTCCCGCTCGTCCGCGTCGAGCGTGGTCTCCTGGGAGAGACTCTGCGCGTGGCGCGTGGCGCGCACGCGCGCGTCGCCCTGTCCGAGCGCCGCCTGGACGATGGCGAGGCCGTGGTTGCCGAAGGCCTCCTCCATGACCCCGCGCCCCAGCGCGATCACGTCGCTCACGGTGCGCGCCCCGAGCTCTTCGAGTCGCGCGGCGGTGTTCGGCCCGACTCCGGGCAGCCGATGGGCGGGCAGCGGCCGCAGGAACGCCGCCACCTCGCCCGCGGCGATGATGCGAACGCCCGCGGGCCCCGCTTCCTCCGCGGCGAGCTTGGCGAGGAACTTGTTTGGCGCCGCGCCCACGCGCAGTGGCAACCCCAGCTCGTCGCGCACCAGGCCCTGGAGCTTCTCAGCCAGCGCCAGCACCGGCTCGCTGGTCTCGGACGCGTCCAGCCACGCGGCAGCGAGCCCTGCGGTCTCGAGCCGCTCCACGCCGCGGCGCAGGCACGCGCGCAGCCGCGCGGCGGCCTCCCGGTAGCGCCGCATGTCGGTGGTGCGAGCCCGCGCCCGGGGGCAGCGCTCCAGGGCTTCGAGCATCGGCATCCCCTCCTCCACGCCGGCCGTGCGCGCGTCGGGTGTCGCCGCCTGCACGAGACCGCGCTTGCGGGGGTCCCCGCCGACGATCACGGGACGAGCGGCCAGGGAGGGATCCGACGCGCGCTCCACCTCCGCGTAGAAGCCGGGCACCTCGGCGTAGAGGAGCCGAGGGCTCACGGCGCCGGCTCCAGGCGCAGGCGCGCGCGGGCCTGGGTCGCGATCAGAACCGGGTTCGTGGCCAGCACCGTGGGGCGCCCTTCGAGCCAGGCGTCGAGCCCGGACTCGCGCAGGGGATGACCCGGATGCTCGAGCGCGCCCGGCGCCAGCGCGGCGAGGGCGATACCGAAATCCGCGGTGTCGATCACGAAGCGGAAGGTCGAGGCCACGCGCACACCGAAGGGATCCAGGGGGTCGTACTCGCCTACGGCGACGGTGAGCGCATCTCCGCCGTAGGGACGCGCGGGACCGCGCGACTGGGGTCCCCAGCTCCCGGCGGGCCAGCCCAGCGGCCGGAACACCAGCGGATGGAGTCTTCCCCACGTCCACTTGTTCCGGTTCGCGCCCAGGCGCGTGAGCAGGGCGAGGCCGGTCTCGCGCAGCGCCTCCCGCACGGCGCGCCGCACGCGCTGCGGGTCGGCGAGGTTGGCGTCGCCAGGGCTCTCCGCACGGGCGGCGGCGAGCAGGCGACCGACCAGCACCTCCGGACTCGCCGTGCGTAGCGCCAGGTAGCGCTCCAGACGCTCCTCGCCCAGGGGCTCGCCCAGCAGCTTCCGGACCAGACGGAGCAGGAAGGCATGGTAGGCGGCTGCCTCCACGCTCCCGGCGTCGGTGCGGCCTTCCCAGGCCTGCAGTCGCGCCGCCACCTCCCGTGCCTCGCGCGGCAGGTCTTCCAGCGGGCCGCCCAGGGCCAGCGCGTCGCGCACGCGCGCGAGCGCCGCCGAGCTGCGGACGTCGCGCTGCATGGCGGCGAGGGCGAAGGCGTCGAGGGGGCCCCGGCTTCGCGCCTGGCGCAGCAGGGCCTCGATGCGTTGCGCTCGCTCCCCCGGCCGCCACAGCCACTCCACGACGCTGTCTTCCTCGCCATCCGGCGGCGCGTCGTCCGCCGCCACGATCCAGTCGCGATCGGCCAGCTCGGCCCGGGGCAGGCGCTCGAGGTTCACGGCGCCGCGCCAGTCGGACCAGCGCGACCGACCCGGGACCGGCACGAGCCCCGACGGGATGCCGCGATCGGGAACGAAGCCGGCCACCTGCAGCCCTCCCCCGCCCCCCGCGTCCGCGAACAGGAAGGTGAGGACCGGCTCGTGGTGCGCGCTCAGCGCCCGGCGGAAGGCGTCGGCGTCCACCGCCCGAGCCGCCTGGAGCAGGCCCCGGATGCCGTTGCCGGGCCGGGCACCGGGCCAGGCCACGGCGAGGGGCTCCCGGGAGGCGAAGCGGTCGTCCAGGAGGGGCCCGCGTCGGGTCGCGCGCACGCGCAGGGAGACGGGGGCCTCGCCCCGAACGGCGATCGTCTCCTCGCGCACGTCGAGGGGCCGCCAGCGCCGTCCGTCGTGATAGCGGGTCGGGTCCGAGGGCTGGAGCGTCTCGACGAACAGATCCACGACCATGGCGCGGGCGTGCGTCGCCGCCCAGGCGACGCGGCCGTTGTGCCCGCTCCAGAACACCGGCGCCCCGGGCAGGCATGCGCCCGCCACCTGGAAGCCCGGCGCACGCAGGTGCGCCAGGTGAAGCAGCGCGGGCACGGTGGGCTCCAGATGGGTGTCCGCGGCCAGCAGCGGGTGGCCGCTTGCGCTCAGCCGGGATGACACGAGCCAGGCGCTACTTCCCACCGAGCGCCCGCCCAGCCCGAGCGATCGGCGCAGCGCCGCCGTGCGCGGCGCCGGGGCGATGGCCGACGCGCTGCGCTCGGACGACGGCGGAACCAGGCGTCCGGCCGCGTCGGGCGGAAAGAACGGACGCGCTCCGAAGCCTCCCAGGTGCTGGATCAGATCCCAGAGCACCCAGCTCTCGTCCACCGCGCCGTCGAGCCCCCAGGCCAGCAGCTTCACGACCGCCACGCTGTCCGCGGGCGTCCACGGCTCCAGCGGCACCTCGAGGCGCGCCAGGGGCGCCGGCGCGTCCACCTCCCCGGCCCGGATCGAAGCCAGGCGGGCGTTCACCCCGGCGGCGTACGCGTCGAGCGCCGCGCGGGTGGCGCGGTCCAGGCGTCGGGCCTCGGCGTCCGCGAGCGGGCCGAAGCCCAGCCGCCGGGCCAGCCGATCGGTCTCGAGGCCCTCGGGACCGATCGACTCCGCGGTGCGGCCCCGCGCCGAACGCAGCAGCCAGACCATCTGGGCCAGCCGATCCTGGGCGTGCACGAAGCCCAGGGCGAACCACGCGTCGCGCTCGCTCGCCGCCTCCACGTGCGGCACGCCCAGCTCGTCGCGAACGATCGTGGCAGGAGCGTCGAGGCCCGCGGCGGCGACCTCCCCTTCCAGCCGTGGGAAGGCCCGCCCCTGGGCACGCCGCTGCTCCATCTCGCGAGCCGCGAAGACGAAGGCCACCACCAGCAGGATCGCGACGCTGGCCACGGCGAGCGGCGCGCCCCACCCGGACCCCGGCTCCGCCTCGGGCGGGCTCACGAACCCCTCCCTTCCAGGAGGACCACGGCCAGGGCCAGCTCACCCCCTCCGCCCACGTCCAGGTGGGCGCGCCGGGCCCCGAGTCGCGCCACCAGCTCGGCGGCGCGGCCGTGCAGACGCAGGCCCAGGCCCCGGCGTCCGGGCACCGTCTCGATGTCCACCCAGCGCACACCCTGGGCCCAGCCGGTACCCACGGCCTTCATCAGGGCCTCCTTGGCGGCGAAGCGGCGAGCGTACTGGAGGGCGGGCCGGCGTTGCCGGCGACATGTCTGGATCTCCGTGTCCCTGAAGACGCGCGTCTCGAAGCGCGTCCCGAAACGGGCCAGCGCCCGTTCCACGCGACGCACCTGGATGACGTCGACGCCGCTTCCGAGGATCACGTTCCCCCCGCCCCGGCCGGCGCGAGAGGGTACAACGCGCCACGCCCTGTGACACGCCGCCTCGGCAAGCGCCGCGGCGCAGCCGCGGCGCGCGCAGCGAGGCGCAGCCGAGCGAAGCCCAGCAGCCCGCGGCGCAGCCGCGGCGCTTGCACCCGGGCGGAGCGACCCCGGGCCCGGTACCCTACGGCCGTCCGTCCAGCCGGCGGGCGCTCCGAGCTATGCCCACGTAGGAGGAGAGACCATGACCGTGCGGGTCGGAATCAACGGCTTCGGACGCATCGGGCGTCTGGTGCTGCGGGCGGCGCGCGACCGCGACATCGAGGTGGTCGGCATCAACGACCTCGCCGACGCCAGGACCCTCGCGCATCTCTTCAAATGGGACTCGGTCCACGGCCCGTTCCCGGGTGAGGTAGAGGCCGCGAACGACGCCCTCGTGGTGGACGGCAAGAAGATCCCCGTTCTCGCCGAGCGCGAGCCCCAGAAGCTGCCCTGGAAGAGCCTGGGCGCCCGCCTGGCCATCGAGTCCACCGGCGTGTTCACGGCGCGGGAGGGCGCGGAGAAGCACCTGGCGGCCGGCGCGGAGCGGGTGCTCATCACGGCCCCGGCCAAGAATCCCGACGTGACCCTCGTGCTCGGCGTGAACGACGACGCCTACGACCCGGCCAAGCATCGCATCGTCTCCAATGCTTCTTGCACCACGAACTGCCTGGCGCCCGTGGCCAAGGTGCTCCACGATCGCTTCGGCATCGAGCAGGGCTGGATGACCACGATCCACGCCTACACCAACGACCAGGTGACGCTCGACTTTCCGCACAAGGACCTGCGCCGGGCCCGCGCCGCGGCCGTCTCCATGATCCCGACCAGCACGGGCGCGGCCCGGGCCATCGGGCTCGTCATGCCGGAGCTCGAGGGGCGCCTCGACGGCTTCGCCATGCGCGTGCCCACGTTCGACGTCTCGGTGGTGGATCTCTCGGTGCTGCTCGCCAAGGACGCCGACGCGGACGCCATCAACGCCGCCATGCGCGAGGCGGCGGGCGGGCCGATGCGGGGCATCCTGCAGGTCTGCGACGAGCCGCTCGTGTCCATCGACTTCCGAGGCAACGCGCACTCGTCGATCCTCGATGCCCTGAGCACCAAGGTGATGGGCAGGCGCTTCGCCAAGGTGCTGTCGTGGTACGACAACGAGTGGGGCTACTCGACGCGGGTCGTGGACCTGGCGCTGCGCCTGGGGAGCTAGACGCCGGGCGTGGCGGCACCCACCCTGGACACGCTGCTGGCGGCACCGCACGGCGTGCGCGGACGGCGCGTCTTCCTGCGCGCCGACCTGAACGTCCCCCTGGACGAGGGACGTGTGGCGGACGACACGCGCATCCGAGCCTCGCTCGGCACGATCCGGCGCCTGGTCGCCGCCGGGGCGCGCGTCGTGGTGGCTTCGCACCTGGGGCGTCCCAAGGGCCAGCCGCGCCCCGAGCTCTCGCTGCGCCCGGTGGCGGACCGCCTCGGAGAGCTGCTGGGCCGCCCGGTGGACTTCGCCAGCGACTGCGTGGGGGAGGAGGCGGAACAGGCGGTGGCGCGGCTCGAGGACGGTCGCGTGCTGCTGCTCGAGAACCTCCGTTTCCACGCGGGCGAGACGAGCAACGACCCGGAGTTCGCGCGCTCGTTGGCGCGGCTGGCGGACTGCTACGTGAACGACGCCTTTGGCACGGCGCATCGGGCCCATGCCTCCACCGTGGGCATCGTGGCCCACGTGGAGCGGGCCGCCGTGGGCGATCTGCTGCGGCGCGAGCTGGTGGAGCTGGACCGCGTGCTGCGGCCGGAGCGTCCCTTCCTGTGCCTGCTGGGAGGCGCGAAGGTGTCGGACAAGCTGGCCGTGCTCGAGGCGCTGGCGGCCCGCGCCGACGTGCTCGCGGTGGGCGGAGCCATGGCGTACACGTTCCTGCGCGCCCAGGGGCAGCCCACGGGCAGCTCGCTCGTGGAGCCCGAGCGCGTGGAGGACGCGCGTCGGGTGCTCCAGGCGGCCCAGGGCGCCGAACGCCGGCTGCTGCTGCCGGGCGACCACGTGGTGGCACGCGAGATCGCGTCGGACGCCCCGTCGCGGGTGGTGAAGGAGATCCCCGAGGGCTGGATGGGCGTGGACATCGGGCCGCAGACGGCGGCGGCCTACGGCTCCGAGGCGGCGCAAGCGCGTACCATCTTCTGGAACGGCCCCATGGGCGTGTTCGAGATCGATGCCTTTGCGGGCGGAACCGAGGCGGTGGCGCGCGCGGTGGCCGGCTCCCAGGCGGTGTCGGTGGTAGGCGGTGGCGACTCGCTCGCCGCGGTCAATCGCCTGGGGCTGGCCGAGCGCATCACCCATCTTTCCACGGGCGGCGGCGCGTCGCTCGAGTTCGTGGAGGGTCGGACGCTTCCGGGTGTGGCGGCCCTGGAGGAGGCAGCGTGAGGCGACCGATCCTGGCCGCCAACTGGAAGATGAACAAGACCGTGGGCGAGGCGGTCGCCTTCGTCGAGGCGTTCCTGCCCCATCTGGAGGACGCCGACGGGGTGGACGTGGTGCTGGCGCCGCCCTTTCCCGCGCTCGATCGCGTCGCCCAGGCGCTGGCCGGCTCACCCGTCGCCGTGGCGGCGCAGAACGTCCATCCCGAGGAGAACGGCGCCTTCACCGGCGAGGTCGCCCCGGGCATGCTGGCGGACCTCGGCTGCGCCTACACGATCGTCGGCCACAGCGAGCGACGGCACCTGTTCGGCGACTCCGACGCCTTCGTCGCGCGCAAGGCGGAGGCCCTGCTACGCCATGGAATCCGTCCGATCGTGTGCATCGGGGAGATGCTCGAGGAGCGCGAGGCGGGCCGCACCTTCACGGTCCTGGAGACCCAGCTGGAGGGCAGCCTCGCCCAGGTGCCTGCCGAGCGGACCGCCGACCTGGTGATCGCCTACGAGCCGGTCTGGGCCATCGGCACCGGACGGACGGCTACTCCCGAGCAGGCCCAGGAGGCGCACGCCTTCGTGCGCGAGCGGCTGGCCAAGCAGTTCGGCGAGGCGGGCCGCGGCATCCGCATCCAGTACGGGGGCTCGGTGACGCCGGACAACGTGTACGCGCTCATGGGACAACCGGACGTGGACGGGGCGCTGGTGGGCGGGGCCAGCCTGGACCCGACGAGCTTCCTGCGCATCGTGCGCTTCGATCGACCGGAGGAGTCATCGTGACGATCTTTCTCACCACCGTGCACGTGATCGTTTGCCTGATGATGATCGTGCTGGTGCTGATCCAGCGCGGCAAGGGCGCCGAGATCGGCGCGGTGTTCGGGGGCGGAGCCAGCTCCACCGTCTTCGGCAGCCGCGGCGCCGGGAACTTCCTCACCAAGATGACCACCGGTGGCGCCATCGTGTTCATGGTGACCAGCCTCTCGCTGTCCTATCTGGCGAACACGCGCGGGGCGAGCAGCATCTTCGACGAGGACGCTCCGGCCACCGAGACGACCGCCCCGCCGGCGGGCGAGTCGGGCTTCACGGAGGTCCCGGCCCCGGACCCGGCCGCCGCACCCGAGCCCGGCGCACCGCCCGCGGGCGATGCGGCAACGACGCCCTAGGCGCCCTCGCAGCGCTTCGTTATCTTGAGGCTGCCTTGCGCGCGGCAGTGGCGGAATTGGTAGACGCACCAGCTTGAGGGGCTGGCGGGGGCAACCCCGTGGAGGTTCGAATCCTCTCTGCCGCACCACGGCCCCTGTTCAGGAGCGCTCCGCCGGCGCCAGGGCGCGGTAGCCTCCGTCGAAGTACAGCAGCGGCTCCCGCTCGCCGAGCTGCGCCGCCTCCACGCGCGCCACGTAGATCACGTGATCGCCGGCATCGTGGGCGCCCACGACGCGGCAGTCGAGGCTGACCAGCGAACCCGACAGCATGGGAGCTCCGCTCGCGGCGGGCGTCCATGCGACGCCGTGGAAGCGCCGGGCCTCGTTTCCCTTGCGGGCGAAGCGACGCGAGAGCCGCTCCTGGTCCGCGGCCAGGATGTTTGCAGCAAAGAAGCCCGCCTTGGCGATCACCCCGTGGGTGTCCGACGTCTTGTCGGCACACACGAGGACGAGGGGTGGCTCGAGGGAGACGCTCGCGAAGGCCGAGACCGTCATGCCGTGCGGACGCTCACCGGCCCGGCTGGTGACGATCGTGACGCCGCTCGCCCAGCGCCGGAGCGCCACGGTGTACTCTTCGGGCCGGATCGGCATGCGCTTCCTTCGCGCGGGTCGGCGCAGTCTACCCTGCTGCTGCGTCCGGACCAACGCCGGCCTCCCCGCGTGCTTGTCGCCGCTCGGGTTCGGATCTATGTTCCACCGCCTCGCAAGGAGGACCGACGATGGGTCTGGGCTACGACCGTCCCCTGTACATTCTCCCCTTCGATCACCGCGGCTCGTTCCAGAAGAAGATGTTCGGCTGGCCCGGAGCGCTGACGAACGAGCAGACCGCCGAGATCGCCCGCACCAAGGAGGTGATCTACGACGGCTTCAAGGCGGCGCTCGACGCCGGCGTGGCCAAGGCGAAGGCGGGGATCCTGATCGACGAGGAGTTCGGCGAGAAGATCATCCGGGACGCCGTCTCCAAGGGCTACGCCGTGGCGCTGACGATCGAGAAGAGCGGCCAGGACGAGTTCGATTTCGAGTATGGCGAAGCCTTCGGCGAGCACATCAAGAAGTTGAATCCCACCTTCGGCAAGGTGCTGGTGCGGTACAACCCCGAGGACGACCGCACCATGAACGAGCGCCAGAACAAGCGCCTGAAGCGCCTGTCCGACTGGCTGCACGAGAACGACTACAAGTACGTCTTCGAGCTGCTGGTGCCCGCCACCGAGAGCCAGCTCGCGTCGGTGAAGGGCGACAAGAAGAAGTACGAGCAGGAAGTACGCCCCAAGCTGATGGTGAGGTCGGTGCACGAGATCCAGGATGCCGGCATCGAGCCCGACGTGTGGAAGATCGAGGGGCTCGATCGCCGCGAGGACTGCGCGCGCGTGTCCGAGGCGGTACGCCGGGACGGCCGGGACGCCGTGGGTTGCATCGTGCTGGGACGCGGCGAGGACGACAAGAAGGTACGCGAGTGGCTCGCCGCGGCCGCCGGCGTCCCCGGCTACATCGGGTTCGCGGTGGGCCGGACCACGTTCTGGGATCCCATCAAGGACTGGCGGGAGAACCGCATCAAGCGGGACGACGCGGTGCAGCGCATCGCGGCGAACTATCGCGAGTGGGTGGACATCTTCGAGAAGGCGGCGTCCGGCTGAGCGAGGCGGACACCTGGGACGACGCGCGGGGGTGGGGCCGGGCCCCACCCCCGTCGCGCATCAGTCGAACGAGCCGTCGTCCAGCTCTTCGTCGATGTTGGGTGCGTCGATGGTGCGGGCGAAGCGCTCCTTGGGATCGGTCTCGCCCTTGCGCCAGTAGACGTTCACCGCGGCGCCCTCGGGCAGCTCGTCGAGCTTGGCCCCCCTGCCGTTGATCTTCACCACGGTCTTGGTGAGGACGGTGCCTTCGGCCTTCACCTTGTAGACCCGCTCCTTGCCCTTCTCCTTGATCGTGACGGTGCTGGCCTCGGCGTCGTACGACATGAACTTTCCCTGCGAGCGCTTGCTCTTCGGCGCCGCCTCCGCGGTCGTCGCGACCGCCGTCGCGAGGACGAACACGAAGGCCGTCGCGACGAGTGCGGCGATCGTGTGCTTCGACCGAATTCCTCTCACGTTCGCTCTCCTCCCTGGCGCTCGGGGGCGCCTCGAAATCGCGGGCCGGCCCGGGCGGGGCCGGCGGGTTCCCCCCAAAGCTACACGGCCTTCGACGAGCCGGGAACCGGATCATTCAGCACCTGCACCAGCACCAGATCCCGCACGTTGGTGCCCGTGGGCCCCGTGCGCAGCAGGTCTCCGGCCGCCTCGAGAAACCCGTAGGCGTCGTTTCGCGCCAGCGCCATGGCCGGATCCCGCCCCCGGGCGCGCCCGCGCGCGGCGGTCGCGGCGTCCGCCCAGCCGCCCGCCGCGTCGGTGGGGCCGTCGGTCCCGTCCGTGCCCGCCGCCAGGAGCACGGCCCCCGGGGAGCCCTCCAGCTCCAGGGCCGCCGCGAGCGCCAGCTCCTGGCAACGTCCGCCGCGTCCGTCGCCGGTCACGGTGACCGTGGTCTCCCCGCCCGCGAGCAGCAGCACGGGCGCGCCCGCCGCCCGCGCCAGCCCCACCAGGCGCCTCCCCGCACGGCGCGCCTCCCCGGAGAGCTCTTCGGTCACCAGCACGGGCCGAAGCCCACGACGGGCCGCCTCGCGAGCCGCGGCCCGGAGTGCCCCGCGACCGGAGGCGAGCAGGTGCGCGCGAACCCGATCGAAGCGGGGATCGCCGGGCTTGGGCGTCTCCGCGAGCGCCCCGCGCATGCCCGCCTGGAGATGCTCGCGCACCGCGGCCGGCACGGCCGCGGCGACGCCCCGCTCCTGGAGCACGGCCCAGGCGTCCCCGAAGCGGCTCGGGTCGGTCGTGCACGGCCCGCTTCCGATCAGGTCCAGGCGATCGCCAGGTACGTCGGAGAGCGCGAGCAGCACGATCGCCGCCGCTCGCGTGTGCAGGGCGAGGCGTCCCCCGGAGAGCCGGGTCAGGTGCTTGCGCACGGTGTTGAGCGCCTCGATGGGCGCCCCTGCGGCCAGCAGCACGGCCGTCGTGGTGCGCAGGTCCTCCAGCTCGAGCCCGGGGAGCGGGTGCGTGAGCAGGGCCGAGGCCCCGCCCGAGAGCAGGACCACCAGCACATCCTCCGGGCTCACCCGCTCCGCCAGCGCCCGGACCTCTTCCGCAGCGCGGATCCCCCGTGCATCGGGCACCGGGTGACCCGCCTCGTGCAGCGCGCAGCGCCGCAGACGCGCCCCGTGGCCCTGCTTGGTGACGACGATTCCCTCCGCGAGACGCTCGCCCACCGCCGCCTCGAACGCGGCCGCCATGGGCGCGGCGGCTTTGCCCGCGGCGACCAGCCAGAGGCGGGCGCCCGGCGGAACCAGCGCACCGGCGATGCGCAGGGTCGTCCCGCGTCCCTCCACGGCGCGCCGGACGCAGGCGGCGCCATCGACTGCCGCCAGGGCAGCGCGGAAGACCGCCTCCAGCTCGGTGCGCGCCGCCAGCTCCCGCTCGCCGGCGATCGGGGCGCAGCTCACGGAGTCGGCGGGGAAGCGGCTCCGGTGGGGGGCGTCGCGTCCGCGCCCCCGCCGGCTTCTTCGGGCGCAGGAATCAGCCGGATCTCGATGCGGCGGTTGCGGGCGCGCTGCTGCGGATCGGTGTTCGGCGCCACGGGATGGTGCTCGCCCAGGGAGACCGCCGAGAGCCGGCGGGGCTGCACGCCCTCCCCTTCCAGCAGGCGCACCACACGCGCCGCACGTGCTCCGGCCAGCTCCCAGTTGCTGGGAAAGCGCTGGGCGAGGACGCCGCGGATGGGCACGTCGTCGGTGTGCCCCTGCACCTCCACGTAGTGCTGGATCTCCACCAGCTGCCGCGCCACGCGCTGGAGCACCTCGCGACCCTGGGCGGAGAGCTCTGAGCTCCCGGACGGGAACAGGATCTCGTCCGAGACGTTGAGGCGGAGACCCTCGCGAAGCTGCTCGATCTCGATCTGGCCCGCGGCCACCTCGGTCTCGAGGTCCGTGACGAGCGCCTCGTAGGTGCTCTTGAGGCGCGAGAGCTCCGAGAGCGTCGCCTCGCGCTCCTTCAGGCTCTGCTCGAGCGCCACCTGCTCCCGGCGCAGGGCCTTCACGCTGCTCTCGAGCTGTCCCTGCTCCTGGCGCAGATCCTCCAGCTCGTCCAGCAGGCGGATGCGCTCGGCGGAGAGGCTCGTGTTCGAGGCCTCCAGCAGGCGCACCCGCTCCGCCAGACGATCCCGCTCCTCGGCCAGGGTGTCGCGCTCGACCACGACCTCCCGATGCGTGCCCCGCGTGACGCACCCCATGGCCAGCAGCACGAGCAGAACCGCCGCCGCGCGCGTCACGGCGCGGCCTCGGCCGGCTCGAGCGTGGCCTCGAGCGCCGCTCCGATCGTGTCCACGTAGTGGATCTCCAGACCCTTCAGGAGATGCGGCGCGATCTCCTCCACGTCGCGCTGGTTGCGCTCGGGCAGCACAACCGAGCGGATCCCGGCGCGCTTGGCCGCGAGCACCTTCTCCTTGATGCCTCCCACCGGCAGCACCTTGCCGCGCAGGGTGATCTCGCCGGTCATCGCCACGTCGGGCCGGGCCGGACGGCGGCTCAGCAGCGAGGCGATCGAGGTCACCATGGCCACGCCGGCCGACGGCCCGTCCTTGGGCACGGCGCCCGCAGGAACGTGCAGGTGGAGATCCGAGCCATCGAAGAGCGCCGGATCGACCCCGAGGGCCTCGGCCTGGACACGGAGCCACGAGCGCGCCGCCTCCGCCGATTCGCGCATCACGTCCCCGAGCGATCCGGTGAGCTTCAGCTGGCCCTTGCCCGGCATGCGGGTCGACTCCACGAAGAGGATGTCGCCTCCCGCCGGAGTCCACGCCAGGCCCACCGCGACGCCGGGCCGCCCGGCGCGCTCCGCCAGCTCCGGCTCGAAGCGCACCGGACCGAGCAGGTCCGGAAGCTGCTCGGGCGCGATGCGCACCGGGCCCGCCAGCCCCTCTTCCGCCACGCGACGGGCGATCTTGCGACACACCGAGCCGATCTCGCGCTCCAGGTTGCGCACCCCGGCCTCGCGCGTGTAGCTGCGAATCAGTCCGCGCAGCGTCTCGTCCGGCACCTCCAGCGAGACCGACTCCAACCCGTTCGCCTTGCGCTGGCGCGGGAGAAGATAGCGCTTGGCGATCTCGAGCTTGTCCTCTTCGGTGTAGCCCGGCAGGTCGAGCACCTCCATCCGGTCCCGCAGCGCCGGAGGCACCCGCTCGAGCTCGTTGGCGGTGGCGATGAAGAGCACCTTCGAGAGGTCGAACGG
>JBFGJV010000051.1:0-16374 GCA_041577015.1 Myxococcota bacterium
GCGCCACCTCGTGGTCGCCGTCGAAGAAGGACTCCACGTAGGAGGACCAGACGGCGAGGGGATGGCGCGTCAGCACCACGTAGCGCGCCTTGGGATAGAGCCTGACCAGGAAGTCGAGCACGAGCGCGTAGGCCGGCGTCTTGTCCAGCAGCATCGGCTTGCCGCTTCCGGCCAGCAGCCCCTGGTAGAGCGCGTCCGTGGCGGCCCGCAGCGCGGCCAGGTAGTCCTCCTCGCCCCGCGGTAGCGCCCCGATCAGCTCGCGCAGCGCCTGCTCGGTGATGACCGGATCGTAGGGCGCCTTCTCCACCCGCTCCGGGTAGCCCAGGTGGGCGAGCGGCGTGATCAGGTGCGGCTCCGCCGGGGCGTGGATGGCCGAGTGGGCGCCCAGCATGCGCGCCAGCAGCGTCGAGCCGGAGCGGGGCGAGCCGATCAGGAATGCCAGCCGATCCTGCACCGGGCCTCCGGACGCCTAGCTCTCGAAGCCGTTATCGGCGGCGGCGCGCCCGTACCAGCGTCCGGACTCCTTCAGCGTGCGCGCCCGGTCGGGTCGCTCGAAGTCCACCCAGGCCAGGCCGAAGCGCTGCTCGAAGCCCTCCGCCCACTCGAAGTTGTCCAGCAGGCTCCAGCAGTGATAGCTGCGCACGTCCGCCCCGGCGCCGATGGCACGGTGCAGGGCGGAGAGATAGCCGCGCAGGAATTCGATGCGCCGCCCGTCGCGGATCACGCCGTCCGCGCCCGGGCCGTCGGCGTAGGAGCAGCCGTTCTCGGTGATCTCGATGATGGGCCGTTCGTAGTCGCGGGTGATGCGCACCACCACGTCGTGGAGGGCATTCGGCCAGACCTCCCAGCCGAAGTCCGTGCGCGGGCCCTCGTTTCCGCCCAGGAGCTTGGGCTCCACGCCCAGCCGAAGCGGCGGGCCGCCCTCGCTGCCGTCCAGCGCCACCGCGCGCACCAGGGTGCGCGAGTAGAGATTGATGCCCACGAAGTCCAGCGGCGCGCGCATGCGCTCCTCGTCCCCGGGCTGGAGGCCCATCACGTCCTTGGGCAGGCCCTCCGGAAACGCCTCCGGATAGGCGCCGCGCAGCGCCGTGGCCAGGTACCACTCGTTCACGAAGCGGTGCCAGCGCTCCGCCGCCTCGGCGTCGGCCTGGCCGTCGCCCTGGGGCTCGCAGGCGGTCATGTTGAAGGCGGTCCCGATGCGGGCCTGGGGCAGCACCGCGCGCATGGCGCGGAAGGCCTCGCCCTGGGCCAGGTTCACGGTGTGCGTGGCGCGCAGGTAGGCGCCGGGCTCGCGACGCCCGGGAGCGTGGATGCCGATCAGGTAGCCGAGCGTGGTGAAGATCGAGGGCTCGTTGAAGATCATCCAGTCCGAGACGCGATCGCCGAGCGCGCGCGTCACGATCTCGGCGTAGTCGGCGAAGCGGCCGGCGGTGTCGCGGCTCGGCCAGCCGCCGGCGTCCTCGAGCGCCTGGGGCAGGCACCAGTGGTAGAGCGTCGGGAAGGGCCGGATCCCGGCCTCCAGCAGGCCGTCGATCAGGTTGCGGTAGTAGTCGAGGCCCTTGGCGTTGGCGGGGCCGCGCCCCTCGGGCTGGATGCGCGTCCAGGCGATGGAGAACCGGTAGCTGTTCAGGTTCATCTCGCGCATGAGCGCCAGGTCGTCGCGCCAGCGGTGGTAGGAGTCGCAGGCCACGTCGCCGGTGTGCCCTGGCCGGATCTTGCCGGGCGTGTGCGCGAAGCGGTCCCAGATCGACTCCCCCTTGCCGTCGGCGTCCCAGCCGCCCTCGATCTGGTAGGCGGCCGTGGCCGTGCCCCAGCGGAAGCCCTCGGGGAAGCGCAGCTTCGCCACGGCTCAGCCCTCCGCCCGGATGGCTTCGAGCACCGCGGCCGGGTGGGCCTCGGCCTTGGCGACGCGCTTCCAGTGCTTCTTCACCTTGCCGTCGGGGCCGATCCAGACCGTGGAGCGGATCACGCCCTGGGTCTTCTTGCCGTACATCGTCTTCTCGCCGAAGGCCTCGTACTTGGCCATCACCTTCCTGTCCGGATCGCACAGGAGCGGGAAGGGGAGGCGGTACTTGTCGGTGAACTTGCGGTGGGACTCGGGCGTGTCCGGGGAGACCCCGAGCACCGCCACGCCCCGGTCCGCGAACTTCTTCCAGAGATCGCGGAACCCGCAGGCCTCCTTGGTGCAGCCCGGCGTGTCGTCCCTGGGGTAGAAGTAGAGCACCACGTCCTGGCCGGCGAAGTCGGCGAGCGAGCGCTTCCTGCCCTGGGTGTCGGTGAGCGTGAACGCGGGCGCCTTGCGCCCTTCCTGGATCGGCATGGGGGCCCCTTTCGTCTGGTGCTCGGTGCCCGAGCCTAGCGCGGCGCCGCGCGCCGCCGAATCCGCCGCGGCCCGCCGGGCGGGCGCGTCCGGGCCCCGGAGTGCATACTCCTCCCGGGGTGAGGGACGGACCATGGAACGCGCCGAATGGCTCCTGGCGGGCGCGCTGGCCCTCGCCTTCGCCCCCGCGCTGCTCGCGCTGGCGGACGTCTGGTCGGCTCTGGACTACCAGTCGCACGGCTATCTGGTGCCCCTCGTGGCGCTGTGGGCCGCGTGGAGTGGAGGCTCGGAGCGCGCCGGGCTCTCCCGGAGGCGCGACGCGCGCGGGGCGGCGCTCCTGGCGGTGGCGCTCACGGTCTACGGCCTGGGGCTGGCCGCGGGGTCGGCCCCTCTCCAGGGCCTGGCCCTGGTCGGCGCCGTGGCGGGCGGGGTGCTCTGGATGCGGGGCGCCGCCTGGCTGCGCGCGCTCGCCTTCCCGGTGGCCTTTCTGCTCTTCATGGTGCCCATCCCGCCCGATTGGATCCGGCCCTTCATCGTGAAGCTCCAGCTCTTCGTGTCGGAGGCGTCGGTGACGATCCTCCAGCCGCTCGGCGTGGGCGTGGCTCGCCAGGGCAACGTGCTACGCCTGGCGGGAGGGGAGTCGCTGTTCGTGGCCGAGGCCTGCAGCGGCGTCACCTCCGTGGTGACGCTGACCCCCCTCGCCGTGCTGCTGGCCTGGCTGCTGCGTACGCCGCCCGCGCGCGCGCTCGTGCTGGTGGCCGCGGTGGTGCCGATCGCCATGGCCGCCAACCTGTTGCGGGTGACGGGCACCGTGCTCGCGGCCGGGCGCTTCGGCGTGGACGTGGTGACGGAGGCCAGCCTCCACGAGCTCGCGGGGCTGGGCGTCTACGTGCTCGGTTGTCTCGTGCTCGTGGCGCTGGCGGGAGCGCTCGCCCCCGCGCGTGCGGCGCCGCGATGACCGCCGCGACCGACGACACCCGCGGGCTCGCGGAGCGCGTGAAGCACCTGGCCCGCGCGCTGGGCTTCGACCTGGCCGGGATCGCGCGCCTCGAGCCGACGCCCGAGTCACACTTCCTGCGTGACTGGCTCGCCCGCGGTCTGCACGGCGAGATGGCCTGGATGGCGCGACGCGTGGACGAGCGTGTGGATCCTGCCCTCTTGATGGAGGGGGCGCGGAGCGCCCTGGTGGTGGGCCTCGTCTACGACCCCGGCGGCACGGCCGACGACGCCGGCCCGGGCACCGGAGTCGTGGCGCGCTACGCGGGGGGCGAGGACTACCACGACGTGATGGGCGAGCGGCTGCGGGCGGTGGCGGCCGGGCTCGAGGCGCTGGCGGAACGCCCGGTACGCACGCGGCCCTACGTGGACACCGGGCCCGTGCTCGAGCGCGTGCTCGGCGCCCAGGCGGGCCTCGGGTGGATTGGCAAGAACACGTGCCTGATCCACCCGAGCCTGGGGTCCTACTTCTTCCTCGGGGTCCTGCTCACGGATCTCGACCTGGCCCCCGACGTCCGCGAGCCGGACCACTGCGGCAGCTGCCGGGCGTGCCTGGACGCCTGCCCCACCGAGGCCTTCCCGCAGCCGCACGTCCTCGACGCCAGGCGCTGCCTCTCCTACACGACGATCGAGCTGCGCGGATCGATCCCCGACCCCCTGCGCGTGCCCCAGGAGAACCGCGTCTTCGGCTGCGACCTCTGCCAGGAGGTCTGCCCCTGGAACCTCCGCGAGCGGCGCCAGGTGCCCGCCGACCCGGCGCGCCTGCGCGCGCGGCTGGCGCCGCGTCCGGAGTGGCGCCGGCCGAGTCTCGCCTGGATCCTGGGCCTGGACGAGGAGGCCTGGCGCGCGTCCACCCGCCGCACCGCCCTGCGCCGGGCCAAGTACCGGGGCCTGCTGCGCAACGCCCTGGTGGCCGCTGGCAACTCCGGAGACACGGCGCTGCTCGGCGTCGTGCGGCGCCACGCCGAAGGTCCCGACCCGCTCCTGGCCGAGGCCGCGCGCTGGGCCCTGGCGCGCCTGGAGGCGGCGCCCGAAAGCGTCGCACGGACGGGGGTTTGATCCGAAACGTCGAATGTCGTTTCTAGCCGCGCGCGGCAACGACCTGGGCCAGGTGGCCGGGAAAGTCGGTGACGAGCCCGTCCACGCCGAGGTCCAGCAGGCGGTGCATCTCGTCCACCTCGTTCACGGTCCAGACGTGCACGGCGATGCCGTGGTCGTGGGCGTGGCGCACGAACGCCGGCGTGACGAGCGGCTGGCCCCCGAACGCGGCGGGCACCTGGAGCGCCATGGCGTCCTCGGGCGGCGACTTGCCCTCCTGCGCCGAGCGTACGAAGGCCAGCACGTCGGCGGTGCAGGCGCCCACCGCGGTGTCGATCCCGGTGCGCGCGAGGTGCGCGCGCAGGCGCTCCATCAGCGCGTCGTCCGCCGCCGTCAGGAGCGTTCGCTCGGCCCGCTCCGCAGCGGCCACGATCTCCACGGTGCGCTCCACCAGCTCCGGCAGGTCCTCCTTGAGCTCCAGGTTCAGGCGCGCCTGCGGGAACGCCGCGAACACCTCCTCCAGCGTGGGGATCACCACCCCGCGGCCGCGATACGGGAACACGCCGGGCTCCGGCTCGAAGCGATGTCCCGCGTCGAGCGCCCGCAGCTCCGCCAGTGTGTGCTCCGCCACGCGGCCGGCGCCGTCCGTCGTGCGTTCCAGCACGTCGTCGTGGATCAGCACGATGGCGCCGTCACGCGTCACGTGCACGTCGCTCTCCAGGATCTCCGCGCCCTGGGCCAGGGCGCGCTCGAAGGAGACCAGGGTGTTCTCGGGTGCCTCGCCCGCGCAGCCCCGATGTCCGATCACGGTGGGCCGCGGAAGGTCGAAGTACGGATGCCTCATGGGACGTACGGTATCATGCGCCGCTCCCATGGCCGTCCTGACCCGCGACGTGATCCTGCGCGAGATCGAGAGCGGTCGGCTCGTGATCGATCCCCTGGCGCCGGAGCAGGTGGGACCGGCCTCGGTGGACCTCACGCTCGGCGACGAGATCCGCGTGATCGAGCGCGGACACGAGCCCATCCCGATCCGCGACGACGCCGACTACCGCGAGCACACGCGCCGCCTCCAGCTCGACACACCCTTCCTGCTCGAGCCCGGCGTGACGATCCACGGCATCACCCGCGAGCGCATCGCGCTGCCCGGCGACCTGTGCGGCTTTCTGGAGGGGCGCAGCCGGTTTGCGCGCCTGGGGCTGATGATCCACGTCACCTCGGCCTTCGTGCAGCCGGGTGTCGCCAACCGCCAGGTGCTCGAGATGAGCAACGTGGCGGGCCACCCGCTGGCCATCCACCCGGGGGTGCGCGTGTGCCAGATCGTGCTGATGCGCACCGAGGGCTCGGCCCGCTACGGCGGCCGCTTCGCCCGCCAGGAGAGCCTGTAGACGGGGTGCGCGCCGTGGCCCAGCGCGTGCGCACGGCCCGTATCCGCGTCGGGAAGGAGACGGTGGCCGAGATGGGCCCCGGGCTGCTGGCCCTGGTCGGCGTCGGTCGCGACGACGACGTCGAAGCCGCCCGGGAGCTGGCCCGGCGCCTGGTCCACCTCCGCGTCCTGGAGGACGAGGCCGGGCGCATGAACCGCTCGCTCCTGGAGGGCGGCGGCACCCTCGGCGTGGTCTCGCAGTTCACGCTGTTCGGGGACGCCCGCAAGGGCCGCCGGCCCTCCTTCGTGGATGCCGCGCCCGCGGATCAGGCCGGGCCGCTGGTGGAGACGCTGGTTCACGCGGCGCGCGAGCTGGGCGTCCCGGTGGTGACGGGACGCTTCGGAGCCATGATGGAGGTCGAGCTGGTGAACGCCGGTCCCGTGACGCTGCTGCTCGACACGGAGAAGCGCTTCTAGGACTCGCCGTGGCGTGGCGCTTGCCGCTCGGTGAGGGGGTCGGCACACTGGCTGCGCGGACGATACCGGGGGGCTCCCCACGGAGCGCCGCCCGAACGAGGGGGCTCATGAGGATGGATCTTTCGGGTTGCAGGCGGGTCGCGGCGCTGGGCCTGGTGTGCGGACTCCTGCTCGCGGCCGCGCCGGCGCGAGCCGACCGGCTCGGCTCGGAGGCCGGCATGGGAGCCGGCGCCGCGCTGGCGTCGCTGATCTACGGGCCGGCCAAGCTGATCTACGCCGGCGGGGGATCGCTCATCGCGGGCCTGGCCTGGGTGTTCTCGGGAGGCGACGGCGCCGTGGCGAGCCCGATCCTGAACGCCGCGCTGCGCGGAGACTACGTCGTGACCCCCGCGCATCTAAGGGGAGAGCGGCCGCTCGAGTTCGTGGGGCGCACCCCCGAGGACCGCCGGCTGCGCGAGCCGAGCCCGCCCGACTACGGGACGGGCTACGAGACCGACTTCTAGGGCCGTCCCGCCGGTGCCACGCCGCAGAGCGACCGGCGCGCCACGGCGGGCCGTCCGGGGGGATTCCGAGCGCGCATGGGCGATCTGGGCCTGGGAAGTGTGCTGGCGGCCTTCGGCGCGGGGCTCCTCTCCGTGCTCTCGCCGTGCGTGCTTCCGCTGATGCCCGCCTACCTCTCCCTCGTCTCCGGCGTAACCGTGGAGGAGATGCGGGAGCACGCCGCCCAGGGACAGGTGCACCGTCACGTGCTGCGCGCCTGCCTGGGCTTCGTGCTGGGCTTCTCGGCGGTGTTCGTCAGCCTGGGCGCGACGGCGACGCTCCTGGGACGCGCGCTGCGCAGCTGGCGGGCCGAGGTCCTGGGCGTAGAGTTCGGACTGATCCAGCTCGCCGGCCTCGTCATCATCGTGATGGGGCTCCACGTCGCGGGCCTGCTGCACGTCCCCTTCCTGCACCGGGAGGCCCGGGCCGAGCTGCGCTCGCGACCGGCCGGTCCGCTGGGCGCGGCGCTGGTGGGGGCCGCCTTCGCCTTCGGGTGGTCGCCCTGCATCGGGCCGATCCTGGGCGGCATCCTGACCCTCGCCGGCAGTCACGACACGGTGGGGCAGGGGGTGTGGCTGCTCTCGGTCTACTCGGCAGGGCTCGCCGTTCCGTTCCTGCTGGCCGGCTGGAGCCTCGAGCACTTTCTGGCCGCGTTCCAGCGCGTGCGCAGCCACTTCCGGAAGATCGAGCTCGCCTCGGGCGCGCTCCTGGTGGGTGTCGGGGTGCTGGTTCTGACCGACCAGCTGACGCGCCTCAACGCCTGGTTCGCGTTCCTGAATCGCTTCGTGCTGCGCCTGGAGGAGTCGCTCCTGTGAGGCGGGCGTGGCTGGCCGCGCTGGCCCTGGCGCTGGCCTGCGGCGCCGGGACGCCCCGCGATGCCGATGCGCCGGGTGATCCGGCGCCGGCCTTCACGTTGCCCGACCTCGAGGGCCGCACGGTGACCCTCGAGAGCTTCCGGGGCCGGCCGGTCGTGATCGACTTCTGGGCCACCTGGTGCGCCCCGTGCGTGTTCCAGATCCCGGTGCTCAATGCCTTTCAAGAGGCGCACCGCGGCGACGGCGTCGCGGTGCTCGGAATCTCGGTGGACAGCGAGGGGCGCGACGTGGTGGCGGCCTTCGCCCAGGAGCACGACATCCGCTACCCGGTGCTGCTCGGCAGCGAGGCGCTCGCCTGGGAGTACGGCGCCCCCGGCTTCCCGGCCCTCGTGGTGCTGGACGCGGAGGGACGCATCGACTCGCTCCATCTCGGCGTCGTGGACCGGGACGACCTGGAGGAGGCCGTCCAGGCCGTCCTGGCCCGGCCAGGGTGAGGCCGGGAGGCCGGCCCTCAAGCGCCCCCGCGGTCCGGTCGATCCCTTCGAACGCCGTGGGAACCGGATCCGCCAGCGCTTCGTTGGGCCACGAGGACACCGGGCTGCAGGTGCGTCGCTCCTGGCAGCGCCGCTTCGGCGCCGGAGAGGTCGTGTATGACGTGGGCGAGGCGGCCGAGCGCGTCTACGTGGTGCAGGTCGGCGAGGTGGAGCTGCTGCGTCCGCACGAGGACGGACCGCGGCTGGTGGCGCGGCTGGGCGCCGGCGAGATGTTCGGGGAGCAGGACGTCCTGCTCGGGAGCGCGCGCAGTGGCCGGGCGGTGGTGGTGGCCGACGCCGAGCTCCTCGAGCTCGACCGCGCCACGTTCGAAACCATGTGTCTGGAGCGGCCCGAGATCGGGCTTCGCATCATCGGCCGCCTCGGCGCGCGCATCCTCGAGCTGGAGTCCCGGCTGGCGGAGCTCGGCGCTCCGGATCTGCTGCGGCCGGTGGTGCGCACGCTCCTGCGCCGCGCCGAGCGCGGCGCCTCCGAGACCCGGGTTCCGCTCACGCTGCGCTGCCTCGCCGGTGACACGGGCCTCTCCCTGCTCGAGTGCCACCGCGCCCTGGAGCGGCTGTTCCAGCGCAAGCTGATCCGCCTCGCGGACGAGGTGCTGCTCGTCCCCGATCTGGAAGCCCTGGCCGCGTCCCTGGACGACTGAAGACTCTCCCTCGAATTGACCCCCGGCGTGTCCATCGTGTAGGTTGGCACGCGCCCGCCGCGCGGGTGGGGGGCCGCGCTTGGGTCGTCGCCGACTTCGCCGCTTCGCCATCGCCCTGAGCCTGCCTGTCTGGCTCCTCGCGCCCGCGGCGCACGCGGCCTCGGATTCCGCGCAGACGCTGGTGAGCCGCGGTCCCTGGGATCTCACCGCCGACCAGGTGGAGTACGAGCGCGATGGCGAGCTCTACGTGGCGCGCGGCAACGTGCGTCTCGTGCAGGGCGAGCGCACGGTCACCGCCGACTGGATGAGCCTCAGCAACGCCACCGGCATCGCCGTGGCCAGCGGCGACGTGGTGATCCGCGACGGGGCCGACACCCTGCGAGCGGACTTCATGCAGTTCGACGTGCAGACCCTCCAGGGCATCGTGTTCGACGGTCGGCTCGACTCCGAGACCAGCCGCTTCCGGCTGGAAGGCGACGAGTTGCGCCGGCTCGGGCCCGAGGCGTGGCGCATCGAGTCGGGCCGCTTCACCACCTGTCGCTGCCCGGATCCCGGCCGCGACCCCTGGGCCATTCGGGCCGAGCGGGCCGAGCTCGAGCCGGACGGTGATGCCACCGCCCGCAACACCACGTTCGACGTGCTCGGCGTGCCCGTGCTCTGGGTGCCCTGGATGACCTATCCGCTGCGCACCGGGCGCAAGACGGGCTTCCTGCTGCCCGAGTTCAATGCCTCCTCGCGCAGCGGCGGCGACGTGGGGCTGCCCTTCTTCTGGGCCGCGGCCCCCAACCTGAACGTGACGCTCACGCCCTCGCTGGTGTTCCGACGCGGCTTCATGCCCCGGGCGGCGGTCGAGTACGTGTTCGGGGAGCGGTCCGAGGGCGAGCTCTTCGCCAGCTTCATCCACGACCGCGACGTGCAGGAGAACACGGCGGAGGAGCCCTTCGACGACGACCGCTGGGGGGTCGATTGGGTTCACGACCACTTCCTGCCCGCGGACTGGCGCTTCAAGGCCGACGCCCGCGCCATCTCCGACAACCTCTACGTGTTCGACTTCCGCGACCTGTCGGAGACCCGGGCGCAGCGCTTCCTCCAGTCGCGCGGCTTCGTGGAGCGCCATTTCGGCACGAACGGATGGCTGGGCCTGACGGGCGGCGTCCGCGTGGCGGACGACCTGCAGAGCCCGGACGATCTCGACCGCGACCGCTTCCTGCTCCAGCGCGTGCCGGAGGTCGGCGCCAGCGCGCTCCCGCGCCGACTCGGCCCGCTGCCGCTCGTGCTCGGCCTCGATCTTGAATACACGAACTTCCAGTCCAGGGACTCCGCCGAGTCCGAGCTCGGGATCGAGAGCGTGGACGATCTCTTCCTGGACACCGGGATCGACGCGATCCCGTCGATGCAGAACCCCCAGGAGCGGAATCGCCTGGGAGAGGTGGTGGCTGGTGACGGCAGCCGCGACGACTTCGACCCGCTCACCAACCCGAGCGGCACCGAGGGCGACGGCCGCTTCCAGGAGGGCGAGCCGCTCGCGGACGAGGGCCAGCGCATGCTCGTGGCGCCGCGGCTCGGCCTGCCGCTACGGCTCGCCGACCGCCTCGAGCTCTACCCGGAGATCGGCTACCACGGCACCCTCTACGACAGCGACGCGCAGGGTACCGAGGTCCGCAGCCTGCTCACGGCGCGCCTCGACCTGCGTACCCGGCTGCGCCGGGCCTTCCAGCTCCCGTTCGGCGGCGGCGCCGCCGTGCACCTGTTCGAGCCGCGCCTGGGCTGGGCCTACGTCTCGGACTCGAATCAGCGCACGAACCCCCTCTACGTGCCGGGCACGGCGCTGCCCCAGGCGCGCGTGCGCCAGCTCGAGCTGGACAACGTGACGCGCGACCCCGCCGATCGGATCGTCGACACGAACGCGCTGGTGCTGGCCCTGGGCAACCGGATCCTCCGCCGCGGCGCGGCCGGGGCGTCGGCGCTCTGGGGCGAGCTGACCCTGCTCGGCGCCTACCGCTTCGACGAGGGCGACTTCGGTCTCGTGGTCCTGGAGGGCACCGCGTGGCCGCTCCCCTCCTCGCGGCTGCGCTTCAACGTGGCCTACGATCCCGAGGAGCGGCACCTCTCCGAGGCGCTCTCCCAGCTGGCCTGGGCCAGCGCGTCCGGCCACGAGTTCTTCGCCTCCTATCGCTACAAGCGCGACTTCCCGCGCTTCTTCGAGGTCTTTCCCTGGCAGGACCGCTTCGACAGCCGCGAGCGGTTCAAGCGCGTGAACCAGCTCGCCGTGGGGGCGCGCGTGGCGCTGACGCCCCAGTGGGCGCTCACCTACCGGGGCTCCTACAGCTTCAACGAAACGCTCTCCATCGCGAACCAGGGCGGGATCGAGTACATCTCGCGCTGCCGATGCTGGGCCATCCGTCTCGAGCTCGAGGAGGACCGCAAGCGCGGCGTGGACTTCTCGGTCACCTACCGGCTGATCGGGATCGGCGACGATGCGGTGCGGCCCTTCGGAGGTCGCGGCGCCACGGGGGCCGGGGGTTTTCTTGACGTGGGCGGAAGCCTTTGATAACCATGCAGAATTCCTAGGCTTTCGGCGCAGTCGTGCGCATCCTCATGATCGACAACTACGACTCCTTCACCTGGAACCTCGTGCAGTCCCTGGCAGAGCTGGGCGCCGAGGTGGAGGTGGTGCGCAACGATGCGCTCCCGCTCGCGGCGCTCCGGGCGCTGCAGGTGGGCGGCGTCGTGATCTCGCCGGGTCCGGGCGAGCCGACCGCGGCCGGCGTCTCCGTCGAGGTCGCCCGGGAGTTCCCCGCACGCGGGGTGCCGGTGCTCGGCGTCTGCCTCGGGCACCAGGCGCTCGCGGTCGCCTTCGGCGCCGACGTCCGACGCGCCCACCCCGTACACGGCAAGACCAGCGCGATCCGGCACGACGCGCGGGGCGTGTTCCGCGGCCTGGCCTCGCCGCTGCGCGCCACGCGCTACCACTCGCTCGTGGTGGACGAGGCGACGCTGCCGGAGACGCTCGGCGTGACGGCTCGCACCCCGGACGGGGAGATCATGGGATTGCGGCATCGCGGGCTTCCGGCCGAGGGCGTGCAGTTCCATCCGGAGTCGATCGCGACCCCGTCCGGGCTGCCCCTCCTGCGCAACTTCCTGGACGACTGCCGGGCGGCCGCGTGAGTCTGCGTCGCGCCATCGAGACCGCCGTCGGCGGCGAGGAGGTTCCCGCCGACCTCCTGGAGGCCGCCTTCGGGGAGATCATGGACGGGAAGGCCGCTCCCGCATCCATCGCGGCGCTGCTGGTCGCCCTGCGCACCAAGGGCGAGACGGTGGGCGAGATCGTGGCCGCGGCGCGCGCGTTGCGCAGCCGCGCCGAGCGAGCGCCCACGCCCGACCCGCGTACCATCGACACCTGCGGAACCGGCGGCGACGGGGCGCACACCTTCAACATCTCCACGGCGGCCGCCTTCGTGGTGGCGGGTGCGGGTGTCCCGGTGGCCAAGCACGGCAACCGCGCGGCGTCGAGTCGGGCCGGGAGCATCGACGTGCTGGAGGCGCTCGGCGTCAAGGTCGATCTGCCGGTGGAGCGCGCCGCGGAGCTGCTGCGCCGGGTGGGGATCGCGCCCTTCTTTGCCCGACGCGCCCACCCGGCCATGCGTCACGTGGCTCCGGTGCGCCAGGAGCTCGGACTCCGCACCATCATGAACTGCCTGGGACCCCTGGTGAATCCCACCGGCGTGCGGCGCCAGCTGGTGGGCGTCTACGCGGCCGGGCTCGTGGAGCCCCTGGCCCGGGCGCTGGGCGAGCTGGGCGCCGAGCGGGCGCTGGTCGTGCACGGGCGCGACGGCCTCGACGAGATCACGACCACCACCGTCACCGACGCGGCGTGGCTCGCCGGGGGCCGCGTGGAGCGCCGGGTGCTGGATCCCGAGCCGCTCGGGCTTCCCCGGGCGCGGCCCGAGCAGCTCGCCGGCGGCGACGCCGCCGAGAACGCGGCGCTGGTGCGCGCGGTTCTCGAGGGCGAGCCGGGGGCGCGCCGGGACGTGGTGCTCGCGAACGCGGGCGCGGCGCTCTGGGTGGCGGAGGCGGCCTCCGACCTGGGCGCGGGCATCGAGCGGGCGCGGCAGAGCCTCGACCAGGGAGCCGCCCTCGCGCGACTGGAGGCGCTGGTGCGCGCGAGTCACGAGGTCTAGGCCGCGTGTCGATCCTGGCCGAGATCCTGGAGCACAAGCGCCACGAGGTGGAGCGGGCGAAGTCCCGGCTCGCGCCGGCGACGCTGGCCTCCCGGGCCGCCGCGCCCGCCGAGGCTCCGCGCGGCTTCCGTGAGGCGCTGCGCCGGGCACCGAGGCCGCGCATCGTGGCGGAGCTCAAGCGCCGTTCGCCTAGCCGGGGCGAGATCCGGCCGGACTTCGATCCCGTGGGCTGCGCCAAGGCCTACGCCGACGCCGGCGCGGCGGCCCTCTCCGTGCTGACCGATGCGCGCTACTTCGGAGGCGAGCTGCGCCTGCTCGACACCGTGCGCCGGGAGGTGGAGCTGCCGCTCCTGCGCAAGGACTTCCTGATCGATCCCTACCAGGTGGACGAGGCGCGCGTGCACGGCGCCGACGCCGTGCTGCTCATCGTGGCGGCCCTCGCACCCGAGTGCCTGGCGGAGCTGCGGCAGCGGGCCGTGGAGCGGGGTCTCGATGCGCTGGTGGAGGTCCACGACGAGGCCGAGCTCGAGGTGGCCCTCGCCGCGGGCGCCGATCTGGTGGGCATCAACAATCGCGACCTTCGCACGTTCCAGGTCGACCTCGGCACGACGGAGCGGCTGGCCGCCCAGGTGCCCGAGGGCGTCGTGCTGGTGTCCGAGAGCGGGATCTTCGGCCCGGAGGACGTACGTCGTCTCGAGGCGGCCGGCGCCCACGCCGTCCTGGTGGGCGAGGCCCTGATGCGCGAGCCCGACGTGGCCCGCGCGCTACGGAGGCTACGAGGAGCAACGTGAGCGGGAACGTGCGCATCAAGATCTGCGGCGTCACCCATCCCGACGACGCCCAGGCGGCGGTCGATGCCGGGGCCGATCTGATCGGCCTGAACTTCGTGGCCGGCTCGCCGCGGGCGCTCGACCTGCGCGATGCCGAGCTCATCGCCGCGCACGTGGACCGGCAGGTGGAGCGCGTGGCCGTGTTCCGCGATCCCGCCGTGGGGGAGATCGACCGCGTGCTGCGCCGCATCGAGGTGGAGCGCATCCAGCTGCACGGCGACGAGGAGCCCGAGGATGTAGAGGCGGTGGACCTGCCCGTGATCAAGGCCATCCGCGGCGCCGATCCCGAGGCGGCGGAGCGCTATCCCGGCACGATCCTGCTCCTCGACCATCCCACCGAGGGCGGGGGTCGCGGGAAGCCCTGGCCCTGGAGCGACGCCGCGGAGCTGATCGCGACCGGCTTCGACGTGATCCTGGCCGGCGGGCTCACGCCGGAGAACGTCGGCAAGGCGCTCGCCGACGTGGGCGACCTGCTGCCGTGGGGCGTGGACGTGGCCACGGGGGTCGAGGGGGAGGGGGCGCGCAAGCCGGCGAGCCGCATCCAGGCCTTCGTCCAGGCCGTGCGCAAGGCCGAGGAGGGCGCGTGAGGAGCGAATCCGACGCCCGGGGGCGCTTCGGCGCCTACGGCGGGCGCTACGTCCCGGAGACCCTGATCGCGGCCCTCGACGAGCTGACGGAGGCGTATCCGCGCATCGCGGGCTCCACCGCGTTCCGAGGCGAGCTGGAGCGGCTGCTGACGCACTACGCCGGCCGGCCCACGCCGCTCTTCCACGCCCGACGCGTGAGCGAGGACCTCGCGGGCGCCCAGGTCTGGCTCAAGCGCGAGGACCTGGCGCACACCGGCGCGCACAAGATCAACAACGTGCTGGGGCAGGCGCTGCTGGCCCGCCACATGGGCAAGCCGCGCGTCATCGCCGAGACCGGGGCCGGGCAGCACGGCGTGGCCACCGCCACCGCCTGCGCGCTCCTCGATCTCGAGTGCGAGGTCTACATGGGCGCCGAGGACGTGAAGCGCCAGGCGCTGAACGTCTTCAAGATGGAGCTGCTCGGGGCGCGCGTGCGCCCGGTGACGGCCGGCTCGCAGACCCTGAAGGACGCCATCAACGAGGCCATGCGGGACTGGGTGACCAACGTGCGCACCACCTACTACTGCATCGGCTCGGTCATGGGACCGCATCCCTACCCGACGATCGTGCGCGACCTGCAGCGCGTGATCGGCGTGGAGGCGCGGCGCCAGATCCTGGAGGCGGCCGGCCGGCTGCCGGACGTGCTGGTCGCCTGCGTGGGGGGCGGCTCGAACGCCATCGGCCTCTTCCACCCCTTCCTGGAGGACGAGGGCGTGCGCATGGTCGGCGTGGAGCCGGGCGGGGAGGGGGTCGGGACCGGGCGCCACGGGGCCACGCTCAGCGCGGGGGTGCCGGGCATCTTCCACGGCCAGCGCACGCTCGTGCTGGCGGACGACGACGGCCAGATCTTCCCGGCGCACTCGATCTCCGCGGGGCTCGACTACCCGGGCGTCGGCCCGGAGCACGCCTTCCTGCGCGACGCGGGCCGCGCGGAGTACGTCGTCGCGACCGACGACGAGGCCCTCGACGCCTTCCTCTACCTCTCGCGTCTGGAGGGCATCATCCCGGCGCTCGAGACCGCCCACGCCATCGCCCACGTGCGCAAGCTGGCGCCCACGCTGGCGCCCGAGGCCATCGTGCTGGTGAACCTCTCGGGGCGGGGCGACAAGGACGCGCCTCAGGTGCGGGAGCTGCTCGCGCGGCGGGACGCGGAACGCCACTGATGGAGCGCATCGCGGCACGCTTCCGCGCGCTCCGGGAGCGGGACGAGCGCGCGCTGATCCCCTTTCTGACCGCAGGCGATCCGGACCTGGCCACCACGGAGGCGCTGGTGCTGGCGCTGGCCGAGGCCGGGGCCGACGCCCTGGAGCTCGGGGTTCCCTTCTCGGATCCCATCGCCGAGGGCCCGACGATCCAGCGCGCGAGCGAGCGGGCGCTGGCCGGAGGGAGCTCGCTGCGGCGCATCCTGGATCTGGTGAAAACGCTGCGGCCTCAGGTAGATATACCGCTGATCCTGATGGGATACGCGAATCCCGTCTACGCTTTCGGGGAGACGGACTTCCCGGAGGCGGCGAGGGCGGCGGGCGTGGACGGGCTGATCGTGGCGGATCTCCCGCCCGAGGAGGGCGAGGCGCTCTTCAACGGTCTCGAGCGCCACGGCGTCGCCCCGATCCTGCTGGCCGCACCCACCACCACGGAGGCACGTCTGGCCCGCCTGGCCGCGCGCACCCGAGGCTTCCTCTACTACGTCTCCCTCACCGGCGTGACCGGGGCCCGGGACGAGCTGCCGCCGGAGCTCGAGGCCGGCGTGGCCCGCGTGCGGCGCGTCTCGGACGTCCCGGTCTGCGTGGGGTTCGGCGTGAAGACCCCGGAGCAGGTGCGCGCCATCGCGCGCTTCGCGGACGGCGTCGTGGTGGGCAGCGCCTTCGTGGACCGCATCGCCGCCGCCCCCTCCCGCGACGCCGCCGTAGACGCCGCCGTCGCCTTCGCGAAGGAGTTGAGGGGACGTTCCTTGCCTTGATTGCCTTCCCGGGGATCCCCGGGAAGGCAATCA
>JBFGJV010000052.1:0-16312 GCA_041577015.1 Myxococcota bacterium
CCCGGTGGTGACGAGCCCCCCGGCGGTGACGAGCCCCCCGGCGGTGACGAGCCTCCCGGCGGTGACGAG
Organism: Myxococcota bacterium; assembly: GCA_041577015.1. Classification (GTDB taxonomy): domain Bacteria; phylum Myxococcota_A; class UBA9160; order UBA9160; family PR03; genus JBFGJV01. The sequence continues at coordinate 70 of JBFGJV010000052.1, forward strand.
CCTCCCGGCGGTGACGAGCCTCCCGGTGGTGACGAGCCCCCCGGCGGTGAAGAGCCTCCCGGTGGTGACGAGCCCCCCGGCGGCGACGAGCCCCCCGGCGGTGACGAGCCCCCCGGCGGCGACGAGCCTCCCTGCGGCATCGATCCCCTCTGCGGCGGGGACGACCCTCCCGGGCCGGCGGTGCCGGAGCCGAGCGCAGGGCTGCTCTTCGCGGTGGGCCTGCTGGCCGCGGCGGCGCGCCTCGGCCGGCGTCGCTGAGGTCCGGCGCCCGGCCGGTCCTCGGACGGGATCCGGAGCCCTGCGGGGGAGGTCCGAAACCTCCACCGGGACGCGCCCTTCCGGTCCCCGACCCTTCTTGCGGACATGCAAAATTTCTCCCGATATCAAGTAGTTACAGGATTGCTCCGACGGGAGGGTAGAGGGAGGTGGGGCCCGGCCGTCTGCTATGATCGCCTCGTTCCGAGGCTGGGCCCCCCAACTTGTCCGCCTCCCAGCAAGGGATCATGAGCGACCAGGACCGTCGCTATTGGGATTGCCTCGACGAGGCGATGGATGCATCGCACGGCGGGCGCACGCAGGAAGCCCTCGAGTGGCTGGAGCGGGCGCTGCAGGCGCGGCCCGACGGTGCCGAGGCCCACAACGGTCGCGGCGAGATCCTCTGGGACGAGGGCCGGCTCGACGACGCGCTCGCGGAGTTCGAGCTCGCGGTGAAGGCCGATCCCAAGTTCGTTCCCTCCCACCTGAATCGCATCGAGCTGCTGCTCGAGGAGTACGGGGCGCTGGAGCAGGCCGTGGAGCAATGCGACCGGCTGCTCTCCGGCGTCGACGACCTGCCCCGCCTCGACCGCGGCACCGAGGGCGAGGTCCACTACCTCAAGTCGAAGGCGTACTTCTACCAGGACGACCTGGAGGGGGCGCTCTTCCTGGTGCGGCGCGCGCTCAAGACCGGCGGCGAGCAGTCGGCCCCGCGTGCCTTCGAAGGGCAGATCCTGTTCGAGCTGGGTCGCTTCGAGGAGGCGCGCCGTCAGCTGGAGCGGGCGGTGGCGATCGATCCGGAGTCCGCCCACGCCGTCTATCACCTGGGACTCGTGCTCGAGCGGCTGGGCGAGCACGAGGCCTCGAGCCGCGCGCTGGCCCGGGCGAACGCCCTCGAGCCGGAGAGCTACCCGCTCCCGGTGCCCATCGGCGAGCACGAGTTCGAGTCCGCGGCTGCCGAGGCGCTCGAGAACGTGCCGCGCTCGATCCGTGAGCACATCGAAGGGGTCCCGCTGCTGATCGAGGACTTTCCGGGCGAGGAGCTGATGCGCCACGAGAATCTCTCGCCCCAGATCCTGGGCCTGTTCCTGGGCGTCCCGCGCACGGAGGCGGCCGTGACCGATCAGCCCACGGATCTGACGCGGATCTTCCTGTTCAAGAAGAACCTGGAGAAGGTCTGCCGCGATCGGGACGATCTCGTCGAGCAGATCCAGATCACCGTGAAGCACGAGGTGGGCCACTACCTCGGCCTCGACGAGGAGCAGCTCGAGCGGCTCGGCCTCGCCTAGCGGGCCGACCCGGTCGCCGGGGAGCCGTGCCCGTGATCTCGCGCGACGATGCGGCGTTCGCCACGGCCCTGCGGGACGTCGTCGGGCGCGAACGCTGCCTGACCCGTCCCGAGCAGCTGTTTCCCTGGGAGTGCGACGCGCTGACCCTGCACACCGCGCGTCCGCGGGCCGTCGTCTTCCCTCACGACACCCGGGAGGTCGCACGTCTGGTTCGCGCGTGCCGGCGGCACGGCGTCCCGTTCGTGCCGCGCGGCGCCGGCACCGGTCTCTCCGGCGGCGCGCTCGCCCTGGATGGGGGCGTCGTGATCGAGTGCTCGCGCATGCACCGCGTGCTCGAGATCGACGCGGAGAACCGCTTCGCCGTGGTGCAGCCGGGCGTCGTCAACGCCGAGCTCTCGCGCCGAGCCGCGCCCTACGGCCTCTTCTACGCCCCGGACCCCTCCAGCCAGGCGGCGTGCACGATCGGGGGCAACGTGGCCGAGAACTCGGGCGGCCCCCACACGCTCGCCTACGGCACGACCACCAACCACGTGCTCGCCCTGGAGCTCGTGCTTCCGGATGGCGACGTCGTTCGGGTGGGCTCCGCCACCGGATGGAGCCAGGGCTACGACCTGCGCGGCGTGGTGGTGGGGAGCGAGGGAACGCTTGGGATCGTGACCGAGGTGACGGTGCGCCTGCTCCCGCTTCCCGAGGCGGTGGAGACGCTGCTGGCGGTGTTCCCGGACGTGGTGAGCGCGTGCCGCGCGGTGGGGGAGGTGATCCGCAGCGGCCTGGTTCCCTCCGCCCTCGAGATCCTCGACCGCCGCACGATCGAGGCGGTGGAGGCCAGCGTCTACGCGGCGGGGCTGCCACGCGACGCCGGTGCCGTGCTGCTGGTGGAGCTCGACGGACCGGCGGCGGCGCTTCCGGCGCAGGTGGAGCGCATCCGGCTCATCGCCAGGGAGAGCGGCGCCACGGCCGTGGACGTGGCGCGCGACGCCCAGGAGCGCCAGCGCTTCTGGAGGGCGCGCAAGGGCGCCTTCGGTGCCATGGGCCGGCTGGCGCCGGATCTCTACGTGCACGATGCCGTGGTGCCGCGACGTCACCTGCCGCAGGTGCTCGCCCGGGTGTGTGAGATCGGCGACCGCCACGGGCTGCGGCTCTCCAATGTCTTCCACGCGGGCGACGGCAACCTGCACCCCAACATCTCCTTCGACCGCCGCGATGCGGACGAGCTTCGCCGTGTGCTGGCCGCGGGAGAGGAGATCCTGCGCGTCTGCGTGGAGGCGGGCGGGGTCATCACCGGCGAGCACGGCATCGGAACCGAGAAACGCGACTTCATCGGGCTCGTCTTCGGCGAGGCGGATCTCGACGCGATGCGGCGGCTGCGCGCCGCCTTCGACCCGGACGGCGTCTGCAACCCGGGCAAGGTGTTTCCGACCACGCGCTTCTGCATGGAGTCGAACCCCCGGGCGCGCGGCTACGACCGCGTGCCCTTCGAGTAGGCATGGACGTCGGGAGCGCGCTCGAGAAGCTCTGCGCCGAGCTGCCCGCCGACGTGGCCCGGAAGCACGAGCCCGTCGAGGTGGAGGGGCGCAAGCTCGAGACGACGCTGCTTCCGGGCGACGGGACGGCCCTGGCCGCGGCGGTGGCAGGCCTCCACCGGGCGGGCCTGGCGGCGATCGTGCGGGGCGGCGGGAGCCGGCTCGGCACCGGCAACGTGCCGCGCGCGGGGGACGTCGTGCTCTCGACCCGGGCGCTGACCGGGGTGGAGGAGTTCGAGCCCGACGAAGGCGTGCTGCGCGCGCGCGGCGGGACGAGCTTGAGCGCGCTCCGGGAGACCCTCGAGGGGACCGGATGGGAGCTGCCCCTGGATCCTCCCGGCTCGCACTCCACGCTGGGCGGCGTGCTGGCCGCCGCGGCGGTCGGTCCCCGCCACCCCGGCTTCGGGCAGCCGCGCGACGCCGTGCTCGGCCTGGACGTCGTGCTGGGAGACGGGACGCGCACGCGCTGTGGCGGGCGCGTGGTGAAGAACGTGACGGGCTACGACCTGGCCAAGCTCCACGTGGGCGCCTTCGGGACGCTCGGGGTGATCGAGGCGGCCTGGATTCGTCTGCGCCCCAGGCCGACGAGTACCGCGCTGCTGTCCTGCTGGGTGGGAGCGGCCGAAGAGGCCTGCACGCTCGGTCTGGAGATTGCTCGGCGTCCGGGCGTGCGCGTGGCCGCGCTCCTGGACGAGACGCTCACCCGGGAGCTCGAGCCCGCTGCCCCGCGCTGGGACGGATTCCTTCTCCTGGTGGAGCTGGCGGGCGATGCCCCGGTCGTGGAGGAGGGTGCGGCGTGGCTGGCGAAGCGCTCGGCCGCGCGTGCCGCGGAGGCCGGCGCGTTGGAACGCCTGCGCGACCTGCACGCCGGCGAGCGCGGCGCGGCATCGCTCCGCTTCCGGGTGACGGCGCTGCCCTCGCGCATGCCCGCTGCCGCGAGCATCCTCGGCGAGGCGGGCGCCGTACGGCTGATCCATCCAGGCACCGGTCTCCTGCTGGCACGCTTCGAGCTGCCCGCGACGGCGGACGAGGAACGCGCGGATGCGGCCTGGCGCGCGGCGCAGGGCGCCGCGCGTGCCGGAGGCGGCGACTTCCTGCTGGAGTCGGGGCCGCTCTGGGCCCGGCAGGGACGCGACGTCTTCGGCGAGCCGCCCGCGGCGCTCCCCGTCATGCGTGTCCTCAAGGCGCGCTTCGATCCGCGCGGCGTCCTCAATCCCGGCCGCTTCCTGGGAGGCCTCTAGCATGGCCACCCCCGAGCCGGGCCCGCCGTCGCCGCCGGAGGGGCCCCTGGCGCAGGTCTACCCGGGCACGCTCGATTGCGTGCACTGCGGCCTGTGTCTCCCCGTGTGCCCCACCTACCAGGAGACCGGGCGCGAGGTCTCCTCGCCTCGGGGTCGCATCTTCCTGATGCGCGGCGTGGCGGAGGGACGCATTCCGCTCGACGATGTGCTGGCCGAGGAGGCGTGGCTGTGCCTCGGCTGCCGTGCCTGTGAGACGGCGTGCCCCTCCGGCGTGCGCTTTGGGCGTCTGCTCGAGGGGACGCGGGCCGAGGTGGAGCGACGCGGGCTGCGACGGGGCGCGGCCGGGCGCGTGGAGCGCTTCGCCCTGCGGCACGTGGTGCCGCACCCGCGACGGCTGCGGCTTCTGGTGAGCCTGCTCGCCACCGCGCAGCGGCTGGGTCTGGATCGCGTGGCGCGTCCCCTGCTGCCCGCGCGCCTTCGGGCCCTCCAGGCCCAGGCGCCGCGCGTGCCTCCGCGGCGGGAGCGGCGCCCGCTGCCTGCGCTGGTGCCCGCGGAGCCGCCGCGCCGCGGGCGCGTGGGCCTGCTCGCGGGCTGCGTCATGCCCGAGCTGTTCGGCCGCGTGAACGCGGCCACCGCCCGCGTGCTGGCGAAGAACGGCTTCGACGTGCTGTCGCCCCGAGGGCAGGGCTGCTGCGGAGCGCTCCACGCGCACGCCGGGGACCCGGAGCATGCCCGGCGGCTGGCAACGCGCAATGCGGAGGCCTTCCGGGCGCAGGACGTGGACGCGGTCGTGGTCAACTCCGCTGGCTGTGGCGCCGCCATGCGCGAGGCGGGGGAGTGGGGTGTCCCCGAAGGCGCCGACTTCGCGGGCGCGGTGCGGGACGTCTGCGAGTGGCTGGATGCGGTGGGATTGCGCGCGCCCCCGGGCCGGGTGGAGGCGCGTGTCTGCTACGACGATCCCTGTCACCTGGTTCACGGGCAGGCGGTGCGCGAAGCGCCCAGGCGGGCGCTCCAGGCGATCCCCGGCCTGACGCTCGTCGAGCACGACGATCCCACCGGCTGCTGCGGGGCGGCGGGCACCTACGGGCTCACCCAGCCGGAGATGTCGCAGGCGGTGCTGGCGCGCAAGCTCGCGCACCTCGCCGCCGCCGACCCGGACGTGGTGGCGACCGGGAACCCCGGCTGTCTGCTGCAGCTGGAGTCCGGGGCGCGGCGCGTGGGGCTGCGCGCGCGCGTGGTACATCCCGTCGAGCTGCTGGACGAGAGCTACCGCGACACGCTTCGGGACAGGATCTAGCGGTAGAGGATTGCGTCCGGGGTGGGCTTCGGCGTGCGGATGCGCGGAAACGCACCGAGCCCCAGGTCCGGAAACGACCCCTGGATCACCAGCTCCACCGGCAGGATGCTCTCGCGGCTCCTCACCATGCCGTAGCGCTCCCGCATGCCCCGGAACGCGTAGCTGGAGCGGGCCGTGGGCCTCGGGTCGGGACGGTCGGCGACCCCGAGGCGCGCCCGCTCGAAGTAGCGGTCGCGGTCGGCGTCGGGCTCGAAGGGCGCGTCCGCATCCACCAGCGCATTGCGTCGCGCGGTCTCCTCGAGCAGCCCGACGATCCGCGCCAGGCGTTCGTCGGAGACGCGCCGTCGCGTGACGTGGGGGGGTGCCTCGGGATCGCCCGTCTCGTCCAGCAGCGCGAACTCGAGCGTGCGGCCGCCGATCAGGAAGACGCCGTCGGGGTGAAGCTCGCCGTTGGCGGGATCGTCGTCCAGCAGCTCGGCGCGGAGGGCCAGGCCCGTCGGCCCGGCCAGCTCCCGGTTCTCCAGCAGGAAGCCGCGGGAGATCCGGATGCGCTGGGAGGTGGCCTGCTCGATCTCCTCGCGAAGCTGGCGTCCGGCGCGGCGTGCGCCCTCGGTTCCGGGGTATTCCTGCGTCACCCGTCCCAGCAGCGCGAAGCGCACGTCCGGACGCGTCTGTCGGCTGGCCACCGAGACGGCCTGCGCCGCGGCGTCCTCGCGCAGCCCGGCGATGCGGTCGGGGTCCGGGTCGCCGTCGGCGGCCAGACGGTGTGCGCCGATGGCATTGCCGCGGTCGAGCTCCCAGTCCACCAGCCAGCGACGCGCCTCGTCGGCGTGCTCTCCGCGCGGATGGCGCGCCAGGTAGTGACGCGCGTGCACGGCCGCCGCTTGTTGATGCTCGGGCAGGAAGGGGGCGCGCAGGATGCGCGTGGGCAGTCCGGCCACCATCGGGACCAGGGAGAAGACGTCGAGCGCGCGTGCCAGGGGCCACGGCAGGGAGGCGTGCCGCGTGGGGTCGGCAAACGGCCCGGCCAGCACCCACGCGGCACGCTGGCGCCGCTCGCGGCTTCGAGCGCGTTGGAAGGCGGCCCACGGGTGCTGCGTCGGGCTCCGCACCAGCGCGCCCGCGTGTCGCGCCATGGGCGTGCGCGTGGGATCCTGCTCCGCCAGCCGCGCGAGTTCGCTCCAGGTGGCGGACTCGCGAGGGGTGGCGTTCGCGGCGGCGAAGCGGGCGGCGTCCGCCAGCGGGCCCGCCGGGGCTTCCTGGAGCAGACGCGCCGCCGCCCCCGACCGGTCGCCGTCTGGATGCAGCAGGGCGACGCCGAGGTCGCGGGCCGCCGGCTGCCCCGCATCGAGGGGGGGCGCCTCGGGAGCGGCCAGGCTGCGCGCCTCCCGGTCGAGTCGCGCGCCGCGGCGCGCCCGGGCCTGCTCGAGCAGGGCGCTCGCGTCGTCGTCCTCGGGCGCGTAGCGCAGCACCCGCTCGGCGAGGACCAGCGCTCGCGTATTCTGCCCCGCGTCCAGGGCGCGGCGTGCGGAAGCCAGGTGACGCTCCCGCTTCATGGCGTACCAGCGGCGCTGCAACGCCTCGATCCGCTCCAACAGCGCGGCCGCCTCGGGCGTCCCGGGATGGGTCTCCACGTACTGCTTCCAGTGCGCGAGAGCCTGGCGCTCGGGCACGCTGATGGGCTCCCGCTGCGCCTGCTGGGCGGCGAGACGCACCAGGGCGCGCGCAAGGCGGTAGGGGGCGAGCGCCGTGCTGGTGAGGGAGCGTCCCAAGGGCTCCGCCAGCGTGTTGAAGGTGCGCGCGAAGCGGGAGCGGCGGGCGTCGGCGAGGCGGCGGTCCGCCAGGCGCAGAGGGTCGTCCCGCAGCTCCTGCTCCAGCAGCCGACGGCGCGCGGGGTCGAGGTCGGGTCGTTCGAGCAGCGCGTCCGTTGCGGCCCGCCAGGCGAAGTGGTCGCGAAGCGTGGCGTGCTCGAGCTCGAGGCACACGGGGACGAGCCCGGACGGCGCCTCGCCGCGCTCGCGCCGAGCGCGCTCCATGGCTTCCAGCCGGAGGCGCTCGCTTCGGGCCGCATCCTCGCGCCCCAGCAGCGCGGCAGCGGCCGTGTCCCGGGCGGCGCGCGCCGGGGCGTCGGGAACCGCCGCCGCCCGTCGCGGCAGGGGCTCCAGGAGCGGGCCCGCGGGCACCGTGCCGCCGGTGCGGCAGGCGGGGATGCAGGCCCCGAGGGCCAGGAGGGCCCCGAGCAGGCACGAGCGCGCGCGGCGGTCACTGAGCCAGGCGGTCATGATCCACCCGCAGCGTGAAGGCCAGGAACGCCTCGAGCCGTCGCGCGGCCTCGAGCTTCTCCGTCGTCCCGTCCTGGTTCGCAACCACCTCGTAGAGGCGCGCCGCCGAGTCCACCAGATCCTGGAACGCGGGCGGGTCGAACCAGAGCCCGTCCGGGGGACGTGCGTCCACGTACTCCTCCGCCAGCGTGGCATAGAGGTCGGCCAGATCCAGCAGATGGCGATGGCGATGCTTGCTATCGCGATGACGGGTGGCCACGCGCTGCAGCTCCGCCAGGGCCCGCACGTCGCCCTCGGGATCCAGGGGACGCCGCGCCAGGAAGTAGCGGGTGCGGGCCAGGTCCGCGCGCTCGATCTCCTCCTGGATCACCGCCGCGTGGTGGGTGTCCGCCGCCGCCTCGCGCACCGCCTCGAGCAGCGCGACGCGGCGGTCGAACGCCGCGAGCGCCGCCTGCGGCTCCGGCAGGGCGGGCCGGGCCAGCGGCTCGGGGCCCGGCCGGCCCGCCTCCCAACCGATCTCCGAGGCCTCGAGCAGGCTCTCGCAGACCGAGGCCGCGCGCAGCGCTTCCAGACGCAGCTCGCCCTGGCGCTCGGCCGCCCGGCGATAGCTCGCGGCCGCCAGGTCGAAGGCGCCCAGCCGCTCGAGCGCGCGCCCCTTGGCGAAGGCCACCACCTCGTCCAGATGGCCCGCCCGCAACGCCTCGGCGTGTACGCGCTCCAGGTTCTCGAGCCGGATCAGGCTGGCGCGGTAGACGTTGCGTCCCGTGAAGTCGCGCGCCGGCTCGAAGCGGTAGGTGTCGTCGGGGACGTGCCGCGTCAGCACCGCCACCACCTCGAGCACGCTCTGCGTGGGCTGGTAGCTCGGCTCCGGCGCGACCGGCGTGGCGCAGGCAACGGCCAGCAGGGCCGGCAGCAAGGTGGCGCGGGAGCGCCGGGCCATCAGTCGTCCGTGCCGCCGCGCGTTGCCACGGCGTTCAGCATCTTCTCGGTGGCGATCACCGCCGCGGCGAGCTGGTCGGAGTCCACGCCCAGCGTGGTGAAGGTGTCCTCTCCCGGGTCGTCCAGTCGCCAGGTGATGACCGTCTCCACCAGGGCGCCGGTGCGCCCTCCGGGAGGGATGCGCACCCGGAAGTCGTCCAGGCGGGGCACCTGGAGTCCGAAGCGGCGCACGGCCTTGCGAAGCGCGTGCATGAAGGCGTCGTAGCCGCCGTCGCCGCTGGCGCGCGCACGCGCGCGCTCGCCGCGCACCGACACCTCCACCTCCGCGCGCGGCAGCTCGTCGGACCCGATCTCCACCCGATACGACTCGACGCGCACCGGCCGCTCCGCGGGGCGCTTGAGCACGTCGGCGATGATGTAGGGCAGGTCTTCGGGGACGACGGTGTGCTTCTTGTCGCCCAGCTCCACGATGCGCTGGAGCACGAGCTGGTGCGCCTTGTCGGAGAGCTCGATGCCGAGGGCGCGCAGATTGTGGTCGAGGGAGGCCTTGCCCGAGAGCTTGCCCAGGGCGTAGCGGCGTTCGCGGCCGAAGCGCTGGGGGGCGAGGGCGCTGGCGTAGAGCCCGCCCTTCGCGTCGCCGTCCGCGTGGATGCCCGCGGTCTGGGTGAAGACGTCGCGCCCGACGATGGGCGCGTTGGCCGCCACGAACTTCCCGCTGAAGGTCTCGACCAGGCGCGACACGGCTTCGAGGCGCGACTCTTCCACGCCGGTCCGGAACGTGGTGTGATCGTGCAGGGCCGCCACGAGCTCGGCCAGGCGCGTGTTCCCCGTACGCTCCCCCATGCCGTTCACGCTGGTGTGGATGCCGAGCACGCCAGCGCGCACGGCGGCCAGGCAGTTCGCCGTGGCGAGGCCGTAGTCGTCGTGGGCATGGAACTCGAAGTGAACCTGGGGCCAGGTACGCGTCATCAAGGAGACGTAGTGGTGCACGTCGTCGGGGTCGAGGATGCCCAGCGTGTCCGGGAGGTAGACACGCTCCACGGGGAGCTCGGTCAGGAGCTGAACCAGCGCGAAGACGTAGTCGAACGACTCGCGCACGCCGTTCGACCAGTCCTCCAGATACACGTTCACGTGCTGACGGCGTCCTCGGGCGTACGCGATGGTCTGCGACACGCGCTTGCGGAGCGTCTCCGGCGTGAGGCCGAGCTGCTCGCGACAGTGGCGCTCGGAGCCCTTCACCAGCAGGTTCAGCACCCGGCCTCCGACGCCCGCGATCCAGTCCACGGAGTCCTTGCCGTCGCAGTAGCCCAGGATCTCCACCTTGGGGAGCAGCTTCTGGCGGCGCGCCCAGCTCGCCACGCGGCGGGCCGCCTGCCGCTCGCCCTCGGAGACGCGCGTCGACGCGATCTCGATTCGATCGACGCGCACCTCGCTGAGCAGCATGCGCGCGATCTGGAGCTTCTCGGCCGGCGTGTAGGCGACGTCGGGCGTCTGCTCGCCGTCGCGCAGCGTGGTGTCCATCACCTCGATGCGCTGGGCGGAAACCTCGCGCATGGTGGACCTCCTCGACCCAGAAACACCGAAGGCCGCGGGATCGAGTCCGCGGCCTCCGCAGTTCGACGCACGAGGCGTCAGCCGGCGGCGGGCCGCAACCCGGGGCCGCGAATCGGAGCGATTCCGTCGCGAAGGATCGAGCAAGCGGCGGAGCGTGCGGCCGGCATTGCGAGCCAAGGTACCCGGGTGCCCCTCCCTGTCAATGCCGAGCGGTTACCCTGGTGGCGTGCACGCGAGCGAGACGCACCGCCGACTGGAAGTAGGCCCCGAGGACGCGGGCGCGCGGCTCGATGCCTTCCTGGCGCAGCGCCTCCGCCTCTCCCGCGCCGAGGCGCGCCGGCTGCTGGCGGGGGGCTACGTGGCGCGCGAGGGGCGGCGGCTCGATCTCCGCCACAAGGGGATGCCGCTGGTGGCGGGAGCGCGCCTCGCGGTCGCGGACTACGTGCCGCCGGCGTCACGCCGCGTGCGTCCGGAGCCGGAGAGCCCGCTCCCGGTGCTCGCGCGCGGCCCCGGGTGGATCGCGCTCGACAAGGCCCCGGGCCAGCCGGTGCACCCGCTTCGGGAGGACGAGGGGGCCACGCTCCTGAACGCCCTCGTGGCGCGACACCCGGAGATCCAGGGCGTGGGGGAGGGGGGCCTGCGGAGCGGCGTCGTCCACCGTCTCGACGTGGACACCTCCGGGGTGGTGCTCTTCGCCACCCAGGAAGGCGCCTGGGAGCGCCTGCGCCAGGCGTTCCGAAGCCATCGCGTCGCCAAGCGCTACCGCGCGCTGGTGGTGGGCGCGCTCCGGGGAGCGGGCGAGGAGCACGTCGCGCTCCAGGTCTCGCGACACCGCCCGGCGCGCGTCCGCGTGGTCGCGCCCGGCACGCCGGGGTCGCGGCTCGCCGACCTTCGCTGGCGCAGCCTCGAGGTGCTGGGTGACGTCACCCTCCTGGAGATCGAGCCGCGCACCGGCTTCCTGCACCAGATACGCACCAGCCTCGCGCACCGAGGCCATCCCGTGCTGGGCGACACCGCGTACGGCGGCGCCAACGCTCGGGTGCCGGTGCCGCGCCAGATGCTGCACGCGGCCTCGGTCGCCCTCGACGAGGTTCGAGCGGAGAGCCCGGACCCGCCCGACCTCGCGGCGACGCTCGCGCGGCTGCGCGCGTGACCCGGCGCTGGTAGGCTGCGGGCGGAGGAGAGCGCAACGTGGAGCCGCCTCCCAAGCTCTGTCCCGAGTGCGGCGAGGAGTACCTGCACACGGTCGCGACGTGCGGCGACTGCGGCGTTCCGCTCGTGGACGAGAGCGAGCTGGCGCGGCGGCAGGAAGAGACCGCGCCCTCCGAGCTTCCTGCCTCCGAAGAGCTGGCTTCGCTGCGGAGCGCCGACCCCTCCTGGATCCGCGCGCTCTCCGAGGCGCTCTCCGTGGAGCGCATCCCCCACCGCGTGGAGCTGGTGGAGGCCAAGTCGCGCGCGCGGGGCGGCCGATGCGTGCTCCTGGTGCGGCGCGAGGACACCGAGCGCGCCCTCGGCATCGATGCCCAGGTAGCGCGCTCGCAGATTCCCGATCTGCCCGAGGGCTCGAGCGCCGGCTGGAGCGAGAGCGAGAGCTGTCCCGCCTGCGGCGAGGCCGTGGACGCAAGCGCGCACGAGTGCGCGGGCTGCGGTCTGGTGTTCGCGACCGAGGAGTGACACACGTGGCCGAGACCGCCCGCGCGCAGGGGGCACCCGCGTACGGGCTGGGGCGGCTGTTCCGTGCCGTCCCGGTGTCGCCGTGGTGGCTGGGCCTGGCCCTGGCCGCCGCGCTCGTGGTCCTGTTTCTTGTCTCCGAGCTGGCGCTGCGGCGCTTCGACCTGGTGCTTTCCTCCGCCGCGGTGCGCGGGGACTTCCGCATCGCCATCGTGCTGCTGTGCATGCTCGCCTACTTGCCCCCGGCACGGGAGGCGGTGCTGGCCGGGTTCCGCCGCAACCTGGAGGAGCTGCGGCCCGTGCTCGAGTGCAGCGACGCCGCGTTCGAGGAGCTGCGCGCTGCGATCGGTCGCCACGACCGGCGTCTGCTGCGGCTGTTCGCCGGGCTCGGCGTGCTGCTGGGGCTCGGCGCGCCGGTCCTCACCAACCTGAGCCTCAACGCCTACGACTTCGGGAACGTGGTGCCGGAGGCCACCTGGCACCGGGTCGCGACGCCGCTGATCGGCTGGCTGCTCGCCTCCTTCGTCCACGTGGTCGTGGTGGAGTCGCGACGCCTCTCCCGCATCGGCCGCGAGCAGGTGCGGGTGGACCTGCTGGATCCCGGCGCCTTCGCGCCCTTCGCGCGCCAGGGGCTGCGCAACGCGCTGCTCGCCACCGGGTTCCTGGGCCTGGCGGCGCTGCTGCTGCTGGAGCTGGAGCAGGCGCCGGGATTCGCCTGGCTCCTGGCCGGCCTCTACCTCATCGTGATCGCGGCCGCCGGAGCCGGACTCGTGCTCCCGGTGCGGGGCCTCCACCAGCGCCTCCGCGAGCGCAAACGCGCCGAGCTGGCCTGGTGCGCCGCCGAGCTGCGCCGCGCGCGCGAGCGCCTGGCCTCGGGCGAAGGCCCTCCCGGACCGGCCCTGGCGGACCTCGCGGCCTGGCGCGGTGTGGTGGCCTCCGCTTCGGAGTGGCCCTTCGACACCTCCACGCTGACCCGCTTCGGCCTGTATCTGGCGATTCCGCTGGGCTCCTGGCTGGGCGGCGCGCTGGTGGAGCGCGTGGTGGACGGGCTCCTGGGCTGAAGAGCCTCTAGCCCTCGTCGGCCGAGCGCTTGCGCACCAGGCTCACGCCGTCCGCCACCGCGAGCATCACGCACTCCACGCGCGTGTCCTTGGCCACGTGGTCGTTGAAGCGGCGCAGGTGACGGGTGTTGTCGTCGTCCGCGGCGGGATCCACCACGCGTCCCATCCACAGCACGTTGTCCACCACGAGCAGGCCGTTGGGCCGCAGGCGCGGGAGCGCCTCCTCGTAGTAGGCCACGTAGTTCTCCTTGTCGGCGTCCAGGAAGGCCAGGTCGAAGGCCGGCTCCGCGGGCAGGTTGCGCAGGCTCGCGAGCGCCGGCCCCAGTCGGAGCTCGATCTTGTGGGCGACGCCGGCCTTCTCCCAGTGGCGTCGGCCGACCTCCGTCCACGCCTCGCTCACGTCGAGCGTCAGCACCCGACCGTCCTCCGGGATGCCGCGGGCGAGGCAAAGGGTCGAGTAGCCGGTGAAGGTCCCGATCTCGAGCACGCGGCCCGCCCTCGAGACCCGCGCCAGGAGCGTCAGGAACGCGCCCTGCTCGGGTGGCACCTGCATGACGGAGATCCCGCCCAGCCGGCGGGTCTCCTCCACGAGCTCGCGCTGGATCGTGTCCGGTGGCGTTCCGTGCGCCACGAGATAGGCGTGCAGCTCCGGGCCCAGGAAGAAGGACTTCGGTGCGTCGTCCACGGATGTCTTCTCCCTCGGCTCGGGCCCCTGGACTAGAGGCCCTGCTGGCGGCGAAGCTGGAGGTGCATGGCGATGGCGCGCTCCTCCTCGGCCTCCGCGATCATGCCCTTGCGCTGGTAGAACATGGAGAGGCTGGTGTGACCGAGCGGGTCGTCGGGCTCGAGCTCCACGAGCCGGCGTCCCGCCTGGAGCGCGCCGTCCAGGTCGCCCCGCTGCGCAAGCGCCATGGCCAGGCCGTTCCAGGCGATCGCCAGCTCCGGGTCGATCTCGACCGCGCGCCGGTAGCCGGCGATGGCCTCGTCGAGACGGTCGTCCACGAAGTGTCGGAAGGCCTTCTTGTACCAGGTGCGCGCCTCGGGTCGTGCCGTGGCCTGCTTCTCCCGCGTCGCCGACGGGTTGGCTGTGGCTTCCTGGGACGCGGCGTCGGCGGAGCGGGTGAGTCGACGCAGGAAGACGCGGATCTCCTGCCCGGTCTGCAGGTCGCCACTCGACTCCGAGGCCTCGAGCCCGCGGTGGAAGGCATCGCGAGCACCTTCCTCGTCCCCCGCCGTCAGGAGCGCTCGTCCGAGCTCCCGATACGCGGCGCTGTAGTCGGGCCGCAGCTCCACCGCCCGGCGCAGGGCATCCGCAGCCTCCGGGGCGCTCTCCAGCGCCAGCAGCGCGCTGCCCAGCCCGTACCACGCCATCTCGTCGCCGGGATCGGCCTCGAGCCTCTGGCGCAGGACACGGACCCGATCCTGGAGGGCGGTCTCGGCCACGCTCAGAGCTGCTTGTCGAGGACGTCCACCAGGCGGAAGCGGCGGAAGCCCACCTTCTCGTAGGCGCGTACGGCGTTGCGGTTGGCAGGCGAGAGCAGCAGCTGCGCGCTCTCGGCTCCTGCCTCGAAGCGGCGCGCCAGCGCCCAGGCGACCAGCGAGGAGCCCAGGCCGCGGTCGCGCCAGTCCGGGTCGACACCCACGAACGCGACCCAGGGACGCCGCGGCCAGTGGGTCTCGAGCTCCACGAAGGCGACGACCCGCCCGCCCTCCCGGGCCACCGAGAGCGCGTGACGCTCGTCCGCGAGCACCTCGTGCATGCGGGCCAGGTGACGCGCCTCGAAGCCACAGGCGGTGTAGATGGCCAGGATCGCCTCGGCGTCGTCCGCGCTGGCGGGCTCGAACGCCAGCCGGCCCGCCCCGGGCGACTTGGGCTTCTCGGTGCATCGCATCAGATAGTGCTGGCGGCCCGGCCGGAAGCCCGTGGCCTGGAGCAGGGCGTAGCCCGCGCGATTGCGCGTACCCACGCCGGCGGTCACCAGCCGCACGCCGAGCCGGCCGGCCTGGTCGAGCGCCGCCCGCAGCAGCTTCCCTCCCAGGCCACGACCGCGCTCGTCGCGCGTCACGATCGGGCAGATCAGCCCGGCGATGGACCCGTCCGGACGGCGCAGCAGGCCGGCGACGCCCGCCACCTGATCGTCGCCGGTCTCCGCCACCAGCAGGTGCTCGGCCGGATCGATGCGATGGCGCTCGAACTCCGCGAAGAGCTCCTGCTCCGTCTCCCACATGGGGTTCAACACGAAGTCCGCGGTGGTGCGGGCGCAGCGGGCGGAGAGGGCGGCGAGGGCGGGGGCGTCTTCGGGGCGGAACGGGCGCACGCTCATGATGGCGGGTCCTCGTGATCAGCCGTCGGCCCATTATAGGGCTGCGGCGGGACCGCGCTGCGCCGGCTTGGCTCCCGTCCCGGCCTCTCGTAGACTCCGCCTCGACGATGCAGGCGGTGGTCTCCCGTCGGAGCCGCTGCCCCCCCAACGCCCGACGAGGAGGACGAGATGGCCCAGCGTGCCAAGGCCGTGATCTGCCGCGAGTGGAACAAGCCGGTCGTCGTGGAGGAAGTCCAGGTCGAAGCCCCGAAGCGCGGGGAGGTGATGATGAAGGTGGCCGCCTGTGGCGTCTGCCACAGTGACCTCTCCGCCACCAACGGGACGCTGCCGCTGCCGCCGCCGCTGGTGCTGGGACACGAGGGCGCTGGGACCGTCGTCGAGGTAGGCGAGGGCGTCACGGATCTCCAGGAAGGCGATCGCGTGATGACGTCCTTCATCCCGCAGTGCGGGCGCTGCCGCTTCTGCATGACCGGGCAGGCGGCGCTCTGCGACGAGCACGCCAAGGTCTACTTCTCGCTCCCCGACGGCACCACCCGCGTCAAGGACGCGGGCGGCAACCCGGTGCACATCTTCTCGGGCTGCGGCGCCATGGCCGAGTACACCACCATGCACCGCAACAGCCTGGTGAAGATCGAGAAGGATATTCCGCTGGACCGCGCGGCGCTGGTGAGCTGCGGCGTCATGACGGGCGTGGGGGCGGCGATCAACACCGCGAAGGTCGAGCCGGGGTCGTCGGCCGTGGTCTTCGGCGCGGGCGGGGTGGGTCTGAACGTGATCCAGGGCTGCGTGCTGGCGGGCGCCGACACC
>JBFGJV010000053.1:0-16098 GCA_041577015.1 Myxococcota bacterium
CGGTTGACCAGCTCGTCCAGGCTGCGCGTCACGTCCGAACACTCCCGGAGACTCCCTGGTGGAGCCGAGCGGGATCGAACCGCCAACCTCCGCGTTGCGAACGCGGCGCTCTCCCAGTTGAGCTACGGCCCCGGGGAGTGTGATCACGGTAGGGCGCGCCCGGAAACCAGTCAATCGGCTCTGTGGCCCGGGGACCTATTCGGGCCGCCCCGTCCGCGGCGTGCGAGCTATGCTGGGGGCATGACGATCGAGGTCAAGCGCATCCTGGTGCCCCTGGACTTCTCGTCCCATTCCGAGGCGGTGATCGAGTGGGCCGCCCACCTGGCCGAGGAGCACGCCGCGCAGATCCTGCTCCTGCACGCCTACCATCTGCCCCTCGAGTTCCAGCAGCTCGAGGGCGCCTACCTGCCGCCGGACTTCTGGACCAACGTGAAGAAGGAGGCGCAGCAGACCATCGAGCGCCATGCGGAGGCGCTGCGCAAGCGGGGCCTCACCGTGGAGACGCTGGTCCGGGAAGGCTACGCGGCCACGGTGATCGAGGAGGAGGCCGAGCGCCAGCACGCCGACCTGATCGTGATCGGAACGCGCGGTCTCTCCGGCCTGAAGCACCTGCTGCTCGGCAGCGTGGCCGAGCGCGTGGTGCAGAAGTCGCCCTGCCCGGTGCTCACCGTGAAGACCGAGGTCTGACCTCGTCAGGCCAGGCCCAGCTTCGCGTCCATCTCCTCGGGGTCGGCGTTCTCGAACTGGATGATCTTGAGCTCCTCGAAGTGCTCGCGCACGCGGGGGCTCAGCAGCCCCAGGCGCTTGATGTTGGGCACCACGCGCATGAACAGGAACTGCCGGAACTGCTGCATCACCGGCGATTCGAGCACGATGGCGCGCACCTCGGCCTTGTCGAAGCCGAAGTACTCGGAGACGTCCTCGGCGAGGAGCCGATCGCGCATGAGCGAGCATGCCTCCATGAGGAACTCCTCGCGATCGCGCAGCTCGCTCTCCGACATGTCCTGGTAGAAGTCCTTCAGGGACAGCACGCCGAAGGCCACGTGGCGTGACTCGTCCCGCATCACGTTCTTGACCAGCTCCTTGATCAGGGGCTCCTGCGCCATGAAGTACATGTTGGAGAAGGCCGCCATCGCGAGCCCCTCCACCAGGATCTGCATGCCCAGGTACTTGAGATCCCAGCGCGCGTCCTTGAGGATGACGTCCAGCAGCTGCTTCAGGTTGGGATTGATCGGCCACTCCCACTCGAGCTTCTCGCGCAGGTAGCGGCTGAAGACCTCCACGTGCCGGGCCTCGTCCATGGTCTGGGAGCCCGCGTAGAGCTTCGCGTCCATCCAGGGCGTCGCATCCACCAGCTGCGCCGCGGTCATGAGCGCGCCCTGCTCCCCGTGCAGGAACTGGGAGAGCGTCCACGCCAGGTTGGCGTGGCGGAAGCGCACCTTGTCCCGGTCCGAGAGCTTGCGGAAGGGCGCGTAGTCCTGGAGGGGGTTGAAGTGTTGGGGGATGATCTCGCTCTCGGGGTCCACCGGGGTGTCCCAGGCCAGCTCGGTGGTGGCATTCCACTGCTCGCGCTTCGCCTTCTCGTAGAGCTCCCGCAGCCCCTGCTTCACGTTGCCGTAGTTCCAGGCGTAGTTCGTGTCGAAGGAGGTGAGGATGGTGTCGAGCTCGGCGTCGATCGGGTCGTGGGAGACGGGGGCGACGGCCATCGTGAGGAAGCCTCCTGAGGGGTTCGCGAAGCAATCCGACCGTTCGGTCGGTTCAAAGAAAAAGCGTAGGGTTCGGGGCGGCCCGGGGTCAAGACAAAACCGACGTCGACTTCGGATTTTGTCCTCCCTGCGCCTCGCCGGGTTAGACTGGTGCCTCCGATGTCCGCGTCCCGAGCAGCCGATGCTTCCCCTGGGGGCGATCGACCTTCCCGGGTCCCCCAGCAGGCCCGAAGTCGCCGCACGCGCGAACGCATTCTCGAGGCCGCCGTGGCCTGCTTCGAGGAGCAGGGCTTCGAGGAGACCACGACCGCCGGCATCGCCCGCCGCGCCGGCGTCGGCGTCGGCACGCTCTACGCCTGGTTCCCGGACAAGCGCCAGCTCCTGCTCGAGGTGATGGAGCGCAGTCTCGATCCGGTCGTGGAGCCGGTGGTGCGCGGACTGGAGCCGGCGCGCTGGCGTGACGGAGAGCCGCGCGAGCACGTGCGCGCGCTCATCGACGCCGTCTTCCGGGCTCGTACGGTGAGCCCCGGACTCCAGCGCATCCTCTGGCAGCGCTTCTTCCAGGACCCGGAGTTTCGTCTGGCCTTCGAGGCC
Source organism: Myxococcota bacterium (assembly GCA_041577015.1). GTDB lineage: Bacteria > Myxococcota_A > UBA9160 > UBA9160 > PR03 > JBFGJV01. The sequence continues at coordinate 2,301 of JBFGJV010000053.1, forward strand.
GTGGAGGATCGCTTGCGCGCGGCACTCGCCGAGCTGCTCCGCGAGCTCCGCCGCGAGGGACGCTGTCGGGTCGAGGACGCCGACGCCGCCGCACGCGTGATCCACTCCTCGGTGGAGTGGACCGCAGCGCGGCTCATCCTCGGCGAGGCTCCGGACGCGCAGATCGACGCGGCCGTGGAAGCCACCTCCGAGATGGTGACGCGCTTCCTGTTCTAGCCGCGGCTCTTCGCGCCCAGACGACCGGCGGGGTGGCGGGCGTGATAGTCCTCCCGCGTGAACCCCCGCGCGGTCTCCAGCTCGGCGGCCAGGGCGGCCACCACCAGCGCCTCCGCGGCCACGCTCGCGCGCGGCGCGAGGCCGAGCCCGCCGCCCTCGCGTGCCACGCCGGCGTCGAGCACCACGTCGGCGCTGCGCGCCAGCCGCGACGCCAGGGCCCCCGTCACCGCCACCACGCGGACCCCGATGCGCCGCACCACGTCCACCGCCGCGCACAGCTCGGCCGTCTCGCCGCTGTTGCTGACCGCGATCAACACGTCGCCGGACAGCACCTGGCCGGCGCTGCCGTGGACGGCCTCGGTGGCGTGCAGGAAGGTGGCGGGCGTGCCGGTCGAGGCCAGCAGGGCCGCCCCGTAGCGCGCCACGTGCTCGGGCTTTCCGACGCCGGTCACGTGCACCCGGCCGCCTCGGGATTCGGCCTCCCGCACCAGGCGAACCGCGGCCGCGAAGCCCTCCGGACCGAGCCGCCGGCGCAGGGACGCAAGCTCCTCCAGGGCCACGTCCACGCTCGCCAGGGCCTCCGAGGGCAGCTGGCCAGCCGGAGCGGCCGCGGGCAGGGGGGCCAGCGAGAGCGGTGCGCCGTCGTAGAGCTCGAGGACACGCGCGCGCGCGCGCGCGGCGTCCTCGGGAAAGGCGCCCATCCGCTCGACGCAGGCGGCTCCGCAGGCGTTGCCGAGCCGGCCCGCGTCGGCCCACGGCAGGCGATGCTGGATCCCCGCGACGAGCCCGCCCAGGAAGGCGTCGCCGGCGCCGGTGGCGTCCTCCGCCTTCACGGGATACGCCGGAACCGAGCCCTCGAAGCGCTCGGTGGCCACGGCGCAGCCGGCCTCCCCGTCGGTCACGACCACGGCCGGCATCCCCAGCTCGGCCCGCAGGCCACGCGCCAGCTCCAGGGCATCGGCTCGCCGTCCCAGCAGCTCCTCCGCGGCGTATCGCGAGGGCTTGAGCAGATCCGCACGACGCAGCACCTCGCGCAACGTGGCCTCGTCACCCAGCGCCGGGACCGCATCCGACGGCGGGACGTCGAGATCCACCACGGTGGAGACGCCGGCCTCCCGCGCCAGGACGAGGGCCTCGAGCACCGCGTCGAGGGGCAGCTGGTGCACCTCGGTGGTGAGGCGCGCGGCGCGGCGCAGGAAGTCCGCGTGACGCTCGCGCACGTGGTGCGCCGTCGTCTCCGCGGTCGCCCCGGGCGCGAAGTAGATCGCCCGCTCCCCGGTATCGTCCACGAAGATCTCCGCCACGGAGCTGGCGCTCCCGTCCAGGTCCAGAGCGGTCTCGATGCCCGCGCGGGCCATGGCCGCGCGCAGGAAGCGGCCGGCCTCGTCGTCCGCCTGGCGGCCGAAGATGCCGGTGCGCAGACCCAGCGCCGCGGCCCAGCCGAGCTGGTTCAGGATCACGCCGCCCACGAAGGGGCGGAAGGGCGCGCCGTCCAGGGTGTGCAGCACACCCTTTCGATCGGGGCCCACGATGCGGGGGGTGCGGTGCAGCCGGTCGAGCACCATGCTGCCGATGCCCACCAGGTCGAGCGGGCTGCGTTCGCTCACGGGCGGCGCCCCGGCGCCGGCGCCCGGGTGACCCAGGGCGGGCCGATGCGCTCCATGGCGAGCTCCCGCACGCGGGCAAAGACCTGGTCGAAGCGCTCGGCGTCCGGACGCGTCAGGGCGGGCGTACCCGGCGCCACCACGTCGCTCCCGATCACGCCGAGTGTGCACAGGGCTCGCTTCAGGCAGGCGATGGTGCGACGTCCCCCGGCCGCCCGGGTCCCGTCGCGAAACGCCGCCAGCACCGCGTGCACCTGCTCCATGCGCTCGCCGTCGCCCGCGCGGCACACCTGCCACGCCCGCGCCCACTCGCGCGGAAGCACGTTGGCCGGGCCGGCCACCACGCCCGTGGGAACGCCCCCGCGCATGCGCCAACGGTTCCAGTGCTCGGCCACCACGCCCCAGGGTCCGCTGCGCGGCCGGAAGATCTCGAAGATCTGGAGCGCATCGCCCACGTAGATGCCGAAGGCGCCCCGCTCGTTGAAGCTCGCCGCCGCCCTGGTGTAGTTGCCCAGCACCTTGAGCGGGGCGGTCACCTTGATGCCACGCACGAAGTCCAGCCGGGAGAGCGCCTTCACCTGCCGGGTGCGGATGTGGGGGACCTGGGGGTCCACGGCGATGTTTGCGTTGTCGTAGAGGAAGAGCGGGATGCGCCGGGGGCGCGCGTCGAGCAGATCCGCCAGCTCCCGGGCCACGAAGCGAACCGGGTCGTCGATTCCCGTGATGGAGAGCGGTGCCAGCACCGCTGCGTCCGCCCCACAGGAGAGCGCGTGGTCCAGGTTCTCCAGCGTGTCCCGGGGGCTCGGCGCGGTGATTCCGGCCCAGAGCTCGACGCGTCCGCTGGCGGACTGCTCCGGAAGCCTCGCGTTCTCCTTGGCGACCTCCTCGACGCACACCGTCACCACGCGCTGGCGCACGTCGTTTCCGACCCGGTCCCACTCGCCGGTCGTCCCGGCCGCGAAGATCACGTCCGCGCCGTAGCCGTCCTGGATGACGTGACGCACCAGGGCGCGCTGGCCGTCCTCGACCAGCTGGCCGCGGTCGTCGAGCACCGTCACGACCGGGACCGAGAGCCCCGGTCGGGGTCGCGCATCCTCGACGGTGCGCAGAAGCTCCCTCCTCTGCCGTGCTCGCCTTCGGCTCGGACCGGGGGGAGTTTGCCTCAGACGGTCTCGAAGAAATAGGTCATCTGGACGCGAAGCGCCCGTGCCAGCTTGAAGATCGTCGAGAGCGAGGCGGCGCTCTTGCCCAGCTCGATCTGCGAGATCAGGCTGATGGAGAGGCCGGTCCGGTGGGCCACCTGCTTGAGCGTGAGCCGGTGCTCCTGGCGCCGCTCGCGCACGCGCCGTCCGATGGCGTCGTTGAGCCGCTGCTCCAGATCCAGGAGCAGGCCCTTCTCGCGCACCGCCTCGCCCACGGCCCGGCGCAACGCCTCGGGTTCCACCGGCTTGGTGAGGTACTCGAGCGCGTGCCCCTTCATGGCGGCAACGGCCGTCTCCACCGACGGGTGTGCGGTGGTGGCGATGGCGCAGAGGTCCGAGTCCGCGTCGCGAACCTGCTGGAGCAGCTCGAGCCCGTCGTGCCCGGGCGCGGAGAGATCCACCACGACCAGGTGCGGGCGTCGTGCCCGCAGCGTCTCGGGGAGGAGCGCCGGATCCTGGAGCCGGGAGACCCGGCAGCCCTCCCCGGCGAGCGCCCGGTCGAGCGCCTCCGCGCTGGCCGGCTCCGGATCCACCACGAGAACGTGCAGGCGAGGGGTCGAACCGCCCATGGGGCCTCCTCCGGTTTCTCCGGGAGACCACTTCGGTATTTCCACTGATTTGCATGAGCACGAAAAAAGTGCCCCTGGGGGGCAGGCTCAGCGCGTCTGGCCGGCGCCGGGCGCTACGGCGGGCAGCCCTCCGCGCGCCACGGAGCGCACCTCCAGTCGCCAGCCAGCGCGGGCCGTCCGCACCCCGATCCAGGCCGGGAAGCGGATGCGTCCCGCCTCCACGGCCGGTCCGAAGCGGAAGCGCACGCCGTTGGCCTGGTCGATGCGCACCGGATCCAGCGTCTCCACGTCCACCCAGAGCGCGCCGCGCTCCGAGGCCCCCGGGTCGCGCGAGCGCCCGCCCAGCACGAAGCAGTCGTGCGGCCCCTCATAGCCCAGCTCCACGTAGTCGGGATCCGCACCCAGGCGGAACAGGGCTCCGCGCAGCTCGGCACCGGTCTCGGCCTGGAAGACCTGCGGAGGCGGGAGCAGCGGGCGCGGCGAGGAGATGGAGCGCCCGTTGCGCTGGGCGCGGTACACGTCCGCCACGAGCTCGTGCTCCTCCACGTCGCCGCCGGGCTCGCGCAGCCGGAGGCGCGCCACGCCGCTCGGATCCAGCCACAGCCGGCCGCTCGCCTCCACGCTCCCCTCTTCGTCCCGAAGCTCCACCTCCAGTCGCAGCCCGCGGGTCCGCTCCGAGCGCACGTTCGCCTCCGCCACGGCCTCGAGGATGCGACCGGGCGAGGGGATGTGGGCCGCCGCGGCGGCGGCCAGCAGCAGGATCCCCAAGGCGGCGAGGCGTCCGATCATGCGCACCCGCCTCCACCCGCGAGCGTGTCGCGGCCGGCATAGCGGGCGCGATCGCCCAGCTCCTCCTCGATGCGGAGCAGTCGGTTGTACTTGCACACGCGATCCGTGCGGCACAGCGAGCCGGTCTTGATCTGCCCCACGGCCGTGGCCACGGCCAGATCCGCGATGGTGGTGTCCTCCGTCTCGCCCGATCGGTGCGAGACCACGGCCGCGTAGCCCGCCTCGCGTGCGAGGCGGATCGCCTCCAGCGTCTCGGTGAGCGTCCCGATCTGGTTGACCTTGATGAGGATGGCGTTGGCGGCCTTGCGCTCGATGCCCTGGCGCAAGATGGCCGGGTTCGTGACGAAGAGGTCGTCCCCCACCAGCTGGGTGCGTCCGCCCAGGCACTGCGTGAGCCGGGTCCAGCCCTCCCAGTCGCTCTCGCCGAGGCCGTCCTCGATGGACACGATGGGATAGCGCCCGACCCAGTCCTCCCAGAAGGCGATCATCGCCTCGGAGCTCTTGCGCACCCCTTCGCCGGCGAGGACGTAGGCGTTCCCGTCGACGAGCTCGCTGGTGGCGGGATCCAGCGCCACCGCCACGTCCTCCCCCGGTCGATAGCCGGCCTGCTCCACCGCCGCGAGCACGAGCTCGATGGCCTCGCGGTTGCTGGACAGATTGGGCGCGAACCCGCCCTCGTCCCCCACTGCCGTGCCATGACCCTTGTCGTGCAGGATGGCGCGCAGGCGCTGGAAGATCTCCGCGCCCCAGCGAAGCGCCTCGGAGAAGCTCGGCGCGCCCACGGGAAAGATCATGAACTCCTGGAGATCCACGTTGTTGTCGGCGTGGGCGCCGCCGTTGAGCACGTTCATCATGGGCGCCGGGAGCAGCATCGCCTCGGCTCCACCCAGGAAGGCGTAGAGAGGCTGGCGCGCCGCGGCCGCGGCGGCGTGCGCGGCGGCCAGGGAGACCCCGAGCAGCGCATTGGCACCCAGTCGCGATTTGGTCTCGGTCCCGTCCAACTCGACGAGGGCACGGTCCAGCTCCGCCTGCTCGGCGAGGCCTCCCAGCGCGCGTCCGGCGACGGCGCGCGCGATCTCCCCGTTCACGTGGGCGACGGCACGGGTGACGCCCTTGCCGCCGTACCGTCGCGGATCTCCGTCGCGCAGCTCGAGGGCCTCGCGCGCTCCCGTGCTCGCGCCCGAGGGCACGGCCGCCCGGCCGCGCGAGCCGGTGGAGGTCTCGAGCTCCACCTCCACGGTGGGATTGCCCCGGGAGTCGAGGATCTCGCGCGCATGCACCCGGGCGATCTTCGGCTGCGGCATCGTGCTCCTCCGGGCGGGCGAGGCTAGCAGGGCACCACGAGGGGTGCTCCGTCGGGTCCCGCCGCCACCCGCACGCGCACGTCGAAGGTTCGCTCGACCTGCTCCGGCGTGAGGACTTCGGACGGCGCACCCACCGCGAGCACGCGCCCCTCGACCAGCAGTGCGAGCCGATCGCAGAAGCGCGCCGCCAGGGCGAGATCGTGCGAGACGACCAGCGCCGCGCGACCCTCGTCGGCCAGGCCGCGCACCACGCGCAGTACCTCCACCCGGTGACGCAGGTCGAGGAAGGCCGTGGGCTCGTCCAGGAGCAGCAGGGCAGGCTCCTGGGCCAGCGCGCGCGCCACCACCACGAGCTGTCGTTCGCCGCCCGAGAGCTCGAGGACCGAGCGCTCCGCCAGCGCCTCGATGCCCAGGCGCGCCAGGGCCCGGCGCGCCAGCGCCACGTCGTGCGCACCCTCGAAGCCGAGCCAGCCCAGGTGCGGCGCGCGCCCCATGAGCACCACCTCCAGCACCCGGAAGGGGAAGGGAAATCGCGTCTCCTGGGGCACGACCGCCACGCGGCGGGCCAGCTCGCGCCGGGGCCAGGCGGCCAGCGGCCGCTCCAGCAGCTGGATCGCGCCGCGCTCCAGGGGGATCACGCCGGTGGCGGTGCGCAGCAGCGTGCTCTTGCCGGCGCCGTTGCGACCGAGCAGCCCGAGCACCTCGCCCGGTCGAACGCAGAGATCCACACCCCGCAGGACGGGGCGCTCGTCCAGGCGCACGGCCACGTCCTCCACGCGCAGCGAGGCCTTCACGACCAGGCGACCCCGCCCTGTTGCCGGCGCAGCAGCACCAGGAAGAGCGGCCCGCCCAGAAGCGCCGTGATGGCTCCCACCGGGAGCTCCCGACCCGGGAGCAGGATGCGCGCGGCGGTGTCGCAGAGCACCAGGAAGGCGGCGCCTCCCAGCGCCGCTGCAGGAATCAGCAGACGATGATCAGGGCCGAGCAGCAGCCGCAGCCCGTGCGGCACGATCAGGCCCACGAAGCCCACCAGCCCCGACACCGCCACCGCGGCACCCACCATGAGCGAGGTCGCCAGCAGCAGCACCCGCTTCACCCGCTCCACGGGTACACCAAGCTGCGATGCCGACTCCTCGCCGAGGGCGAGCAAGTTCAGCGCCCGCGCCAGGGGCAGTGCGCAGAGGAGGCCGAGCGCCAGGAAGGCCGTCACCGCGGGCAGGGACCCCGCGCGCGCGGCGCCGAGCTGCCCGATCAGCCACAGGAAGATGCTCGCTCCCTCGGTCAGGCCGGCGAGCGAGGCCAGGAAGACGATCGCCGCCGAGGCGAAGGCATTGAACACCACGCCGGCCAGCAGCAGCGTGGTCGCCGAGAGACGGCCGCCGGGGCCCGCCACCAGGAAGAGCAGCAGGGTGGTGGCGATGGCACCCGCGAAGGCGGCCGGCGGCACGGCGCCGGAGCCCAGGCCCACGAACCCACCGAGGCTCAGCACCGCCACGCCGCCCAGCGCCGCGCCGCCCGAGACGCCCAGCACGAAGGGATCCGCCAGGGGGTTGCGCAGCAGCGCCTGGAACAGCACGCCCGCCACCGAGAGCGCACCCCCCACCGCCAGCGCCAGGCCGACGCGCGGCAGACGGATGCCGCGCACGATGTCGCGGGCGGCGGCGTCGCCGCCTCCTCCCAGCAACGCCCCGAGCGCCTCTCCGGCACCGAGCCGGCTCGGGCCGAGCGCCAGGCCCACCACCACGCTCGCCGCGAGCAGGGCACAGAGCACGGCCAGGACGGCGGCGACCCGCGCCGGCGAGAGGTGGGTCACCGAGGCGGACCGAGCTTCGCCACGACCTGCGGACCGTGCACGGCGCCCGCCAGCAGCACGAGAGCGCGGTCGAGCCAGGGCCCGGGGAGCGTCACGCGCTCGGCCTCCACGGCAACCACGCGTCCCTGCGCCACCGCGGGAAGCGACGGCCAGCGAGACCAGAATGTCCGCGCTGCCTCGACGCCGGGAGCGGCGTCCAGGATCAGCTCGGGCGCCGCGCCCACCAGCCACTCGGCCGAAACCCGCGGCCACGGATCCGGGAAGCTCGCCGCGACGTTCTCCGCCCCGGTGCTGCGCAGCATGTCGTCCAGGAAGCTGCCCCGGCCCACCACGAAGAGGGGGTCGCGCTGAAGCACGAGGACGGCGCGGGGACGCTCGCGGTCGCGCACCTCGTGCTCCACGGCGGATCGCACCCGCCGGATCGCTTCGATGCGCGCGCGGGCCTGCTCCCGACGCCCGATGCGCGCGCCCAGCCGGTCGAGCGCCTCCAGCACGTCCTCGAAGCCGAGCGGGTCGAGCTCCAGGCGCGCCACGCCGAGCTCTCCCAGACGCGCGCGAAAGCTGCGCTGCTCGAAGCTCGGCACCAGCACCACCAGATCCGGGCGCAGGGCGGCGACCGCCTCGAGGCTCGGGCTGTAGAGCCCGCCCACGCGCGGCAACGCCGCGAGCTGCGGATGCTGTCGCGCCGAGAACTGGTCGACGCCCACCAGCCGGTCGCCTCCGCCCAGGGCGAGGATCATCGCCGTGAGCGAGGGGTTCATGGAGACGATCCGTTCGACCCGGGTCGGGGGCGGCTCGTCCTCGCCCGTCTGCTGCGGACCGCACGCCAGAAGGGCGGCGCCGACGACGAGCAGGAGGACGGAGGGGGACGCGGCCGCGCGCACGGAGGGCTTCTCCTCGGGCGCGCCAGCCTAGCCCGCTCCGGGCAGGCCGTCGCGCTGGGTGCCGGGAGCCCGCAGGCCCCCGGCACCATCGCATCGCCCCGCGCCTCTAGTCCGAAGCACCTCGCGGGGCGCGGCCCACCTTCACGTGGGGACGCAGCCGCTCCAGGGCCGCCTCGCCGATGCCACGCACCTCGAGCAGCTCGTCCACGGTTCGGAAGCCGCCCCGCGCCTCGCGCGCCTCGACGATGGCGCGCGCCTTCGCCTCGCCGATCCCGGGCAGCCGTTCCAGCTCCTCGGTCCCGGCGCGGTTCAGATCCACCACGTCGATCGGGCGCCCCTCGGCCCCCTGCGCCGTTGACGGCTCGGCGCCGAGCGTGAGCGCGAGCAGGGCGACCCCAACCCAGGGGCCGATTCCGGAAAGCAAGCGGATCATGCGGACTCTCCCACGGGACCGTGGGTGAGAGCGAGTGCGTCAGGAATCCCGGGCGGCTGCCAGATCGGCCGCCTGGCGGAGTGCGCGCTTGGCCGGGCCGTCCGGGAAGGGGGCAATGGCTGCGTGCGCGCGCGCCACGTGGTCGCGCGCCCTCCGCACGGTGTCCTCCGCGCCATGGTGACGGCCCACCAGCTCGGCCGCGCGGCGCACCGCGTCGCGCTCCGTGTCCTGGGACCCGGCGCCCTCGGTGCGCGCGAGTCGCTTGAGCAGCGCGGCGAGCTCCTCGTGCTCGGCGGGCGTGCAGCGCTTGAGCGTGAGCAGGAGCGGAAGCGTGACCTTCCCCTCGCGCAGGTCCGTGAAGGGCGCCTTGCCGAGCACGTCCTCGCCCGCGGTGTAGTCGAGCGCGTCGTCCCGCAGCTGGAAGGCGAGGCCGAGCTCACGCCCGAATTCCCCGAGCCGCCGCCGCTCGGCGCGGGTCACGCCCGCGAGGATGGACCCGGCCTCGCAGGCCGTCGCCAGCAGCGCCGCGCTCTTGCGCTCGATCACCTCGTAGTACTGGGCCTCGGTCACGTCGGACGCGAAGCTCGTCTGGAGCTGGAGGATCTCTCCCTCCGCCATCAAGCGGATCGCGTCGGCGAACATGGCGAGGACGTCCAGGTCCCCGTCGTCCACGATCATCGAGGAGGCGCGCGCGTACAGGAAGTCGCCCGCCAGCACCGCGCGTCGGTTGCCCCAGAGCACATTGGCCGCGGTGAGGCCGCGGCGTCGCGAGGCGCCGTCCACCACGTCGTCGTGCAGCAGGGTCGCGGTGTGGAGCAGCTCGATGGCGGCGCCGATCTGCACGCGACGCGGTCCGGTGTAGCCGCACAGCTCGGACGCCAGCAGCAACAGACCCGGCCGCACGCGCTTGCCACCCGCCGAGAGCACGTGCTCGCCGATCAGCACGAGGAGGTCGCTGCGCGAGGAGAGCTGCTGGCGCAGCGCCTGCTCCACCAGCTCCAGGGACTCCGCCACGCAGCCGAAGACGTCTTCGAAGCCGGCGTGCTGGGAGGCACCGCGCATGCTCGCAGCCTAGCCACCGGGCGATCCGGTTGTCAAAGTGAACACGCGGAAGGCATGCGAACGAGTTCGGTGTGTTACCGACCGTTCACACTCGACGGCCCGACGGGCTTCGCGTGCAGCCAGCGCATCGCCTCCCCCACGTCGGCGACCGGGACGAGACGCAGCGCGTCGTCCTTGCCCGGCGTTGCGGAAGCCCCGCACGGGACCAGCGCCCGTCGGAAGCCCAGGCGTGCGGCCTCGCGCAGTCGCGTGTCCAGGCGTCCGACCCGTCGCACCTCACCCCCGAGACCGACCTCGCCGATGGCCACCGCGTCGGCGGGCAGGGGGCGATCCAGACGACTCGAAGCCAGCGCCAGCATCACGGCGAGATCCGCCGCCGGCTCGGCCACTCGCACGCCGCCGGCCACGTTCACGTAGACGTCGTGACCCAGCAGGTCGATGCCGCCACGCCGTGCCAGCACCGCCAGCAGGAGCGCGACACGTCCCTCGTCCACTCCGAGCACCGTGCGCCGCGGCGTCGCGTAGCTGGACGGAGCCGTGAGCGCCTGCACCTCCAGCAGGATCGGACGCGTCCCCTCCACCACCGGGACGACGCACGAGCCCGGCGCGCCGGCACGTCGCTCCTCCAGGAAGAGCTGGCTCGGATTCTCGACGCCCTCCAGCCCGCGCTCGGTCATGGTGAAGACCCCGAGCTCCTGCGTGGAGCCGAAGCGGTTCTTCACCGCGCGCAGCACGCGATAGGGATGCCCGCGGTCGCCCTCGAAGAGCAGCACCGCGTCCACCAGGTGCTCGAGCACGCGAGGGCCGGCGAGCGTTCCCTCCTTGGTGACGTGACCCACCAGCAGCAGCGCCGTGCCCGCCTCCTTGGCCGCCGAGGCCAGCTCGGCCGCGCACTCGCGCACCTGCGCCACGGAGCCCGGCGCGGACTCCACGCGATCCGTGCGCAAGGTCTGGATCGAGTCCACCACGAGCAGGGCGGGCTCCGCCTTCTGCCAGGGCTCGAGCAGGCTCTCGGCGCGCGTCTCCACCAGGACCAGCAGCTCCTCGGGCACGTCGCGGAGCCGGCCGGCGCGTAGCCGCAGCTGCTCCGCGCTCTCCTCGCCGCTCACGTAGAGCACCGGACGTCCCGCGCGGCGCACGTGGCCCGCCACCTGGAGCGCCAGGGTGGACTTCCCGATGCCCGGCTCGCCGCCCAGGAGCACCACGGCGCCGGGCACGAGCCCGCCTCCGAGCACGCGGTCGAGCTCGCCGAGGCCCGTCGCCAGCCGCTCGCTGGCGGCGCCTTGCAGGGAGCCGAGGGCGACGGCGGCGCTCGGCCCGCGGGCGTCGGCAGTGCTCGCCCGGCGCGGCGCCTCGGGCTCCTCCACCAGCGACGACCAGGCACCGCAGGCGGGGCAACGCCCGTGCCAGCGCGGCTGCTGGGCACCGCAGTCGGTGCAGGCGTAGACGGAGCGCGGCCGGGCCACGGCGCGCAGTCTAGCCCCCCGTCGTGACTGGACCGGTCCCGGCCGGCTCGTCCGCCGTGGTAAGCTGGAATGGCGATTCGGAGACGACGCGGAGGAGCCGAGATTGACACGCGCATCCAGGTGGCCCATCGCTCTGGCGGGAGCCGGCCTCGCGGTCGCCTTCGTCGTGTCTCCCAGGCCCAGTGCCGCCGGGAGCGTCTACGACTTCTCCCGATGCATCGCGGAGAGTGGAGCCGTCTTCTACGGCGCCCACTGGTGTCCCTTCTGCCACAGGCAGAAGGAGGCCTTCGGGGACGCCGCCGACCTGCTTCCCTACGTGGAGTGCTATCGCGCTGGCACGAAGAAGAAGCGGAGCGAGTGCCGGGAGCTCGGCATCGAGCGCTTTCCCACCTGGGTGTTCGCGGACGGCGCGGTGCGGACCGGGAAGCTCTCGTTCCGGACGCTCGCCCGGATGACGGATTGTCCGGTGCCCGACCAGGACGGCACGTCGTGAGCTGGAAGCTCTGGGTCGTCCTGGTGCTGCTGGCCCTGCTGGGGATCTTCGTGCTCCAGAACACGCGCGTCGTGGAGGTGCGCTTCCTGTTCTGGAGGGTGGAGATGTCCCGGGCGCTCATGCTGCTCGGGGTGCTCGGCACCGGGCTCGTGGTGGGCTGGCTGCTCGGCACCGTACGCCGACACGGCGCGTAGCCGCCCGGCCGCCTGCCGGCGGCACCCGCGTGCCCCTACTTGACTCCTTCCCGTCGGTGCCCACAGTTCGCCCGCTTTTCCGCTTCGAGGATTCGGAGGGGTTCCGGGGAATCGAGGCGTCCTGGAGGAACGTCCCCCCATGAGTGAACAGGTGAAGCGACAGGCCTACCGCAAGAAGGCCGAAGCCCAGGTGGAGGAGCAGAAGGCCAAGCTGGACCAGGCCCGGGCCCGCGTGAAGAAGCAGGCGGCCGAGAGCCGGATCCAGGCCGAGACCCAGCTCGAGGCGCTCGAGAAGAAGCTCGAGGGCGCCAAGAAGCGGCTCAAGCAGCTGGCGGAGGCCGGCGAGGACACCTGGGAAGAGGTGAAGGAAGGCTTCGAGAAGCAGTGGGACGAGGTCTCTGCCTCCGTGAAGGGCTTCTTCGCCAAGCTCACCAAGTAGGACCGGCGGCGGTGCGGGAGGACATCTCCTCCCGCACCTGCGCGGCCTTCGTAAACCCGCCGCTCGAGTCCGGTTGACGGGGCTCTGGACCGCCGCGTAGCCTCTCCTCCCGCACCGGGGAGGGGAATCCATGCTCGAGACCTACGCCCGCCTGGCGGAGCGCGCGCTCCGCGACGAGCCGCCGCGACGCGACGAGGCGCGCTGGATCCTGGACGGCGAGGACGCCGAGCTCCTGCCGCTGCTCCAGGCCGCCTTCGTGCCGCGTCGGGCGCACTGGGGACGGCGCGTGCAGGTGCACGTGCTGAACAACGTGCAGAACGGGCTCTGCCCGGAGGACTGCGGCTACTGCTCCCAGTCCCGGGACTCGGCGGCGCCCATCCGCAAGTACCCCATGAAGAGCGACGAGGAGATCCTGGCCGAGGCGGAGCAGGCCGCTCGCTCGGGTGCCAGCCGCTACTGCCTGGTGCTCTCCGGACGCGGGCCGACGCTCGACCGCACGCGACGTCTGGCGGACGTGATCCGGCGGGTGAAGGCCAGCTTCCCGATCGAGGTCTGCCTCTCCGTGGGCCTCCTCGAGGAGGAGCACGCCCGCGTGCTGGCCGAGGCCGGGCTCGACCGGCTGAACCACAACCTGAACACGAGCGAGGCGCACTACCCGGAGATCTGCACCACGCACGCCTACGCCGACCGCGTGCGGACGCTCGCTGCCGCGAAGAAGTGCGGCATCGAGCCGTGCAGCGGCTTCATCCTCGGCATGGGGGAGAGCACGGACGACGTGATCGAGGTGGCCTTCACGCTGCGCGAGCTCGAGGTGCCCTCGATTCCGGTGAACTTCCTGATCCCCATCGAGGGCAACCCGGTCACCTCGGACGGCACGCTCACGCCCGAGCGCTGCCTGCGGGCGCTCTGCCTGATGCGGCTCGTCAATCCGCGCGCGGAGATCCGCGCCGCGGGCGGGCGCGAGGGGCATCTGCGCGGCCTCCAGGCCCTGGCGCTCTGGCCCGCCAACTCGCTCTTCGTGGAGGGCTCCCTCACCACCCGTGGCGACGCGGTGCAGGAGACCTACCGCCTGATCCAGGACGCGGGCTTCCAGGTGGCGGGCAATCCGCTCTGGGCGCAGGAGGCCGAGGCGCCCGGGGCGTTCCGCCTCGTGGGCGGCGAGGGGGAGATCATGAGGCCCGACATCGCCGCCGCGCGGCGCGGGCCCAACCGGGCGGCCCCGGAGCGATGAGCGTCGCCGCCGACGCCGGCGAGGCGCTGGCGGGCATCCGCGCACGCGGCACCTACCGGCGCATGCGTGTGCTCGAGGGCGCCCAGGCCGCGCGCATGC
>JBFGJV010000054.1:0-16050 GCA_041577015.1 Myxococcota bacterium
CGGGCTCACCGTTGCTGATCCCACCCTGCACGCCGCCCGAGCGATTGCTCTCCGTGCGCGGGCGTCCGTCCGGCCCGGGGACGAAGGGATCGTTGTGCTCGATCCCCGTCATGCGCGTGCCGGCGAAGCCGCTGCCGATCTCGAAGCCCTTGCTGGCCGGGAGCGACATCATGGCGCGGGCCAGCTCGGCCTCGAGCTTGTCGAAGACCGGCGCGCCGAGCCCGGCCGGGACGTTCCGGGCCACGCACTCCACCACCCCGCCCAGCGAGTCGCCGCGGCGGCGCGCGGCGTCGATGCGCTCGGCCATCTCGGTGGCCGCCTCCGGGTCGGGGCAGCGCACCGGGTTCGCCTCTACCTCGGCGAGCGTGACGCGCGCCACGTCCACCTTGGCCTCCACCTCGTGCACGCGCCGCACCCAGGCGAGCACCTCCACGCCCCCGGCCGTTGCGAGCAGCTTCCTCGCCACTGCACCAGCGGCGACCCGACCCACCGTCTCGCGTGCGCTGGCGCGCCCCCCACCCTGCCAGTTGCGGATCCCGTACTTGGCCTCGTAGGTCCAGTCCGCGTGGGAGGGGCGGTAGAGCCGCTTCAGGTGCTCGTAGGCCTCGGGGCGCGCGTCCTGGTTGCGCACCAGGATCGCGATGGGCGTGCCCAGGGTCGTGCCCTCGAAGACGCCGGAGAGGAGCTCGGCCCGATCGGGCTCCTGGCGGGGCGTCGTGAGCCGGCTCTGCCCCGGACGCCTGCGGTCGAGGTCGCGCTGGATCTCCTCCACGGTGAGGGGCAGGCGCGGCGGGCAGCCGTCCACGATCACGCCCACGGCACCGCCGTGGGACTCTCCGAAGGTGGCGATGCGGAAGCACTGGCCGAACGTGCTGCTCACGGGAGACGACCTCGGGAAAACGTCAGGATAGCGCGCCGCGGCGCTGCCGGCGCAGCAGGACGTAGGTCGCGCCACCGTCGCGGGTGCTCGCGAAGGCCATGACGCGCGCCCCGTGCGGAGGGTCGGCGAGCCAGTCGGCGAGCTGCTGGCGCAGCACGGCTCCGCCCCGGGAGTGGAGCCCGCGTCCGTGAACGATCCGGACGCAGCGCTCGTCCCCGGCCAGGGCGGCGGCCAACGCCTCCGCCACGGCGTCGCGGGCCTCCGCGACGCGCAGGCCGTGAAGATCCAGCTCCCGCTCCGCCCGGACCTGCCCGCGCCGCAGCCGCTGCAGGTGCCCGCGGTCGATGCCCGGAGCAATGCCCTGCAGGCGCTCTCCCTGGCTGTCGATCTGGAAGCGCGCGGGGGCGTCGCCGGCCCGCCGCGGCGGTCGGACCGGCCTTCGTGACTGCGGAGGCGGAGCGAGCTTCGAGCGGTCCGAGAGCGGCCGCACGTCGCGCATCGCCTCGTCCAGCAGCGCCCGCTCGGGGTCGTCGTCCGGGGGTCGCCTGCCCACGCGCTCAGCTTGGCGGATCGACGCCGCCGAGCGCCAGCTCCAGCGCTCGGCGCGTCACGGTGCCCAGGGGAAGCGCGGCGAAGCGTCGGGGGGACACCCAGCGGTGCTCCTC
The DNA here is from genome assembly GCA_041577015.1 of Myxococcota bacterium. Taxonomy (GTDB): domain Bacteria; phylum Myxococcota_A; class UBA9160; order UBA9160; family PR03; genus JBFGJV01. The sequence goes on from JBFGJV010000054.1 coordinate 1,546, forward strand.
GAAGCCTTCCAGCCGCACCCGGCCGGGCTCGCCCCGGCAGCGGAAGACGTGGAGACGCAGGCGCCGGTGCGTGAACGCCCAGTCGAGCGCGCCCGCTGCACGCACACCCGCCACGCGAAGCCCCACGCGGTCGGTGAGGACGCGCGGAAGGGCGGCGGCGGGCCGTTCGCGCCCCGACAGCTCCGCTCCCGGGAGCTCCCAGAGACCGCCGAGCAGGCCGCCGCGCGGCCGACGCACCGCCAGCGCCCGCCCCCCCCGCAGCACCAGGGCGGCCACGCCGCGCACGCGCGCGGGCTCGCGCCGGGGGACTCGTACGGGCAACGCCTCGGGATCGCCGGATGCCCGGGCCGCACAGCCCCGGGCGATCGGGCATGCCGGGCAGCGTGGCCTGCGCGGCGTGCACACCCGGGCGCCGAGCTCCATCAGCGCCTGGTTGGCTTCCCCCGGTCGCATGCCGCGGGCATAGGCTGTCGCCTCCTGCCAGAGCCGCGCGCGCGTGGCCGTGCGCTCCAGCGGCTCGCGAATCCCCAGCCAACGCGCCAGCACGCGTGCCACGTTGCCGTCCACCACCGGCTCCGGACGGTCGAAGGCGATGGAGGCCACGGCGCCCGCCGTGTAGCGTCCGACGCCCGGCAGGCTGGAGAGCGCCGCCGCGTGGTCCGGAAGCCGACCGTCGAAGCGCTCCACCACCTCGCGCGCCGCGGCACGCAGATTGCGCGCTCGACGGTAGTAGCCGAGTCCCGCCCAGGCACCGAGCACGGCATCCTCGTCGGCGTGGGCCAGGGCGCGCACATTCGGAAAGCGGGCCAGGAAGCGCTCGTAGTACGGGATCACGGTCTCGACGCGGGTCTGCTGCAGCATGCTCTCGGAGATCCAGATGGCGTAGGGATCCCGGGTGCGCCGCCAGGGGAGATCGCGCCGCGCGCGCCGGTACCAGGCCTGCAGCGGGGGTCGCAGCGACGCGGCGCCCGTCCGGGCGCTCACAGCGACACCGGGAGCGCGCCCTCGAAGAGCAGCGCACGCGGGGTCACGCGCGCCCGCACGCCCAGCACCTCCACGCCGGCGCGGACGGCCGCGCGCAGCGCGGCGCCGTAGGCGGGGTCGATGTCGTCCGCCGGCTCGATCCGCTCGCAGTCGGCGCGCTGCACCAGGAAGAGCAGCACGCTGCGATCGCCCCGGTGCCGCAGACGGGCCAGGAGCTCCGCGTGGCGCCTTCCGCGCTGGGTCACGCTGTCCGGAAAACGTGCCACGCGCCCCGTGGCGAGGGTCACGCTCTTCACCTCGAGCCAGAGCGGCCTGCGGTCGCGCGGCCGTCTCTCCAGTCGGAAGTCCAGGCGCGATCCCGGCTCCACGCGCACCTCGCGCCGCAGCTCCCGGTAGCCCGCCAGGTCCCGGACCGCTCCCGCCTCCAGCATCCGCGCCGCCAGCGCGTTCGCGCGCAGCGTGTTCACCCCCACCCAGGTGCGCCCGACGCGAACCATCTCGAGCGTGTGGCGCAGGCGACGTCGCGGATCGGCGCTGGTGGAGCAGCGAACCGCGGCGCCCGGCTCCGCACAGCCGAGCATGCTCCCGGGATTGGGACAGTGGACCGTCACGACCTCGCCCGCCGCGGTCTCCACGTCGGCGAAGAAGCGCTGGTAGCGGCGCACGAGCCGGCCGGCGAGGTCGGCCCGCAGCGCCACCCTCACGGCGCGGGAGCGTCCAGCCGCGCCGCGATGCGCTCGCGCACCCACTTGGGATCCCACCACTCCAGGGGATCCACGTAGGCGTCGTCCACCAGGATCGCGAAGTGCAGGTGGTCTCCGCCCGCCAGGCCGGTGTCGCCCGAGCGGCCCAGCACGTGGCCCTTCTCCACGCGGTCGCCCTCGGAAACCTCGAGGCTCGAGAGGTGCCCATAGAGCGAGGCGACGCCGAGGCCGTGGTCCAGCAGCACGCAGTCGCCGTAGATCCCGAGCCAGCCGGCGTGTACGACGCGGCCGGCGTTCGCCGCGGTCACCGGCGCGCGCGAGGTGGATGCGAGGTCGTAGCCATAGTGGATGGCCTCGGAGACGCGCTTGCCCTCCACCAGATAGGCGCGCCGCTCGGCGAAGAAGCTCGTGACCTTCGAGTTGGGGAGCTGCTGGAAGGCGCCCTGGAACAGCGGCTCCGAGCTCGAGTCGGCCAGCAGCTCGCGCACGCGGGCCTCGTTCGCGGCGCGCAGCGTGGTGTTGATCTCCTGGAAGGCAGCCACCGGATCACTGGCGTCGATGTCTTCGCGCCTTGCCAGCGGCACCACCTTCTCCTGGAGGAAGCCCGTGGAGAGGCGGATGGGAACCTCCGGTAGGCGCTGGCGCTCCTGGATCCGCACCGCCGGACGGACGCGGCTCTCGTTGCCGGCCCGGTCCACCGCGAGGATCTCGATGCTCGCGTCGTCGGGCGCGTCCACCGGCACCGCGAAGAGCGCCACGCGACGCGGCTCGCCGTCCACGCTGCCTGCCTCGAACCCGGGAAAGAACTCCTCGCCCACCACGACGCCGTCCCGCTCCACGGGCTCCCTCAGCACGTAGGCCAGCGCGCCGGCGCCGCCGCGTCGCGTGTAGGTGAGCCCGCTCTCCAGGCGCACCCGCGGCGGCGTGAAGTCGATCGTGACCGGGATCTCGAGCGTCGTCTCGTTGCCTCGCAGCCGATCCCGCCAGGATCCGTCCCGCGCCGTGACGCGAAGCCGGGCGGACCCCTCGCGCAGGCCGAGCGCCTTGCCGTCCAGCGAGACCTCGAGGTCGTGCGCGGCCGGGCGGGAGAAGGCGAAGGGGGTGTCGAGGCGAGGCTCGCGGAAGCCGCCCAGCGGCGCCTCGCCCTCCGCGTGCACGAGGGTCACCTCGATGCGGCGCAGACCGGTGCCGTCGTCGCTCACGGTCACGGGAACGCTCCGCGCCGTTCGTCCCAGCACCAGCTCCGCCGGCGCCTCGATCACGGGCGGCGAGCCCTCATAGCGCAGCACGCCCAGCGCCACGGCACCCGCCACGAGCGCCAGCGTCACGATGCCCAGCCAGGCCGATCCCGACATCCCCCCTCCGGTCCCGTCCGGGGGCCGGAGTCTATCAACTCCGAGCGCGATTGACGGACCCCGGGCTCTCGCCGATCCTCCCCGGCACCATGAGCGAGCCGCGCGAGCCCGAATCGAGCCCCGAGGACGAGCCCCGTCCCACCCCCTTCGATCACCCCTTCTTCCTGCCGGTGCTGCTGCTGGGACTGGGGATCTGGTTCTTCTACGACGGCTGGTTCAACCCCGAGATCAAGGCGAAGATGTTCAACAAGGTGGGAGCCGTGCTGCTGCTCTCCGGGGCCGCCATCAGCGGTTTTCGCGCCCTGCGCGAGCGCCGCCGCGAGCATCGGGAGCCGCCCGCGCCGCATTGACGCGGCGCGAGCGGTCCCCGATCCTCCCCGCCGTCCGAGCCACGCGGAGGAGCGGATGTCCTCACTGCGCCGCCTCGTCCTGGTCCGGCACGGCGAGACCGACGGCAACTCGAGCGAACGCCTGATCGGAAGCGGCGACGTGGACCTCTCGGCGGAGGGACGCGCGCAGATGAGCGCCGTCGCCCGTCAGCTCGGGGGCCAGGTGATCGACCGCGTCGTGGCGAGCCCGAAGCGGCGCTCCTGGCAGTCGGCCCGCATCGTCGGCGGCGGAGCGCCGCTGCTGCTGGAGCACGACTTTCGCGAGATCCACTTCGGCCGCTGGGAGGGGCTCACGGCCAAGGAGGTCGAGGCGGCGGACCCGGTGCGCCACCGGGACTGGCGCGACGGCGCCGAGAGCTTCGAGTTCCCCGGCGGTGAGCCGCGCGCGGAGTTCCGGGCGCGCGTCAAGCGCGGGCTCGAGCGGCTGCTGGCGGGGCCCGCACGGGGCGCGCTGCTGGTGGTCCACAAGGGCGTGATCCGCGTGATCGTGGAGGAGCTGCTGGGCGAGAAGCTCGAGCGCGATCGCCCTCGCCTGGGTGAGGTCGTCGTCCTCACCCGAGACGCGCGCGGCGCCTGGTTCCGCGGCTCCCGCTCCAGCAACCCGCCGGCTCTGGAGGAGAGCGCGTAGCTACGCCTCCTCCGACTCCCGCAGCTTGGCGAGCACGCTGTAGTCCTCGAGCGTCGAGGTGTCGCCCACGGTCTCCTTGCCCGAGGCGATGTCGCGCAGCAGCCGCCGCATGATCTTGCCGGAGCGGGTCTTGGGAAGCGCCTCGGTGAAGCGGATCTCGGCGGGCTTGGCGATGGCCCCGATCTGTCGGGCCACGTGCTTGCGCAGCTCCTCCCGGAGCGCGCCGTCGCCCTGGGCTCCGCCCTTCGGTGTCACGAAGGCGACCACGGCCGTCCCCGTGATCGCGTCCGGCCGTCCCACCACGGCCGCCTCCGCCACCTTCTCGTGGGAGACGAGCGCGCTCTCCAGCTCCATGGTGCCGATGCGGTGGCCCGAGACGTTCATGACGTCGTCCACGCGGCCCATGACCCAGAAGTAGCCGTCCTTGTCGCGGTGCGCGCCGTCGCCCGTGAAGTAGACGTCCTCGTACTTGCTCCAGTACTGCTCCCGGTAGCGCTTGGGGTCGCCCCAGATGCCGCGCAGCATGCCGGGCCAGGGCTTGCGCACCACCAGGAAGCCGCCGTGGGGCGGTTCGACCGGCCGCCCGCCCTCGTCCAGGACCTCGGCGTCGATGCCCGGGAAGGGCAGGGTGGCGGAGCCCGGCTTGGTGGGGACGGCGCCCGGAAGCGGCGTGATCAGGATCCCGCCCGTCTCCGTCTGCCACCAGGTGTCCACGATCGGGCAACGCTTGCCGCCGATCACCCGGTGGTACCACATCCAGGCCTCGGGATTGATCGGCTCGCCCACGGTGCCGAGCAGGCGCAGCGAGGAGAGATCGTGCTTCTTCGGATGCTCGTCGCCCCAGCGGACGAAGGTGCGGATGGCGGTGGGCGCGGTGTAGAAGATCGTGACGCGGTACTTCTCCACGATCTCCCAGAAGCGGTCCAGGTCCGGATGGTTGGGCGCCCCCTCGTACATCACGCTGGTCGCCCCGTTGGCGAGGATCCCGTACACGATGTAGGAGTGCCCGGTTACCCAGCCGATGTCGGCCGTGCACCAGTACACGTCCTCCTCCTTGAGGTCGAAGATGGCGTGGGCGGTGGTGGCCACGTGCACCAGATAGCCGCCCGTGGTGTGCAGGATGCCCTTGGGCTTCCCGGTGGTGCCGCTCGTATAGAGGATGAAGAGCGGGTGCTCGGCGTCCAGCTTGGCGGGCGGACACTTCGCGCTGGCACCCTGCACGAGGTCGTGCCACCAGTGGTCGCGCCCCTCCTGCATGGAGACGGCCTGCTCGGTGCGGCGCACCACGACCACCTGTTCCACGGTCCGGGCGCCCTTCAGCGCCTCGTCGGCGGCCTCCTTGAGCGGCACGATCTTGCCGCGCCGGAAGCCGCCGTCGGCGGTGATCAGCGCCTTGCAGCCGGCGTCGTTCAGGCGGTCGCGCAGCGCCTCGGCCGAGAAGCCGCCGAACACCACGCTGTGCGGCGCCCCGATGCGCGCGCAGGCCAGCAGCGCGATGGGGAGCTCGGGGATCATCGGCATGTAGAGGGCGACGCGGTCGCCCTTGCGGATGCCCAGGCGCTTCAGCACGTTGGCGAACTTGCAGACCTCGCGGTGCAGGTCGCCGTAGGTGAGGACGCGCGAGTCGCCGGGCTCTCCTTCCCAGACGATGGCGGCCTTGTTGCGCCGCCAGGCGTGCGGGCCCTCCAGGTGCCGGTCGATGCAGTTGTAGGAGACGTTGAGCTTCCCGCCCACGAACCACTTGGCGAAGGGAGGCTTCCACTGCAGCACCTTCTTCCAGGGCGCGAACCAGGAAACGCGCTCCCTGGCCATGCGGGCCCAGAAACGCTCGGGGCTGCGCTTGCCCAGGCGCAGGTACTCGACCACGTCCTTGCGGCTCCAGTTGGCCTGCTTCGCGAAGGCCGGGTCCGGCTTGAAGACGCGCTTCTCCTTGAGCAGGGATTCGATGTCGGCCATGGTCGAGCGGGCTCCTTTGCGTCGTGCGGTGCGGCTAGCCGCGCACCCACGCCTCCACGTCGTCGGGTTGCTTCGGGATCGCCTCGGTCAGGATCTCGATGCCGTCCTCGGTGACCGCCACGTCGTCCTCGATGCGGACGCCGAGGCCGCGGAAGCGCGGATCCGCCTGCTCGTCATCCTCGGCCACGTAGAGGCCGGGCTCCACCGTGAACACCATGCCGGGCTCGAGGCGTCGGGGCTTGCCGTCCACCACGTAGGCGCCCACGTCGTGGACGTCGAGGCCGAGCCAATGACTGGTCTGGTGCATGTAGAAGCGGCGATGGGCGTTCTGTTCGATCAGTCCGTCCACGCCGCCCTCCAGGAGCCCGAGCGCCACCAGCCCCTCCACCAGACGGCGGACCGCCGCCTCGTGCACGTCCTGGAGCGTGGCGCCCGGACGCGCCGCCTCCAGCGCGGCGTTCTGCGCGTCCAGCACTGCCCGGTAGAGCTCGCTTCCCGCCCCGGCGTAGCGTCCGCCCACGGGGTAGGTGCGGGTCACGTCGGACGCGTAGCCGGCCAGCTCGCAGCCCGCGTCGATCAGGAGCAGCGTCCCGTCGCGCAGCGGCTGGTCGTTGGCCACGTAGTGCAGGATCGTGGCATTCGCGGCTCCCGCCACGATCGATTCGTAGGCCGGTCCGCTGGCCCCGTGCCGGCGAAAGGTGTAGTCGAGCGCGGCGGCTATCTCGTACTCGTAGATGCCCTCGCGCGCCAGACGCGCCGCCTCCGCATGCGCCTTCGCCGTGATCGCCGCCGCCTGGCGCATCACGTCCAGCTCCGAGGGATCCTTGCGCAGCCGCATCTCGTGCACGATGGCGCGCGGATCGAGGACGGCCTCCGGGGGCGACAGGCCCGCGCGGGAGCGCAGGCGACGGCTCTCGGTGATCTCCACCAGCCGGGCGTCGAGATCCCGGTCGCGCCCGAGCACGTGGTAGACGCGCCGCACCCGTTCCAGGAGCTTCGGAAGCGCTTCCCGCAGCTCTGCGATCGGGTGCGCCTCGTCCGCTCCGTAATCCGCCCGGGCGCCCTCGACTCCGGGCCTGCGGCCAGTCCACACCTCCGCCTCCCGATCGCGCGGCTCCACGAACAGGGCGAAGGACGGGCCGCCGTCGGTGCGCAACACGGCCGCGGCGTGCGGATGATCGAAGCCCGTCAGGTAGTGGAAGTCGCTGTCCTGGCGGAAGGGGAAGTGGGTGTCGGCGGAGCGGGTCGCAGGGCGCGCGCCCAGCAGCAGGGCGAGCGCGTCCGGTTCCATCCTCTCGAGCAGGCGCCGGCGTCGCTCCGCGAACACGGCGGGAACATACACCAGCGGGCCGCCGAGCCGGCGTGTGCCGCTGGGGCTCAGGGAACCTCGGCGCACACCACCTCCACGCCCGCGCAGCGGGTCGCGCACAGACGTCCGTTCGCGGGGACCGCGGTGTAGTAGAGGCCGGGCGTTTCGCCCCGCGGCAACGAGACGCTGCGTACGTGGCCTCCGGCCTCCACCCGATGCAGACGTCCGCTCCAGCGCGTGACGAGAACGTCCCCGTCCGGGAGCGGGACCAGCTCCTGCACGAAATCCACCGTCGCCGGGAAGTTCGCGTCGAGCAGCATCCGGCGCGCGGGCTCACCCGCGAGCTCGCGTCCGGCGGGTGGCACGCTGTGCAGGAAGAGCCGAGCTCCCTCCACCTCGGCCCGATGTCCGGTGCCGTCGGGGCCGAAGGCGACGAACTGGATCTCCGGCTGCACGATGCGCCGCAGCTCGCGTCCGCTCTCCGCGTCGAGAACCCGCGCGTCGTGCCCGATGGCGCCGGCCTCCGGCAGCCGGAGGTCCGTCGTGACCCAGATCTCGGCTCGTGTGGGGTCGAAGGCCACGCTCTTCGGCCAGACCTCGCCCCCCGGAGGCGGCTCCAGCGCATGCTCCCGGAGCACACGGCCCTCGGCATCGAGCACGACCACGGAGCCCTGCGCGACGTAGCGCGTGACGAGCAGCCGGCCGTCCGGCCCCAGGGCCAGCTCGTTGAGACCGGGCCCGGCGCTCTCGAAGCTCTCGCTCGCGCCCGTCACGGGATCGATCCAGCCCGCGGCCTCGAAGAAGGTGGTGAAGTAGACGCGACCGTTGGGATGGGTCAGCACGTCCCAGGTGCCCGCGCGAGGATCCCGGGCGCCCGTGACCAGCGCGGGCAGGAAGCGCTCCCGCGTCAGGTCGAAGCGCCCCACCAGCTGCGGCCCGGGCTCCAGCAGGTCTCCGGCCGGGTCCCCGACCTCTCGAGAGGCGCTCCAGAAGGCCGACGCGCCGAAGTAGAGCACGTTGCCGCGCGCGTCCCCGAACCAGGCGCAGTAGCGCTCCCGCTCGCTCGGGTCCGGAGCGGCGTACACGATGACCCCCTCCGCGGCGGCGCCCGGCCACACGAAGCGACCCCCGCAGCCCGCGGCGAGGGCCCCCAGGACCACGCTGCCCGCCAGCCAACCGAGGTGGCTCCGCAGCCTCACGTTGCAGCCCCGCCGCTCACGCTCAGCACACCGAAAAGGCTCGGGTTTTTTCTGTGGAGGGCCGCCACGGCATGCCGGCGTCGCAAATCGGGTGCAATCCCGGGCTGCATGGCACGGACCGCCTCGAGCTCCCATGTGCCCGTCGCCACTGGGTTTCGAGATTCGGAGCGATTCTGGCACGAAAGCTGCTTTGTAAAGGTCGTCTGGACGGTCCGAAGAGCGCATGTGGGCGCGCGCGTTCGACGGACCGGGCCCCGGGGGTCGTCGGGCACGAAAGCAAGGCGCTTTCCCCCAAAACGGCACCCCGCCAACGCTCGGCGACTCCAGGGGCTCCAGACCGAGATGCCCCCTGCCCCGACGAGGGTGGGGGGCTTTCTCGTCCCGGGCGCCGGGTCGTCTCAGCCCGAATCGCCGTCGGGTTCGCCGAGCACCTCCACGATCTCCTTGCCGAACTCCCGCACGAACCAGCGCTTGAGCTCCGGGAGCTCGCCCAGCTCCTCGCGCGTGCGGGGACACCGCACTGCGGCGGCCTCCAGCGACGAGTTGGGGATCAGCACGCCGGGATCCATGGCCAGCTCCCGGGCGCGCGCGGAGCGCCAGCGCTTGAGCCGCGTCATGCGGCGCTCGGTGCGTCGATCCATGCGCTTGCGCCCGCTGCCGTTGCCCTTGGGAAGGGGTCCGTGCGGCTTGCGCGCGCCCTCCGCCACGGCCTTCAGCACCTCCTTGCCCAGACGACGCAGGATCAGGTCCGAGACGCCCTTGATGGCACCGAGCTGCTTCGGGTTGCGCGGCCGCTCCTGGGCGATCTCCAGCAGCGTGCGGTTTCCCAGCACCTTGAAGGGAGGTCGGTCCACCTCGCGCGCGCGCGCGTCGCGCATCAGGTAGAGCTGGCGCAGCGTGGCGAGGCCGACGGCATCGAGGCTCCGGGCGCCCTTGATGCGCAGATACCCGAGCTCGTCGAACTGGCGGGCGGGCCACTCGCGCCGCATCAGGGCGCGAAACTCCTCCTCCGCCCACTCGAGTCGCGCGCGCTCGCGCAGCTCCACCTCCAGGCGCTCCGCCAGCTCGACGAGGTGTGCCACGTCGGCGGCGGCGTAGGCCAGCTGGCTCTCGCGCAGCGGTCGTTGCGACCAATCCGAACGCTGCTCGTCCTTGGGCAGGCTCACCCGGAAGTGGCGCTCGATCAGCGCCGCGAGCCCCACCGACGGATAGCCCAGCAGCTGCGCACTAAGCATGGTGTCGAACAGGTTCGTGAAACGGAAGCCGCAGTCGCGCTTGAGCACGAAGAGGTCGTACTCCGCGGCGTGGAACACCTTGCGGACCTTCTTCGCGGCCATGAGCGGGCCGAGCGCGGCCAGGTCTCCGTCCAGCGCCAGCGGATCGATCAGGAAGATGCCTCGTCGCGAGGCAATCTGGACCAGACACGTCTTGTCGAAGTAGTGGTAGAAGCTGTCCGCTTCCGTATCGATGCCAACCACCGGCTCGCGGAGCAGGTCCTTCGCCAGCGCCTTCAAATCGGCCTGACGCTCGATGTGCGCGTAGTCCGCCAACGGCGTTCTCGGGCTCCGAAACCAAGCAAGGGGGGCCGAGTCACGCGAGGAGGGACGGATCGACGCGCGACACCGCCAAACGTAGCCGAGGGGCCCCTCCGCCGAAAGCGGCCCCCTCGGGGAGGGGACGACGTCACCGCTCGCCGCCCGCGCAGAAGCCTCCGTCTCGTCGACCTTTTTCGCCGGTGGGCTACCCCTTGGAGGTGTTCCGCACCGCCGCCGGCTTCTCGGACGAGGCCGACCCCGCCCGGGCGGCGCGGGACGCGGCGGCTCGGGCTCTCGGCCGTGCCGGACTCGAGCGCGTCGACGGGGCGCTGGTGCTCGCCACCGTGTCGCATGCTTCGGGGCTCGAGCGCCTGCTCGTCTCCGCAGCCGAGGCCCTGGGGACGCGAGCGCTGGCCGGGGCTCTGGTGGCGCGTCTGCACGCCGGCGGTCGCGAGGCCCACGCGTCGACCGGCGTCGCCGTACTGGCGCTGGGTGGCGTCGCGGCGCGTTCGCTTCCGCTTCCGCCCGGACCCGGGTGGGAGGCGCGCCTGGGAGAGGAGCTCGCGTCCCACCTCGGAGCCCCGCCGGCCGCGCATCACCTGGCCGCCCTGTTCGTGGATCCGGCGGGGCTTGCTCCCGCATCCTTCCTGGCCGGTCTCGATGCCTCGCTCGACGCCGCCCACCTGGTCGGCGTGGGCGCCGCGACGGCGGGCGGCCGGGCCTGCGTCTGGGCCGGCTCCGAGATCCAGACGGGGGGTGGTGCGGCTCTCCTGCTGCAGCTGCCTCGAAGCCCACGCGTCGCCGTCTACCCGGGCTGGCGCGTGCTCGACCCGCGACCTCGGGTGACGCGCGTCGAGGGCCACTGGATCTGCGAGCTCGACGGCCGCCCGGCGCTCGACGTCTACCGCGACGTGGCGCGCGGTCCCCTGGCCGGCGATCTGCGCCGGGCGGTCCGCGTGCTGCTGGTGGGCCTGGAGCGCCCGGGCGTCGGGGAGGCCGTGTGCAACGTCGCGGGCTTCGATGCTCGCCGACGCGCCTTCGCCGTGCCGGAGCCCGTGCCGCGGGGCGAGCGCGTCCTCTTCGCCCTCCGCGATCCCAACGCCGCACGCGACGCGCTGAAGCGCACGCTCGACGGGCTCGCCTCACCTGCGACGCGTGGGCTGCTCCACTTCGGCTGCTCTGCCGAGAGCCAGGGCCTGCTGGGCGTGGCGGGCCTCGAGGCCGCCTACGTGGCCCGTGCATTCGGTGAGAACGTCGTGGCCGGGGCTTCGGGTCCCTGCCAGATCGTTCACGCGGAGGGAAGCGCGCGGCTCCTGACGCACGCCGGCGTACTCGTGGCGCTCGACGCTTGATCCACCCGGCGGCAGCGTGACGAAGGCTTCGTTAGCATCCGTTCCAACCCCAGGAGCGCAGCGTGCGCTGGTCCCACACCTTCCTTCCCACGCTCCGCGAGGACCCGGCCGACGCGGAGGCCGCGAGCCACCGTCTGCTGGTGCGGGCCGGCCTCGTGCGCCAGCTGATGGCGGGCGTCTACTCGCTCCTCCCGGCCGGCTTCCGCGTGTGCCAGAAGATCACGCGCATCGTACGTCAGGAGATGGACGCCATCGGGGCGCAGGAGTTCCGCTTGCCGGCCGTGCACCCGGACGAGGTGTGGCGCCGCTCCGGGCGATGGGACGCCATGGGTGAGGAGATGTTCCGGCTGCAGGACCGAAGGGGCGCCGACCTGTGCCTGGGCATGACCCACGAGGAGATCTTCGCGCTCCTGGCCTCCGAGCTGCGCACGTATCGCTCGCTTCCCCAGATCTGGTACCAGATCCAGACCAAGTTCCGCGACGAGGCGCGGCCCAAGTCCGGCCTGATCCGGGTACGCGAGTTCACCATGAAGGACTCCTACTCCCTGGATCGGGACGAGGCGGGCCTGGACCGCGCCTTCCAGCTCCACTTCGAGGCGTACCGACGCATCTTCGAACGCACGGGGCTCGACCCCGTCGCCGTGGAGGCCTCCTCGGGAGCCATGGGCGGGAGCCAGTCGGTGGAGTTCATGGTGCCGAGCGAGGCCGGCGAGGACCGCATCGCAAGCTGCGGGCGCTGCGGCTACGCGGCGAACCTGGAGAAGGCCACCTCGCGCGTGACCGAGGTGGAGGATCCTCCGGGTCCGGCCCAGCCGGAGCGCTTTGCGACGCCCGGCGTGCGCACCATCGAGGACCTGGCGCGCTTCGAGGGCGGCGCGCCCGCGGAGCGCCAGATCAAGACGCTCCTCTACGTGCTGGACGGTACGAGCACCCTCGTGCTGCTGCGCGGTGATCACGGCCTCGTGGAGCAGAAGCTTGCCGACGCCACGGGCGCCCGGGAGCTGAGGCCGGCCCACCCGGAGGAGATCCGCGCGACGCTCGGCGCCTCGGCCGGAAGCCTGGGTGCGGTGGGCGTGCGGGACGTGCGCGTTCTGGCCGACGGGGCGCTGCGCGGGCGCCGGGACATGACCACCGGAGCCAACCAGGACGACTTCCACCTGCGCGGGGTCGACGTGGAGCGCGACATCGAGGTGAACGACTGGCTCGATCTACGCGAGGTGGCAGCGGGCGAGGCCTGTCCCATGTGCGACGCGCCGCTCTCCGTGGCCAAGACCATCGAGGTGGGACACATCTTCAAGCTGGGAACGCGCTACAGCGAGGCCCTGGGCGCCCTGGTGGACGACGAGTCGGGCGCTTCGATCCCCGTCGTGATGGGCTCCTACGGCATCGGCATCGAGCGCACCATGGCCGCGGTGGTGGAGCGCTGCCGCGACGAGCGGGGCATCTGCTGGCCGGTCTCGGTGGCACCCTGGGAGCTGGCCATCACCGTCGTCAACCCGAAGGACGTAGCGAGCTCCGAGGCCGGCGAGCAGCTCTACGATGCCCTGCGCGCCGAGGGGATCGACGTGATCCTGGACGACCGCGACGAGCGGCCCGGAGTCAAGTTCAACGATGCCGAGCTGGTGGGCATCCCCTATCGCATCACGGTCGGGCCGCGCGGGCTCAAGGACAAGAAGGTCGAGTTCGTGCGGCGGCGCGACGGGCACAAGCGCGAGCTCGAGCTCGGACGTGCGGCCGAGATCGCCGCGGAGACGGTGCTCGAAGAGCGGCGTTGAGCGTGGCGGTCCCCCGCCGAGTGCACACCTGAACGAATGGCCCGCCGTGCTGCCCCGCGCGTCCACCTGATCGACGCGCACGTCTGGATCTTTCGCGCCTACCACGCGTTGCCGGACATGCATGCGCCCGACGGGACACCCACCCATGCAGCCTACGGCTTCGCAAACACGCTGATCCGCTTCCTGGGCGAGCTGGAGCCCACGCACCTGGCCTGCTGCTTCGACTTCGCCCTCACCAGCTTCCGCAACGAGCTCGAGCCCGACTACAAGGCCGGGAGAACCGAGCCGCCGCCCGACCTCGAGCCCCAGTTCGAGCTCTGCATGGAGGCCGCCCGGGCGCTCGGGATCCCTGCCCTCGCCGTCCGGGACTTCGAGGCGGACGACGTGATCGCGACGCTGACCCAGCGCCTGGTGCGGGACGATGCACGCGTCGTGGTGGTGAGCCCCGACAAGGATCTGGCGCAGCTCGTGAGCGAGGACGGCCGCGTCGTGCTGCACGACTTCGCCCGTGGCCGGATCCTGGACGCAGACGGTGTGCGCCGACGCTTCGGCGTGTCGCCCGCCCAGATCCCGGACTGGCTCGGCCTGGTGGGCGACGCGGTGGACAACCTGCCGGGCGTGCCGGGCGTGGGGCCCAAGCGCGCGGCGGCCGTCCTGGACGCCTTCGGCTGCATCGAGGACGTGCCCGCCGATCCCGCCGCGTGGTCCGCTCACGGAATCCGCGGCGCCACTCGTCTGGCCGCGGCGATCGACACCCACCGGGAGCATGCGCTCCGCACGCGGCACCTCGCCACCGTGCGGCGGGACGTGCCGGGTCTCCCCCGCACGACGTCCGGCCTGACCTGGCGCGGCGCCCGCCGCCGCCGGGCGCGGGCGCTCTTCGAACGGCTCGGCTGGCGGGGCATCGCCGGCCGCGTCCCGCGCTGGCAGGGGGTTTGAGCCCCCAACTCGCAAATCGGCCCGCAACGCTCCGTTTTGCGGTTACAATGGGCGCGCCTGGCAGAGGAGGAGAGCGTCATGGCGATCTTCAGCATGGAAGGCTGGTACTTCGTGCTCCGCTGGATCCACTTCCTGGCCGGGATCACGTGGATCGGGATCCTCTACTACTTCAACTTCGTCCAGACGCCCTTCTTCGGCAGCGACCTCGGTGGCAAGGCCAAGGGCTTGATGACGCGAGGCCTGGTTCCGAACGCCCTCTGGTGGTTCCGCTGGGGCGCCATGTTCACCTTCCTGTCCGGCGTGCTGATCCTGCTCACCAAGTGGGGACACGACGGCGTGCCGCTCACGAGCGGCTACATGACGCGCATCCTGACCGGCGC
>JBFGJV010000055.1:0-16037 GCA_041577015.1 Myxococcota bacterium
AGAACTACGCGGGCGCCTGGTTCCGCCTCACGCCCACGAGCCTGACGGGCCTCGCCTACGCCGCCGCCACCGGGATGCTCTCCGCCGCGGCGCCGAACGCCCCGACGGTGACGGACCTGGGCTCAGGGCTCGGCTCGATCACCTTCGACAACGGGCCGGTGCTCTCCTTCGTGCGAGGTGTCCCGGCCGCGCCCTTCGACGCCGAGATCTCCCTCTCGGTGAACGTGATCGATCTGGACGGTGTGGCCTACGCCACGAACCCGGCCCGCTTCGGCGACCCCTCGCCCGGCAACGGCATGGATTGGAGCACCGGGAGGACGATGCGCTGGGGTCGCGTCGTCGTGGGCAATGCGCACGGCTCGGAGCTGGTGACGCTTCCGGTTCCGCTGCGTGCGGAGTTCTTCGACGGCGCGTCCTTCGTCCCCCATGCCGCCGACTCCTGCACCTCGCTTCCGCTGGCAAGCCTGCAGCTGACGCCGGTCCCGGGCACGCTCGCGACGACGCCCAGCGTCGCCAACGACCCGCTGGCCGCGGGCGACGCCGGCCTCACCCTGAGCCCCCCGGGCGCCGGCAATACCGGCTACGTGGACCTCGAGTACGATCTCACGCCGGCGGGCGCGAACCGGCCCTGGCTCCAGTACGACTGGGACGGCGACGCGGCGCACGACGACAACCCCACCGGGCGCGCCACCTTCGGCGTCTTCGCGGGCGAGGACGCGCTGATCTACCGGCGGGAGCTCTACTAGGCCGCCAGCGGCCCGCGGCTGTTGTACGCTCGTCCGCCATGCGCGCGCTGGCGAAGATCGTCCTCGTGGCCGGGGGGTTCGGCCTCCTGCCCGGGGCGGCCGCCGCGATTACGCTGCTCCAGGTGGACGACTTCCAGGATGGGACGACCCGGGGCTGGCGCACCGGGGGTGCCAACCCGAATCCGCCCGTGCAGGTGCCCGACGGCGGGCCCGGTGGGCCGGGCGACGGCTTCCTGTTGCTGCGCGCCAACGGGAGCAGCGGCTCCGGCGGCAATCTGGTGGCTTTCAACGCCCAGCAGTGGACGGGGGACTACCTGGCGGCCGGCGTGACCGGCGTCGCCGCCGAGCTGCGCAACCTCGGCGAGACGCCCCTCGCCTTGCGGCTCCTCTTCGAGGGGCCCGGCGGCGGGCTGCTCTCGGCGGAAGCCGTGTCCGTCCTGGTCGGGGAGCCCTGGCGGCGGGTGGTCTTCCCGGTGGTGCCCGCGTCGCTCGCGGGCGGGTCGGATCCGCTGCGCACGCTGGCCGACGTCACGAAGCTGCGCCTCGTGCACGCACCCACGCCGGAGGGAGCCGAGGCGGTGCTCGGGGCGCTCGGCGTGGACGACCTCACCGCGCTCGGACCGGGGGCCGCGGTGCCCGAGCCTGGAGGCGTGCTGCTGTTCGCGATCGGCCTGGGGCTGGCGCGGGCCGCCCGCCGGCGCCGGGCCTAGTTGCAGGAGAGCTCGGCCTCTTCCGCCGCGTTGCGGACGGTCCTGCGGCAGGCCCGGAGCTCGGTCGCGTCCAGGCCCGTCCGGGTCACCGAGACGTCGGGCAGCGGCCGGTTGATCTGGCACTCGTCCCGGCCCGCCTCGGTGCCCACGCGTCCCAGGGCCGAGCAGTCGCAACGCGCCAGCGGCGGGCACGCCACGGCGGGGTCGGTGCAGCGGTTCCCGTCGCGACGCACGGCGCCGACGACCGTCAGGCCCGTCCCGGGACGCTGGTCGAAGCAGGCGAGGTCGGTGTAGATCTCGGTGTCGCTCAGGATCTCGATCAGGTCCGTGACGTCGTCGGGGCTGAAGCAGGGGCAGTCGCAGGCGTCGCCCACGCCGTCCGCGTCCGTGTCGATCTGCTCCGGGTTGGGCTCGAGCCGGCAGTTGTCGCAGGCGTCCCCCAGGCCGTCGCCGTCGCCGTCCGTCTGGCCCGGGTTCGCGTCCAGGGGACAGTTGTCCCGCTCGTCCGGAACGGCGTCGCCGTCGGCGTCGAGGCAGGGGATCGGGGCGCCACCGCTCTTGCGCTGGAGGGCACCAAGCACTCGCTCGCAGGCACGTTGGCGGGGTCCTGCTTCCGAGACGTTCGTCTCGCAGGCCAGGATGTCGCAGTAGACGCGGCACAAGGCCCAGGCGCCATCCCGGAAGCCTGCCTGTGTACACGCGCTGCCGTCGCGAGGCGGATCCCCAGTCGCTTGCGGCACCAGGGGAAACGCGAGCAGGAGCGCCGTCGCCAGGGCCAGATGGCTTGCTCCTCGGTGCACGTGCCGCATGGGCTCGCCTCCGCCTCCCCCTCTCCTGCGACAGATCCTGCAACGAGCATGCCCTGGGGCCGTCCTGCAAGTGAGGGCGCAGCGTCGAAAAGAGGATCGACGTGTGTCCGCATGTCTCCCCCGCTGTGTCAGGATGCCCCGCGCGATCCACACTTGTGTCGCCTGGCCGACATGCCGGGACCGAGCGTCGTGATGCGTGGTTCCTGGCGCGGTGGGCACGAAGCTTGCGTCGCTTCCCGGTTCGGATGCTCACGAGGGAAGGAGCGCACGCCATGGGTCCCGAACGCCCCCGTCTCGTCGTCGTCCTGCTGGCCGTGCTCCTGCTGCTTCGCGCATCGACGGCTCCCGCCGATGTGGTCACCATCGAGCCCTCCGGGGATGCCACGATCCTCTCGGAGGACGACAGGAAGGCCAACGGCTCGGGCGCGTACTTCTTCGCCGGAAACACCGACCAGGGCGACCAGCGTCGGGCGCTGATCCGCTTCGACATGGCGGGGAACCTTCCGGCCGGAGCCACGATCAACAGCGTGAGCCTCCAGCTCCACGTGTCACGCAGCGCGGTTGCGGGCGACCGGACGGTAGAGCTTCACCGCGTCCTGACCGACTGGACGGAAGGCCCGTCCAACCCCGGCGGTCAGGAGGGCGGCGGCGACTCCGCCGAGCTCGGCGACGTGACCTGGCGCTACACCTCCTACGACCCGGATGACGAGCCGGGTTCACCCCAGTGGGGCAGCCTGGGCGACGATTTCGCCGCGGCCGTGAGCGCCGCCATCACGGTGGGCGGAGTGGGCTTCTACACCTGGAGCTCGGCCCAGATGGCGGCCGACGTGCAGGGCTGGGTCGACAGCCCGAGCACCGACTTCGGCTGGCTGCTGAAGGACGTCTCGGACGGCGGCACGGGCACGGCCAAGCGCTACGACAGCCGGCAGAACAACGACGCGAGCGAGCGTCCCAAGCTCACCATCGACTTCACGCCCCAGGCCGCCACGGGCGCCTGCTGCAACGGCGCGAGCTGTGCGGTGCTCACCGGGGCCCAGTGCGGCGGCACCTTCTTGGCCGGCGGCACCTGCTCGCCGAGCCCGTGCACCGCGGGCTGCTGCCTCCCCAACGCCTCGGCCAGCTGCATCGAGACGGACGAGACCACCTGCACGGCCCAGGGCGGGGGCTACCAGTCGGGCCTGCTGTGCGCGGCAAGCGCGTGCCCCGTGGTGCTCACGCCCTTCGTGGATGCGCTTCCGATCCCCGGCGTCGCCCAGCCGGTGGGCACGGATCCCGACGGTGCGCTCCGCTACGAGATGTCGATGCGCGAGGTGCAGCAGCTGCTCCACGGCGAGCTGCCCTTCACCACCACCGTCTGGGGCTTCGGCGATGGTCCGACGGGCGCCACCTACCCGGGCCCGACCCTCGAGGCCACGGTCGACCAGCCCGTCCGCGTGGTGTGGAAGAACGACCTGCGTGACACCGCCGCCACGGGCGACCCGCTGCGCCAGAGCCACTATCTGACCATCGACGACTGCCCGCACGGCGTGCCGCCCCCCCCCGACGACCAGAGCGTCCGCACCGTGGTGCACCTGCACGGAGGCCACGTCTCGGCCGAGTCCGACGGCTATCCCGAGCACACCTTCCTGCCCGGCGAGCAGGTGACGTACGAGTATCCCAACGACCAGCTTCCCGGGACGCTCTGGTACCACGACCATGCCCTCGGCATCACGCGGCTCAACGTGTACATGGGCCTGGCCGGCTTCTACATCCTGCGCGACGCCTTCGAGGACTCGCTGGGGCTGCCGGCCTGCGACGGCTCCTGCACCCCGGGAGCGCCGCGGGAGTACGACATCCCCCTCGCGATCCAGGACCGCACCTTCGAACCGGACAGCGCGCTCTACTACCCGGGCGTCTGGGAAGACGTCTTCTTCGGGGACAAGGTGCTGGTGAACGGCAAGGTCTGGCCCTTCCTGAACGTGAAGCGGGGCAAGTATCGCTTCCGGGTGCTGAACGGCTCGACCTCGCGTACCTACGCGCTGACGCTGGACAACGGAGCCGACTTCGTCCAGATCGGCGCCGAGGGAGGCCTGCTGCCCGCGCCGGTGACGGTGAGCGAGCTCAGGCTCGGGCCCGGGGAGCGCGCGGACGTCGTGCTGGACTTCGAGCCGTATGCCGCCGGCACCGAGATCCTGCTGGTGAACAGCGCTCCCGCCCCGTTTCCGGGCGACCCGGGCACGGGGGTCGTGCCCGACGTGATGAAGTTCGTGGTCCAGAGCCCGCTCGGACACACGGACCAAATCCCCGGGTCGCTGCGGCCCCTGGAGGTGCTCGAGGAGGCGGACGCCACGGTCACGCGGGACTTCGACCTCGACAAGGGCCCCGGCGATGCCTGCAGCCCCTTCATCTGGGAGATCGTCTCCACTGCCATCAACGGGATCCCGGTGACGGCTCCGAACAGCCGCTGGGACGACGTCACGGAGTTTCCCCAGCTCGGGACCACGGAGATCTGGCGCTTCGCCAACAAGTCGGGCATGACCCACCCGATGCACATGCACCTCGTCATGTTCCAGGTGCTCGACCGGCAGCCCTGCGCCATCGACGCCAACGACGTCTGCGTGCCCCAGGGCTCCCCGACCCCGCCTCCGCCGGAGGAGGCCGGCTGGAAGGACACCGTGCAGGTCGGGCCCAACGAGATCGTGCGCGTGATCGCGCGCTTCACGAACCCGCTCGACCCGACCGGAACCACCTACGTGGGCGAGTTCTCCTACCACTGCCACATCCTCGAGCACGAGGATCACGAGATGATGCGGCAGTTCGTCTCCGAAACGACCTGCGGCGACGGCATCCCCGGCCTTCCCCAGGAGGAATGCGACGACGGCGGCACGGCTCCGGGCGACGGCTGCTCGCCGTCCTGTCAGATCGAGGAGTGCGCGAACGGCGTGGACGACGACGGCGACGGCTTCGTCGACTTCGTGGGTGGTGATCCGGGCTGCGACACGGCCGCCGACCTGTCCGAGAAGAGCCCCTCACTGATCTGTGACGACGGCATGAACAACGACACGGACGCGTTCGTGGACTACCCGGACGATCCTGGTTGCGCCTCGCCCACCTGGCCGTTCGAGGATCCCAAGTGCCAAGACGGCATCAACAACGATCCCGCCCAGGATTTGCTGATCGACTTCGACGGGGGCGCGTCTGCCGGCGTGCCGCCGGCCCAGCAGACGGCGCCGGATCCGCAGTGCACGTTCTCCTCGCAGAACCGCGAACGTCGCAGGACCTGCGGGCTCGGCATCGAGCTGACCCTGCTCCTGCCGTTGCTGCTCTGGCTGCGCGGCCTGGGGCGCCGCGGGCGTCGGTACGCGGCCGTCGCCCGGCTCAGCCGCTAGGCGACGCCGCCTCCAGGATGCGCGCGTCGCGTTCGAGCCGGCCCTGGTGGTTCTGCTCGATGCGGCGCGCCATGTTGTCGTTCTCGAGCGTGCGACGCCGGATGAAGGCCTCCGCCAGGTCCAGGCGCGAGGCGTCCGCGCCCACCTGACGCAGCAGCTCGGTGGCGGCGATCAGGTTGATCACCATCTCCGAGAGCATCTTGGCGCGCAGCAGCGCGTACTGGATGTCCGTGAAGAGCTCGCGCGCCGAGGCCTCGATGCTCCCGATCGTCTCCTCCACCAGCCGCGCCAGCGGCGCGCGCTTGGGATCGTCGGTCATCTCGGTGAGCTCGCGCTTCACCTGCTCGATCACCACCGCCAGCGCGCCCTTGCCCATCTCGCGCAGGGCGAAGGAGGCCTGGATCTCGCTGGTGCCCTCGTAGACGGTCATGATCAGGCTGTCGGCGTGCAGCTTCGCCACGTCGTAGTCCATGGTGTAGCCGATGCCCCCGAACACCTGCATGGCGTCGCGCGTGAGATCGTCGCAGATCTCCGTGGCGAAGTACTTGCAGAGCGGGGTCAGGAGACGCACGCGCACGCTGTCGCGCTCCAGGTCCTTCTGGATCCGGTCCCGCTCGGCCGCGGGCAGCTCGCCGCGCGCGAGCGCCGCCTCCCGGGCCAGGTTCAGGTCCTGGAGCTCCATGGCCCGGTAGAGCAGCGCCCGGGCAGCCTCGTTGTTGACGATCATCTTGGCCAGCATGGTGAGCACGAGCGGCTGCTCGGCGATGGGCTTGCCGAACTGCTTGCGCTCGCGGGCGTAATTCATGGCGGCGGCGAGCGCCGCCTGGGAGATGCCGATGGCCTGGGCCGCCACGCCGAGGCGAGCGTTGTTCATCAGGTCGAGCATGGCGCGGAAGCCCTTGCCCTTCTCCCCCAGCCGCCAGCCGGTTGCGTTCTCGAACACCACCTCGCAGGTGGGCGAGCCGTGGATGCCGAGCTTGCGCTCGAGGCGGCCCACGCGCACGCCGTTGCGCGAGCCGTCCGGAAGCTTCGTGGGCACCAGGATCAGGGAGAGGCCGTTGGTGGTTCCCTTCGACTCGTCGTAGGTGTCGGCGTCCCGGGCGAGCACCAGGTGGATCTCGGCCCCGCCATTGGTGATGAAGATCTTGGTCCCGTCCACCTGCACCTTCCCGTCGCCCGTGTCGGTGGCGCGGGTCGCGATGCCGCCGAGGTCGCTCCCGGCCTGGGGCTCGGTCAGGTCCATGCAGCCCTGGAGCTCGCCCGAGGTCATGCGCGGCAGATAGGCCTGCTTGAGCTCCTCGCTGCCGTAGCGCTCGATGTCGCCGGCTGCGCCCGCCTGCAGGCCCACCACGGTCATCAGGCTGGTGTCGGCCCGCGACACCATCTCCAGGTACATGCCGTTCACCAGGGAAGGGAGGCCGGCGCCGTCGTACTTCTCGGAGACCGGCAGGCTCACCAGTCCGGCCTCGCGCATCTTGTCGTAGGCCTCCCGGATGTGCCGGGGCGGGCGGGCCAGGCCGTCCTCGGTGAGCTCCGCCTCGTCGTGCCAGTTCTCGCGTGCCGGCCGCTCGAAGCTCTCCGCGAGCGCGGCCACGGTCTCGAGCACCGTGCGGTAGGAGTCCACTTCGGCGCCCACGTCGGCGGATTCGCCGACGCGTAGCTGCAGCGCGCGTTCCCAGTCGACCAGCCGCTCCAGATACAGACGCATGACGGGCAGGAAGTAGTCGCTCACGGTCGCTTCTCCTCTGGGGAGCGAGCCAGCCCGATGCGGACGCGCTCGCCTCCGATCTGCGTTTCGTGTCGCGAGAGCTCGGGTCCGCCGATCTCCTCCACCAGCTCGACCTCGCGCGCCAGGGTCTGCTCGGCAATCCAGTCGTGGAAGCGTTCCGCGGCCCGGCGCCAGTCGCTGGGGAGCGCCATGGCCAGGCGGATGCGGTCGGCCACGTGGAGTCCCGCATCCTTGCGCGCCTGCTGCACGGCCCGGACCAGATCGCGCGCGAGCCCCTCCTGGATCAGCTCCTCGTCCAGCTCCAGGTCCAGCACCACGATGGCGTCCTGGCTCGAGAGTGGCTCGCAGGCCACGCCCTCCCGGGGCTCCAGGCGCAGCTCGTACTCGCCGGGCTCGAGCTCGCGTCCCGCCACGTGCACGCGGCCGCGCTCGTCTCGCGTCCAGTCGCCTGCCCGCGCGGCTGCCAGCAACTCCTTCATGGCCGTGCCGAGTCGCGGCCCCAGGACGCGGGCGTTGGCCTGGAGGCGGAAGCTCGCCCAGTCCTCGATGGACTCGGCCAGTCGCACCTCCTTCACGTTCACCTCGTCGCGGATCAGCTCCAGGTAGGGCTCCAGCGCCAAGACGCCGGGACCCGCCACGGTCAGGCGCCGCAGCGGCTGACGGACCCGCACGCCGTGGGCGTCGCGCAGGTTCCGGGCCGACGAGCAGGCGTCCCGTACGCGATCCATGTGCGCCACCAGGTCCGGCTCCGCCGGCAGTCGGGTCGCCTCGGGCCAGTCCTCCAGGTGCACGCTGCGCCGATCGGTCAGGCCCCGGAACACCTCCTCCGTCACCAGCGGCAGCAGGGGCGCGGTCACGCGGCACAGCGTGGTCAGGGCCGTGAACAGCGTGTCGTAGGCATCGCGCTTGTCCGGGCTCGCGCCACTGCGCCAGAAGCGCTCCCGGCTGCGACGGATGTACCAGTTGGTGAGGGCGTCCAGGTAGCCGAGCACGCGCTGGCACGCACCGCCCAGGTCGTAGTCGTCCATGCGCGCGGTCACCTGCTCCGCCAGCTCCCGCGTCTTCGCCAGGAGGTACCGGTCCAGCAGGCCACGCGCGTCGGCGCGCTCCCGGGCACGCACGCCGTCCACGTTCGCGTAGAGACAGAAGAACGAGTAGGCGTTCCACAGCGGATTCAACACGTTGCGCACCACGTCGCCGATCCCCTTGCCCTCGCGGTCGATGCGCAGCTCGTTGCCGCGCAGGATCGGGGAGGCCATCAGATACCAGCGCAGCGCGTCGGCGCCGTGGGTCTCGAACACCTCCAGCGGGTCCGGGTAGTTGCGGAAGCGCTTGGAGAGCTTGCGCCCATCCTGGTCGAGCACGGTGCCGTGACAGATGCAGGTGCGGAACGGGTGTCGGTCGAAGAGCGCCGTGGACAGCACCACCATGGTGTAGAACCAGCCACGCGTCTGCGCCGTGTACTCGACGATGAAGTCGGCTGGGAAGTGGCTCTCGAACCACTCGCGGTTGTCGAAGGGGTAGTGCACCTGGGCGAAGGGCATGGAGCCGGACTCGAACCAGCAATCCAGCACCTCGGGGACGCGTCGCATCGTACTGCGGCCGCTCGGGTCGTCGGGGTTCGGACGCGTGAGCGCGTCCACGGCGGGCCGGTGCAGGTCCTCCAGGCGCACCCCGAAGTCGCGCTCCAGCGCGTCGAGGCTCCCGTACACGTCGAGCCGCGGGTGGTTCGGGTCGTCACTCTTCCACACCGGGATCGGGGCGCCCCAGAAGCGGTTGCGGCTGATGGACCAGTCGCGAGCGTTCTCCAGCCAGTTGCCGAAGAGCCCGTCGCGGATGTGCTCCGGGATCCAGCGGATCTCGCGGTTCAGCTCCACCATGCGCTCGCGGAAGGTGGTGACCTTCACGTACCACGAGTCGAAAGCCCTGTAGATCAGCGGCGTGTCCGTACGCCAGCAGTGCGGGTAGCCGTGCACGATGGTCTCGTGCTTGACGAGCGCATCGCGCTCGCGCAGGTCGCGCGTGATGCCCTTGTTGGCCTCGAACACCTGGAGTCCCGCCCAGGGCGAGACCGGCTCCGTGAAGCGTCCGGCCTCGTCCACCGGACACACCACCGGGATCGCGGCCCGGTTGCAGACCTCCATGTCGTCCTCGCCGAAGCCCGGGGCGAGGTGGACGACGCCCGTGCCCTCCTCGGTGCTGACGAAGTCACCCGCCAGCACCTGGAAGGCGTTCTCGGTGCCGCAGAAGAAGGGAAACAGCGGCTTGTAGCGGCGCCCGACCAGCTCGCGGCCCGGGCGGCTACCCGTGCGGCGTGCCCCGGCGAGCTCGGTCTCGAAGCGCTCCGCCGCCGCCTCGGCGATTACGATGCGATGGTGGTCGCTCTCGAAGAAGGCGTAGTCGATGTCTGGACCCACGGCGAGCGCCAGGTTGGAGGGCAGCGTCCAGGGCGTCGTCGTCCAGGCCCAGAGCTCGATGGTGCTCTCCTCGCCCACCTCGCGCTCCAGCTCGAAGCGCACCGTGATGGCCGGGTCCTGGCGGTCGCGGAAGGCGTTGTCGAGGCGCGTCTCGAAGTTGGAGAGCGGCGTCTGGCAGGCCCACGAGTAGGGGAGGACGCGACAGCCTTCGTAGACGAGCCCCTGGTCCCAGAGGCGCCCGAAGGCCCAAAGCACGCTCTCCATGTAGGAGAGGTCCATGGTCTTGTAGTCGTGCTCGAAATCCACCCAACGCGCCTGGCGTGTGACGTACTCCTCCCACTCCTTGGTGTATCGGAGCACCGACGTGCGGCAATGCGCATTGAAGCGGTCGATGCCATGCTCCAGGATGGCGGCGCGGCCGGACAGGCCGAGCTCCTTCTCCGCCTGCATCTCGGCGGGGAGCCCATGGCAGTCCCAGCCGAAGCGGCGCTCCACGCGGCGGCCCCGCATGGTCTGGTAGCGGGGCACGATGTCCTTCACGTAGCCGGTCAGCAGGTGGCCGTAGTGGGGCAGGCCGTTCGCGAAGGGCGGTCCGTCGTAGAAGACGTACTCGTTCTCGCCCTTCGCGCCGGCGGGCCGGCGTTCCACCGACTCGCGGAAGATGCCCTCTCGCGCCCAGAACGCGAGCGTCTGCCGCTCCACCTCGGGAAAGTGGGGCTGGGGATCGACGTCCGGGTAGGGCTTGTGCGGCGCGGGCTCGGCCATGGACGGTTCGCGTTCGGGTGCGCGAGGAAGCTACCGCCCGCCCGGTGGCGGGACAAACGGACGCCGAGTCACCCCGCGCCCGCTCCCGGCTCCGACGCTTGGCTGGGATATGCTCCACGCGTGCGCATCCTCGACCTGCGCAGCGACACGGTGACGCGTCCCACGCCCGCCATGCGTGACGCCATCGCCCGCGCCGAGGTGGGCGACGACGTCTACGCCGAGGACCCCAGCGTGAACCGCCTGGAGGCCGAGGCGGCGGCGCGCCTGGGCCACGGGGCGGCCGTCTTCGTGCCGTCGGGCACGATGGCCAACCAGACCGCGCTCCGGGCCCAGACCCAGCCCGGCGACGTGGTGCTGGCGGGCGAGGGCGCCCACCTGCTGCGCTACGAGGCCGGGGCGCCCGGGGCGCTCTCGGGCGTCCAGGTGCAGACGCTGGGGCGCGGCGGGCTCTTCGACGCGGACGACGTGCGCGCGGCGATCCTCCCCGCGAACGTGCACGTGGCTCCGGCCACGCTGCTCGCCTTCGAGAACACCCACAACGCCGCCGGCGGGCGCGTCTTTCCACTCGACGCGCTCGAGGCCGCGGCCGCGGCGGGCCGGGAGGCCGGTCTGCGGCTGCACCTGGACGGAGCGCGCCTGTGGAACGCGGTGGTGGCGACCGGGATCCCGGCTCGTCGCTGGGCCGAGCCCTTCGACACGGTGTGCTTCTGCTTCTCCAAGGGCCTGGGGGCGCCGGTGGGGTCCGTCGTGTGTGGGGACGCGGAGACGATCGGACGCGTGCGGCGCTTCCGGAAGATGTTCGGGGGCGCCATGCGCCAGGCGGGCGTGCTGGCCGCGGCTGCCCACTACGCCCTGGATCACCACGTCGCGCGTCTGGCCGAGGACCACGCCAACGCCCGGCGCCTGGCCGACGGGCTCGCCAAGCTCGGCCTCCACGTCGATCCGCCGCCCGAGACGAACATGGTGCTGTTCCGCTTCGACGACGTGGAGGGCTTCCTGCGCGAGACGCGTCGCCGGCGGGTCCTGATCAACCCGATCGCGCCCGGGGTGCTGCGCGCCGTCACGCACCTGGACGTGGCGCAGCGGGACGTGGAGGAGGCGCTGGGCCGGATCGAGGAGGCGCTCGCCGCGCTGGCGCCGGCCTCCTAGTCGCTCGTCTCCAGGGCGCGCACGTCGGGTCGCCGCTGCGCCCAGGGGCGCGCCGCCTCCAGCTGGGCCGCCAGACGGAACAGCGTGGCCTCGTCGCCGAAGCGCCCGGCGAACTGCACGCCGATGGGGAGCCCTGCCCCGTTCCAGTGGAGGGGCAGCGACATGGCCGGATTGCCCGCCGCGTTCATCAGCTGGCTGAAGCCGATGGCCCGGTTCAGGTGGGCCAGATAGTCCTCCAGGTCCGGGTTCGACAGGCTGAGGCGCCCGAGCTTGGGGGGCGGCGCTGCCATGGTGGGCGTCAGCAGCACGTCGTGATCCTCGAAGAAGGACGCCACGCGACGCCCGACGGCGTGGATGGTGCGCAGAGCGCGGGCGTAGCGGGTGGCGTTTGCGCCGAGCGCGGCCTGGACGAGCATCCAGGTCACCGGCTCCACGTCCGCCTCGGTGAAGGCGCGGCCGATCGCCTCGGCGCGTTCCTCCAGGTTGGCGCGCACGTTGGCCGCCACGATCACGCGGGCTGCGTCCGCAAGCGCCTCGGCCTCGACGGACGGCGCTGCCTCGCGCACCTCGTGCCCGAGCTCCCGGCACAGACGCGCCGCCTCCTCCACGGCCGTCACGCAGTCGGGGTGCGTGTCCACGCCGTTGAAGGCCCGCGTCGTGACCGCCACCCGCAGGCGGCCGGGATCGGCGCCCACCTCCTCCAGGAAGGGGCGCGCGCGCGCCGGGGCGCAGTAGGGTGCGCCCGGGTCCTCGCCGCAGGTGGCGTCGAGCAGCGCGGCGCTGTCGCGCACCGAGCGCGTCACCGCGTGCCCCACGCTCATGCCGCTCCAGCCCTCGCCCACGTCGGGGCCCACGGGGTTGCGGGCGCGCGTCGGCTTCATCCCGAACAGCCCGCAGCAGGAGGCGGGGATGCGGATCGAGCCGCCGCCGTCGGTTGCGTGCGCGATCGGGACGAGCCCGGCCGCCACGGCCGCAGCGCCTCCACCCGAGGAGCCGCCCGGGGTGTGCTCCAGGTCCCAGGGGTTGCGCGTCACGCCGTAGAGCGCCGACTCCGAGCTGGGCGTGACGCCGAACTCGGGCGAGTGGCTCTTGCCCAGGATCACCAGCCCGGCGCGCTCGTGACGCCGCACCAGGGCGTTGCTGTGCGCCGGCACGCAGTCGCGATAGAAGCGGCAGCCGTTGGTACTGGGCACGCTGGCGATCTGGGCGTAGAGGTCCTTCTCCAGGAAGGGAACGCCGCGGAAGGGACCCTCCGGCAAGCCCGCCGCCACGGCTGCCCGCGCGCGCTCGAAGGTTGGGATCACCACCGCACCGAGGGTTGCATCCCGCGCCTCGATGCGTGCCAGTGCCGCTTCCAGCAGCTCCTCAGCGCGCACCTCGCCGCGGCGCACCAGCTCGGCGAGGCCGAGGGCGTCGTGGGATTCGTAGTCGAAGTCGCTCACCGGGAACCTCCTTCGCCGGGAATCAGCAGCACCTTGCCCGTGGTGGCGCGCCCCTCCAGGGCGCGGTGCGCCGCGGTCGCCTCGCTCAGGGGAAAGCGGGCGCCCACGCGCACGCGCAGGGCGCCGCCGGCCGCGGCGGCGAGCACGTCCTTCGCCCGGCTCTCCAGCTCCGGGCGCGTCGAAACGTAGTGCGCCAGGGAGGGGCGCGTCACGAAGAGCGAGCCCAGCTCGTTCAGGCGCCGCAGCTCGAAGGGCGGCACGGGACCGCCCGACTGCCCGAACAGGACCAGCAGCCCCCGAGGTCGCAGGCAGCGCAGGCTGCCCTCGAAGGTCGTGCGGCCCACCGAGTCGTAGACCACGTCCACCCCGCGGCCCCCGGTGGCGGCGCGCGTGGCCTCGACGAAGTCCTCGTCGCGATAGCGCACCACGCGGTCCGCCCCCGCCTCGCGGGCGAGCGCCTCCTTCTCCGGCGTCGAGCAGGTGCCGATCACCTTGGCGCCCGCCCGCGCGAGCATCTGCACCAGCAGCAGGCCGGTGCCTCCGGCCGCCGCGTGCACCAGCGCCACGTCGCCCCGGCGCGTCTCGCGTACGCCGTGCACCAGGTAGTGAGCCGTCATGCCCTGGAGCATCACGGCCGCCGCGATCTCGTCGGAGACGGCTTCCGGGATGCGCACCAGGGCCGCGGC
The DNA here is from genome assembly GCA_041577015.1 of Myxococcota bacterium. Lineage (GTDB taxonomy): Bacteria > Myxococcota_A > UBA9160 > UBA9160 > PR03 > JBFGJV01. Next base: position 13,822 of record JBFGJV010000055.1, read on the forward strand.
GGGGGCCAGCACCACCTCGGCGTAGGAGCCCGGGGCCGAGGCCCAGGCCACGCGATCGCCGGGTCCGAGGCCCTCCACGCCGTCGCCCAGCGCCTCGACGCGGCCCGCCCCCTCGAGACCGGCCACGAAGGGAAGCGGTCGCGGGTAGAGGCCGGTGCGGAGGTAGACGTCGATGAAGTTCACGCCCGCGGCGGCGACGCGCACGCGGGCCTGACCCGGCCCGGGCGGGCCCGGGTCGTGCTCCTCCAGCTGCAGCACGTCGGGCCCGCCGTGCTTCCGGATCCAGATCGCCTCGGGCATGGCTCCGAAGCCTACACGGCCCACCGAGGGACACGGGCGGCAAGAAACATACAGTCTTGACTGTTTTTCCCGCCCGACCTAGGGTAAAGGGGTGTCCCAGGCCGCCCTCGCCCACCGACCGCGCCGCAGCCAGGAGGAGCGCAGCGCCGAGACGCGGCAGCGTCTGCTCGACGCCACCCTCGCCTGCCTGATGGACGTGGGCTACGCCCGCACGACCACCACGCTGATCGCCGGGCGCGCCGGCCTCTCCCGCGGCGCCCAGGTCCACCACTTCCCCAAGAAGGCGGATCTGGTGGTGAGCGCCATGGCGCACCTGGCCACCCGAACCGCGGAGAGCCTGCGCCGGCGCGCCGAGGCGCTCCCGAGCAACGGCGACCGCCTCGACGGGCTGCTCGACCTGATCGTGGAGAGCTTCTCCGAGCCGATCTTCCACGCGGCCCTGGAACTCTGGGTGGCCGCGCGCACGGATCCCGAGCTGCATGCCTCCGTCTACGCGTTCGAGCGCAGCGCCGGCCGCGGCATGCAGCGGCTGTGGCGCGAGGTCGCGGGCGAAGCCGCCTCGCGGCCCGACTTCGAGGCGCTGCTCGAGCTCACGCTGCACCTGGCGCGTGGCATGGCGCTCCAGGGCGTGCTGCGGCGCGACGACCGCGCACGCCGCCGCGTCTTCCGGCTCTGGAAGGAGATGCTGGCGGGCATGCTCCGCGACGGAGCGGCTCCGCCGCCGAAGCCTTGAAACCCCAAGCAGGAGAACGATCCCCATGGCTCGCAAGGTCTACGTGATTGGCGTCGGCATGACGAAGTTCGAGAAGCCCGGCTCCCGCGAGTGGGACTATCCCGACATGGCCAAGGAGGCCGGTAGCAAGGCCCTGGCCGACGCCGGCATCCCCTACGAGAAGGTGGAGCAGGCCGCGGTGGGCTACTGCTACGGCGACTCCACCGCCGGGCAGCGCGGCATCTACGGGCTCGGCCTGACCGGCATCCCGATCTACAACGTGAACAACAACTGCTCCACCGGCTCCACGGCGCTCTTCATGGCCAAGCAGCTGGTGGGGGGCGGGCTCGCCGACTGTACGCTGGCGCTCGGCTTCGAGAAGATGGAGCGGGGCTCGCTCGGCATCAAGTACACCGATCGAACCATCCCCACCGACCGGCACATGAAGACGATCATCGACCTGCGTGGCTTCGCCAAGGCGCCCGCCGCGCCGCAGATGTTCGGCAACGCGGGTCGCGAGCACATGGATCGCTACGGCACCAGGCCCGAGCAGTTCGCCAAGATCGGCGAGAAGAATCATCGTCACTCCGTGAACAATCCCTACTCGCAGTTCCGCGACGAGTACAGCCTGGAGGACATCCAGAACGCCCCCATGGTGTTCGAGCCGCTCACCAAGCTGCAGTGCTGTCCCACCTCGGACGGCGCCGGAGCGGCGGTCCTGGCCAGCGAGGACTTCGTGCGCGAGCACGATCTCCAGAACCAGGCGGTCGAGATCGCCGGCATGGCCATGACCACCGACTTCCGCAGCACGTTCGAGGACAAGAGCTGCATCAAGGCCGTGGGCTCCGACATGACCCGCGAGGCGGCGCGCGGGGCCTACGAGGAGTCCGGGCTCGGACCCGAGGACGTGCAGGTGATCGAGCTGCACGACTGCTTCTCCACCAACGAGCTGCTCACCTACGAGGCCCTGGGTCTGTGCCCGGAGGGCAAGGGCGGCCAGCTGGTCGACGAGGGCGCTACCACCTACGGCGGACGCTGGGTGGTGAACCCGTCCGGTGGGCTCATCTCCAAGGGCCACCCGCTCGGGGCCACCGGTCTGGCCCAGTGCGCAGAGCTCAACTGGCAGCTGCGCGGCGAGGCCGAGAAGCGCCAGGTGGAGGGTGCCAGGGTCGCCCTCCAGCACAACATCGGCATCGGCGGCGCC
>JBFGJV010000056.1:0-15825 GCA_041577015.1 Myxococcota bacterium
CGCTCGTGACCCCGCCGTTCTTCCGCAACCCCGCGGTGTTGGCCAAGCAGGTGGCGACGCTGGACCAGATCACCGGCGCGCGCGTGATCGTCGGACTCGGCTCGGGCTGGTTCACGCCGGAGTTCGAGGGCACCGGCTGCGCGTTCCCGCCGCTGCCCGAGCGCCACCGGGCGCTCGAGGAGAGCATCGAGATCCTGAGGGGGCTGTGGAGCGAGGAGCGCTTCAGCTACCAGGGCGACCACTTCCGCGTGAAGGACGCCGTCTGCCTGCCGAAGCCCGCCCGGCGTCCGCCCATCCTGGTGGGCGGAAGCGGCGAGCGGCGGCTGATGGGGATCGCCGCCCGTCACGCCGACCTCTGGAACAATCCGGCGATCTCCCAGCCGGAGCTCGGGAGCAAGGTCGAGGCGCTCGCCCGCCGCTGTCGGGAGGTCGGGCGCGACTTCGCCACGCTCGACGTCTCCCAGCAGTGCACGGTGGTCATCGCCGAGGACGACGCCTCGGCGCGCCAGTCCCTGAGCAAGGCCCAGAAGATCTTCGGCGGCCACCTGGGCGGTGGGCTCGAGGAGCACGGCATCTGGGGCGCGCCCGAGCGGGTGATCGCGTGCATCGAGCGCCATCGCGCGCTCGGCTGTACGCACTTCATGATCGAGTTCTTCGGCCGCGACGTGCGTGAGCCGGCGCGACTGTTCGCCTCGAAGGTGCTGCCGGCCTTCCGCTAGGGTCGTGTCCCGAGGATCGTGCTCATCTAGCCGGTGCGCAGCTCCGAGACCAGGCGCACCGGGCAGGACAGCGAGCGCGACACGAGACAGCCCTTCTCGGCCTTCTGGAGCAGCCGCTCGCAACGGTCCGGGTCCGTGCCCTCGGGCACGACCAGCTCGGCCCGCAGCTCGATGCCCGTGAAGCGCATGCCGCCTTCGGCCTTGTCGAGGACGCCCTCGGCGTGACAGCGCAACGAGGTCCACGGGAGCTTCGAGCCGCGTGCCACGGCACGGAAGGTCAGCAGGAAGCAGTCGGCCACGGACGCCACGAAGAGCGTCTCCGGGGACCAGCGGTCGCCGGGTCCCCCGAACTCGGCGGGCGGCGCGCTCTCCAGGTCGTCCACCCCGGGCGAGGCCAGGCGCACCGGACCCTCGGCGGCCATCTCCGCGCGAACGGGGTAGTGGTGGGGCAGGTCCTTCATGTCGCCGGCTCCTTTCGCTCCCGAATCAGGCGAAGTGCACGACCGAGCGGATCGCCTCGCCCCGGTCCATCACCTCGAAAGCCTCGTTGATGCGCTCCAGGGGCCAGCGGTGGGTGATCAGGGGAGCCACGCTGAGCCTCCCCTCCACGGCCCAGTCCACCAGCTTCGGCACGTCGGTGCGGCCCCGGGCCCCGCCGAAGGCGCTGCCCTTCCACACGCGTCCCGTGACGAGCTGGAACGGACGCGTGGCGATCTCCTGGCCGGCGCCGGCCACGCCGATGATGACGCTGGTCCCCCAGCCCTTGTGACAGCACTCCAGGGCCTGACGCATCGTCGTCACGTTCCCGATGCACTCGAAGCTGAAGTCGGCGCCGCCGCCCGTGAGCGCCACCAGGTGGGGGACGAGCTCGCCGCGCGCCTCGTCGGGGTTCACGAAGTCCGTCAGCCCGAACTCCCGGGCGATGGCCTCCCGGGCCGCGTTCCGCTCCACCCCGATGATGCGTCCGGCCCCGGCGAGACGCGCCCCCTGGACCACGTTCAGGCCCACACCCCCCAGCCCGAACACCACGACGGTGTCCCCGGGCCGGACCCGGGCCGTGAAGAGCACCGCGCCGACACCCGTCGTCACGCCGCACCCGAGCAGACACGCGATCTCGAAGGGCGCGTCCTCCCGGATCTTCGCGGCTGCGATCTCCGGGAGCACGGTGAAGTTCGCGAAGGTCGAGGTGCCCATGTAGTGGAGGAGCGGACGACCGCCCCGGGAGAAGCGGCTCGTGCCGTCCGGCATGAGGCCCTGCCCTTGCGTCTCTCGAATCGCCTGGCAGAGGTTCGTCTTGCCGCTCAGGCAGAACCTGCACTGCCGACACTCGGGCGTGTAGAGCGGGATCACGTGGTCGCCGGGCCGCAGCGAGCGCACGTCCGCGCCCACGTCCACGACCACGCCCGCCCCCTCGTGGCCCAGGATCGCCGGGAAGCGCCCCTCCGGGTCCTGGCCGGAGAGGGTGTAGGCGTCCGTGTGGCAGACCCCGGTCGCCTTGATCTCGACCAGGATCTCGCTCGCCCGCGGCCCCTCCAGCTCCACCGTCTCCACCACGAGGGGCTTGCCGGCCTCGAGCGCGACGGCGGCGCGAACCTGCACGCCTGGCCCTCCCCGCTTGCGGATGGAACGGGCTTCCACCCGGTCGGGCGTCAGGCTAGCATCGGCGGGCCTTGGTCACGCCTCGCACCCGGACGCGCGCCACCCCGAAATCGGGGACCGGGACGGAGGCGGGAGGGGGGTGGACGGCTTGGCGCACCTGCAGCTCACCCTCGGGCTGCTCCTGCTCTTCGGTGGCGGCGAGGTCCTGATCCGCGGCTCCGTCTCCCTGGCGGACCGCTGGGGCGTCTCCCCGCTGCTGATCGGCGCCACCGTCGTGGCCTTCGGCACCTCGACGCCCGAGCTGGCCGTGTGCCTGAACGCAGCCCTGACCGGACACGCCTCCCTCGCCCTCGGCAACGTGGTGGGAAGCAACATCGCGAACGTCCTGCTGATCGTGGGTCTGGCGGGGCTCGTGTTCCCGATCACCTGGACACCGCACAAGCTGCGCCGGGACGCGACCGCCCTGGTGATCACGACCGGCCTCTTCGTGCTCTTCGCCACCACCGGGCAGATCGTGGCCTGGGCCGGCGGGTTGATGGTCGCGATCCTGCTCGCCCTGACGCTCCTCTCCTACCAGATGGAGCGGCGTGACAATCACGGCTCCGCGACGCTCGAGATGCTGAGCCGGGAGGCGGAGGAGATGCAGCGGGGGCCGCACCTGGGCGCGGCGCTCGTGGGCACCATGGCCGGCCTCGTGGCCGTGATCGTGGGGGCGGATCAGCTCGTGGAGGGCGCCTCGGCGCTCGCGCTGACCGCCGGCATCTCCGAGGCCACCATCGGCCTCACGCTGGTGGCGCTGGGCACGTCGCTCCCGGAGCTGGCCACGGCCCTCGTCGCCGCCTACCGCAAGCACTCCGAGCTGGCGATCGGGAACGTCGTGGGCAGCAACGTCTTCAACCTGCTCGGGATCGCCGGGACCACCGCCATGGTGGCGCCGCTCTCCGTGCCGCAGGAGATCCTCGACCTGGATCTCTGGCTGATGACCGGTCTCACCGTGGCCTTCGCCCTCACGCTGGTCGGGTGGTCGCGCGTGGGGCGAGGGCCCGCCCTGGTCTTCGTGGTGGTGTACGTGACCTGGGTCTCGTTCAAGCTGTGAAGGTCCCCGGGGCGGGCGCCTAGATCCCGAGATTGCTGAGGGCGTCGACGACGCGACCCACCGCCAGCGACAGCTTCGGATGCTCCGCTTCGAAGCGGCGCATGTTGTCCGTCAGGTGATCCACGAGGGAGTGGTGCTCGTCGGGACCGGGGTGCTCGTGCTCGGCGCGCGCCAGCGCCTTGCGGGCCTCGCCGATGGCGCGCTCCAGCCGCTCGCGAAGCTCGGGGTCGAGGGGCCCGCTGGCGTGAAGCTCCGCCTCGAGCTCCTCCAGCGTGTCCCGCAGTCGTTCGCGCCGTCCCTCTGCCTGGCTCACGGTTCGCTCCCCGGCCGTCTTGCGGGCCGAGGTCGGAGGCTCGCGGAAGCGGAGCCTGGTGGCAATGCCGGCGCGCTGGTCCCCCGGGTCGGTCTGGGCCACACTGCGGCCGAGGGGGGTCATGGAAGAGCTGTTGGTTTCGCTCCGGCTCGGTCTGGAGGCGCTCGGCGCCCAGATCGTGCCGTTGCTCCCGTTTCTGTTCGGCCTGGCGCTGGGCGTGACGCTGGCCGCCCTGGCCTTCGGCCTGCTGCTTCGGCACGAGCGACGCACCACCCGCGAGAAGCTCGTCCTGCTGGAGCGCGCGGGCGTCCAGCTGCGAGAGAGCTTCCAGAGTCTCTCGCACGAGGCGCTGAATCGGAACAGCGAGTCGTTCCTGCGCCTGGCTCGCGCCTCGCTGGGCGAGTTCCAGCGCCATGCCGTCGACGATCTCGACAGTCGTCGCGAGGCCATCGACGCGCTGCTCAAGCCCTTCCAGGAGTCCATGCGCCAGGTGGATACCAAGCTGCGCGAGGTGGAGAAGGAGCGCCGTCAGCACTACGGCGAGCTCACCCAGCAGCTCCGCGGCGTCGCCGCCTCCCACGAGAAGCTCTCCGCCGAGACCCAGAACCTGGTCAAGGCGCTGCGGGCGCCGGCCGTGCGCGGACGCTGGGGGGAGATCCAGCTGCGTCGGGTGGTGGAGATGGCCGGCATGCTCGATCACTGCGACTTCCACGAGCAGCGCACCGGGGAGACGGAGGGGGCACGGCTGCGCCCCGACCTGGTGGTGAGGCTCCCGGGAGGCAAGAACGTCGTCGTGGACGCGAAGGCCCCGCTCGAGGCCTTCCTGGCCTCCCTGGAGGCGGACGGCGACGGCGAGCGCAGCGCGCGCCTACGTGACCACGCGCGCCAGGTGCGCGACCACATGACCCGACTGGGCACGCGCGGCTACTGGGAGCAGTTCGAGGCGAGCCCCGAGTTCGTGGTGATGTTCCTGCCGGGGGAGACCTTCTTCCACGCGGCGCTCCAGCACGATCCCGGCCTGCTGGACTGGGGCGTGGACCGCAAGGTGATTCCGGCCAGCCCCACCACGCTGATCGCGCTGCTTCGTGCGGTGGCCTATGGCTGGCAGCAGGAGCGCCTGGCGCGCAACGCCCAGGAGATCAGCGACCTGGGGCGCAGTCTCCACGACCGGCTGGCGAGCCTGGCGGGCCACTTCGAGCGCCTGCGACGCGGTCTCGAAGGAGCCGTGGACGCCTACAACCGGGCGGTGGGCTCCCTGGAGCAGCGCGTGCTCAGCTCCGCGCGACGCTTCCGCGATCTGGGTGCAGGAAGCTCGAACGAGATCCCGGAGACGCGTCCGGCGGACGCGACGCTGCGCCGGGTGCAGAGCCCGGAGCTGCTGGGGGAGGGAGAGACGGACTCGCCCCGCGGCGATGCGGCTCCTCCGCCTCCGCCCCCGGGCTAGCGGCTCACAGCACGTCGGCCCAGGCGCGACGCAGCGCGGCGCCGGGGTCGTCCTCCACGCGACACTCCGGGCCCAGGAGCATCGTCGCGCGTCGCGGCAGCTCGTAGCACGGCCAGGAGGGCAGACTCTCGTGCCCCGGCTCGCCCTCCCGGGCGAAGCCGAGCCAGGCGTCCATGGTGCGCTCGGCGAGGCGTTGCGCCTCGGGCCCCGCACCCACCAGCGCCCCGATGGCCGGGAGGCTCAGGGTCCCGAACACGAAGGGCAGCTCCACGGCGTGGCAGGCGCCGAAGGCGCCGCCGAGACCTCGCGCCTCCCAGTCGAAGCGGTAGAAGAAGGTGCGGGACCCCGGGTGGCCCGCGCGCGCCTCGGCCAGCCGGATGGCCGGGATGCGAAACACGCGGTCCGTCTCGATCGCGAACAGGATCGAGGGCGGATCCTCGCGCGGACCTGCCGCGTGCTGCTCGCGGTAGAGCGCCACCAGCCCGGGGCCGTCCACGCCGGGCACGCGGCGCTCCAGCCGCGCCGCCACCCCCGCGTCGTCGAGCGCGCGGACCTTGGGATCGATCAAGCCGAACATCCTCCACTCGTCTCGCGTCGTGCCCACCAGGAGATCCACCGGCCCGGCGTCGCTCTCCGCGATCGTCGCCAGCGGATGGCGCGGGAGCGTGCGTCCATCGACCGTGGGCTGGAAGGTCAGGATCTTCGCCCGCGCGGTGAGGCGCGCCAGGACCCGGGACTGCGCGGCGAGGAGGACCTGAAGCGGCACTTCCTGCAGCCGGGGTGCGTCGCGGGGACCCAGGTCGAGCTCCTCCAGCAGCGCGTGGGCCACCCGCGTCCCGCCCTCGCGATCGTGCAGCGCCTGACAGGCCCCACTCTGGGCGATGGCGCGCCGGAACAGTCCACGCGCCTCCGGCGTGCCGAGCAGCGTCGCGACGCTCATCCCGCCCGCCGACTCGCCGAAGATCGTGACCTGGTCCGGATCGCCGCCGAAGGCCGCGATGTTCTCGCGCACCCAGCGCAGCGCCGCGATCTGGTCGAGCAGGCCGGCATTGGAGCAGGCCTCGACCTCGTCGCCCCCGAACGCGTCCAGGTGCAGGTAGCCGAGCGCGCCAAGGCGATAGTTGATCCTCACCACGACGACGTTGCCCCGCCGCGCCAGCGCACGGCCATCGTAGATGGGCTGCGCGCCCGATCCGATCACGAAGGCGCCGCCGTGGATCCACACCATCACCGGGCGCGGCGGACCGCCGGTGTCCGGCGTCGTGACGTTCAGGAACAGACAGTCCTCGTCCTGCGTCCCGATGCCCAGATCGGGAAAGATCGCCGTCACCACGCTCGCCTGGGGGGCGGAGGGACCGAAGCGCGTGGCGTCGCGCTCGCCGGGCCACGGCTCGGGCGGCTCGGGAGCGCGGAAGCGGCGCGGCCCCCGGGGCGGGCGCGCGAAGGGGATGCCGCGGAAGACCAGCACGCCGTCGCGTTCGCTTCCCAGGAGCTTCCCACTCTCGATCTCGACTACCCGATCCAAGGCGCCCTCCGACGCGGGCAGGGCAGCGTAGCACGGGCCATCAGGGCTCCAGCGCGTCGTCCATGCGCGCGCGGACGCGCTCGATCTCGGCATCCAGGCCCTGCTCGCACCAGGCTCCGGTCGCCACGGGCGCGAGCACGCGGACGCGGACCGTGGCGCCACGCATCAGCCAGGCGCCGCGAGGCAGCACGTCCCGGGCGTTCTGGATCACCACGGGCACGATCGGCACGCGCGCCGCGAGCGCGAGACGGAAGGCGCCCTTCTTGAACGCTCCCAGGCGCGCGCCGGCGCTGCGCGTGCCCTCCGGCGTGAACGCCACCGCGATACCGGCGCGCAGCGTGTCCACGGCCGGCGCCAGCGCGCGCAGCGCCTGCGCACGGTCCGCCCGGTCCAGGAAGATGGTGCCGGCGAAGGCGAATGCCGCGCCGAGTAGCGGGTAGCGCCGGATCTCCCGCTTGGCGACCCCGACGAAGTCCCGGCGCAGCAGCGCGCAGACCAGCAGCGGATCGATCCCGCTCTGATGGTTGAACACGAAGACCGCCGGACGCAGCGCCAGCACCTCGCCCCCGGCCACGTCCAGGCGAACGCCCGCCGCGGGGAGGCCGAGGCGGGCCCAGAGCTCGAGGGCCCCATTGATCGCCCGGCGCCGGTCGCGCCGCACGATCCAGGTGACGAGACCCAGCACCAGGCCCGGAACGACGGCGAGGAGCGCGAGCAGCGTACGGAGCCCGGCGACGACACCGGCCCGCGGCGATTCCTGAGCGGAGCTAGACTCGCGCACGCCGGACGGGTTCCGGTCCGCCGCGCAGGCACCAGGAGAAGGCGAGTCCGACCGCCGTGAAACGCAGCCCGTGCTCCGCCATCGCCCCGACCCTCGCCGACGTGCAGCACGCCCGCAAGCGCGCGCCGTGAGACCCGGCGTCCGCGTCCTGGCGCGCTACGTGCTGTTCCAGACGCCGGGCTGGTTCGTGGCCGCCCTGGCGGCCGGCGCCGCCGTGCGCTGGTTCGAGGTGGCACCCCGCTGGGCGTGGCTCGGCTTCGCCGCCTGGGTGGCCAAGGACTTCGTGCTCTATCCCTTCGTACGGGTGGCCTACGCGCCGGGGCCCGGTTCACCCGGGGACGCCCTGGTCGGCACGCGGGTGCGCGCCGACGAGATGCTGGCACCCGAGGGCTGGGTGCGTGTGGGCGCGGAGCTTTGGCGCGCGCGCCTGGCCGCCGGACACGGTTCCGTTCCGGCGGGCACCCCGTTGCGCGTCGAGGCGGTGGAGGGCCTCACGCTCCGGGTGGCGCCGATCTCCGAAGCCGAGTGATCAGGCGGAGGCGCTGGCCGCCCTCTTCTGCCGCTCCTGCATGAACTTCATCAGCATCTGCACCATCTCGGCCGGCGGCGTCACGTCGGGCTCCTCCACCGAGTCCTTCAGGTTCTCGAAGCGCAGCAGGTCGAGACGGGCGTAGGCCTCGCGTACCCGCGGCGTGAGCAGGCCCAGCCGCTTCAGGTTCGGCACGATCTTCGAGAACAGCATCTGTCGGAAGCCGCGCTGGAAGGGCGTCTCCAGCGCCCACGGCATCCAGACCTCGAGCTCCAAGCCCAGGCGCTCGAAAACCGGCTGCATCAGCAGCCGATCGCGCATCACGTGGGTCGCCTCGATCACGAAGTCCTCGCGATCGCGACGCTCCCGCTCGCTCATCTCCTGGGTATAGAGGTCCTCCAGGGAGAGGACGCCGAAGGCAACGTGCCTGGACTCGTCGGCCATGATGCGGCTGGTGATGTCCAGGATCAGCGGCTCGTCCGCCATCATGGCGCGCATCATGCCGAAGGCCGCGAGGGCGAGCCCCTCCACCAGAATCTGCATGCCCAGGTACGTGATGTCCCAGCGCGAGTCCGACATGATGTCGTCCAGCAGGCTCTTGAGCGCCGGGTGCACCGGATAGGACACGCCAAGCTTCTCGGTGAGGTAGCGGTGGTAGACCTCCACGTGGCGTGCCTCGTCCGCCACCTGGTTCGCCGCGTACCACTTGGCCTCCTCCCAGGGCACCGTCTCCACGATCTTGGCGGTGGCCAGCAGCGCACCCTGCTCCCCGTGCAGGAACTGGGAGAGCTGGAACGCGTTCATGTGGAGCTGGAACTGCACGGCCTCCCGGACGGTGAAGGGCCGGGGCGGTGCCATCAGCTGATTCATCAGCGGTGCCCCACCGCCACCTTGACGCTCCCGGGCGATGCGCTCGATGTCCACGTCGAGGGACCAGTCCAGGTCGTTCGCGTTCCACGTGGCCGCCTTCCCCTTCTCGTACAGGTCCAGCAGCTTGTGCCGCTTGAGCTCGTATTGCCAGTCGAAGACGGCGTCGATGGTGGACCTCACCGCGTGGTAGGCCCCCGACTCGGGGAGCGGAAGCGGGTTGCGCTGTTCGTACTTCATGAATGCGTCTCCTCGTGGCCGACGTCGTCGATACGCAGGTACCCCAGGAAGCTCCGGGCCAGCTCCTCCGCGAGCTCGGCGTCGGAGAGGATCCGGCCGCCGGCGCGCACGTCGCCGAAGACGACCCGCGCCATCATGGTCGCGAAGGCGAGCTGGACGCCGAGGTCGCAGGCGAGGCGAGCGTCCGGATGTCGGATCCGTCCCGGGTGCCGGAGCAGGAAGTCCGCCAGCCGTTCCGCGGTCTGCTGGCGGAAGCGCAGGGCCTCGCCGCGGAACTCGACGTCGTGCACCGCACGCGACACGAAGGCGCGGATCAACGCCTCGTGCTCGCGGAACACGCCCACCAGCTCCACCGCGTGGGCCCGCACGATGCGGGGGAGCGACGCGTCTCCCCAGCGCTCGAGGCGGGTGAGGCGCTCGACGCGCTCCCGCTGCCGCCCGAAGAAGCGCTCCTCGAGCGCCCTCAAGAGCTCGTTCTTGTCGCGGAATCGCGCGTAGAAGCCGCCCACCGAGGAGCCGGCGCGACGCGCGATGTCCGGCACCGAGACGTCCGCCAGCCCCTTCTCGGCGATCAGCGACTCGGCGGCATCGAGCAGGCGGTGCAGGGTGCGCTCGCTTCGGGCCTGCTTGGGGCGCGTCACGGTCGCGAGCTGCGGCGGGTCGCTCACGCGTCACCTCCCGGGAACGAAACCGAATCGGATTCCGAACCGAGTTCGGTTTAGCTCCGGTCCGGAGGGGCGTCAAGGACCCAGTCCACCCGCTCCCGCAGGCCCTGGGCGGAGAAGGGCTTCTCGAGCAGCAGGCCCTCGGGGATGCGGGCGATGCGATCCCGATGCTCCCGGGGATGGCCCGACATGAAGAGCACGCGGATTCCGGGCTGCGAACGCCGCAGCCGGCTGGCCAGCTCCACGCCGCCCATGCGCGGCATCACGACGTCGGTGAGGAGCACGTCCACGTGGCGACGGCTCGCCAGCGCGAGCGCCTCCTCCCCGTCCCGCGCCTCGAACACCCGATGACCGACGCCCTCGAGGAAGCGCCGCGCCAGGCGACGCACCGCGTCCTCGTCCTCCACCACGAGGATCGTGCCCGCGTTCACGCGCACACACCCGCCCCGCGTCTCGACTGGACTGCGGAGGTCGACTCGGCGCGCCTCGTCGCCCGCGAGGGGCAGGAACACGCGCACGCAGGTCCCGCGTCCCGGCTCGCTCTCGATCTCGATGGCGCCGCCGCTCTGACGCACCACGCCGTACGCCACCGAGAGACCGAGCCCCGTGCCGAGCCCCGACGGTTTCGTGGTGAAGAAGGGCTCGAACACCCGATCGCGCACCTCCGGCGCCATGCCGCAGCCCTCGTCTCTCACCGAGAGCTCCACCCACTCGCCGGCGTTCAGCCCATCGGGGCGCGGCTCCGCGGCGCTCCACTTGACGCTGCGCGTACTTACGACCACCGAGCCGCCCCGCGACATGGCGTCCCGGGCGTTCAGCACCAGGTTCACGATCACGAGCTCGATCTGGGCGGGGTCGGCGCGCACCGCTCCCAGGTGTGGAGCGAGACGCGTGTCCAGCACCACGTGTTCTCCGATCAGCCGTGCCAGCATGCTCTCGAGCCCTCGCACGGTCGCGTTGAGATCGAAGGCGCGCGGGGCCAGGACCTGGCGGCGGCCGAAGGCCAGCAGCTGGCTGGTGAGGTTCGCCGCGCGCTCCGCGGCGGCGGTGATCTCCCGGACGTCCGCCCGTACCGGATCGTCCTCGGCAAGCTGCCCCAGGACCAGGTCTCCGAAGCCGCGAATGGCCGTCAGCAGGTTGTTGAAGTCGTGGGCGATGCCTCCAGCCAGGCGTCCGATGGCGTCCATCTTCTGGGCCTGGAGGAGCTCCTCCTCCCGCTCGTGCAGGGCGCGCGCGGCACGCAGGCGGGCCATCGCGTGGGCGAAGAGATCCGCGGCCATGGAGAGCAGCGTCACCTCCTCCTCGGACCAGACCCTCTCCGCGCGGACGCAGTCGAAGCCCACGGCCCCGAGCGTCTCCGCGCCGAGCCTCAGCGGCACGATGGCGAGGGAGCGGATCCCCCAGGACTCCAGGGCGCGGCGAGCCGTCGCCGAGCGCATGTCGGCGAGCCGGACCACGGTCACGGTCTCGCCCCGACGCAGGCGCTCGATGCCCGTCGCGAAGGGCTCCACGGAGTGGCCCTCCAGCGCGTGCATCTGGGTAGGGATGCCCGGGGCGCACCACTCGTGCGCAATGTCCATGTGCTCCGCGTCGTCCCGGAACAGCAGGATGTAGCTGCGGTCCACGTCCGCGAAGCGACCGATGGCACCCAGAGCCTCCTGGATGGCACCCTCCAGCTCGCCGGGCTCCAGGCGCACGAAGCCGGTGGAGAGCGAGGCAATCAGGCGCTCGAAGGCCTGGCGCCGCCGCAGGGCCTCCTCCGTGGCGCGGCTCTCGGCGAGGAGTCTGCGCGCGTGGCTCCGGGCGCGCTCGACGATGGACAGCATCTGGAGCCCGAACAGGCCCACGGCCGTCACCATCCACGACGCGGCGATCATGACCTCGCCACCGCCGGCCTCGACCGGGGCCCGCAGGTCCGGCGCGACCAGGAGCCATACCACGTGCAGGGTCAGGTACGCCGCGACCACACCGGGCAGCCAGCGCTCCGGCCCGCTCGCCTGGGACCGCCGCGCGTGGCGCTGCAGCACCCAGATCGAGGCCGCGTCGAGCCCGATCACCGCCGGGACCCAGATCAGATAGGCGGGCACGACTCCGACGGACAAGGCGAAGAGCGCGCGTCCCGCGGCCACGGCCGCACCCAGCGGGACCAGGCTGCGCGGCACCCGGTGGCCGGCCATGGCCAGAGCGCCCGCCAGGAGCAGGAAGGGGTGCAGGGAGCCGGCGGCCAGCGACAGGGGCTGCATGACGGGCGACAGCTCGGCCGCGGTGCCGAGCAGCACGGAGACGTACAGCGCGAACCAGCTCCAGAGCCAGAGCCGTCCGGCGCGCGTCGGATCCGCACCGAGGGCGCTCCAGAACGCCAGGAGCACCGCACCGGGCGCGAGCTCCAAGAGCAGCTGGACGAGCATCGGGTGCTCCCCTGGGTGGATGAACGTTCGGACTCTAACCCTCCGGACGCTCCGGACCAGCCGTGGCGGGGCGGGCAGCGCTTGCGCCGGGACGCGCGGCGGTCGAAGCTCCGCGTTCCACGCTTCGGGGGGGACGTGACTTGAGTCGGAAGAGGAGGACCCGGTCGACCCGGGGGCGGCCCGGCTCCCGGGCGCGGCGCGCGGACAAGTACGAGCTCTACCAGATGTCCGTGCAGGATCCGGAGGGCGACGTGTCGCGCATCCGCCGCACCTACCAGCGCCACTTCGGGCGCGCGCCACGCCGCCTGCGCGAGGACTTCTGCGGCAGCGCCGCCCTCTCCTGCGCCTGGGTGGCCGCCCATCGCCAGAACCGCGCCTGGGGCATCGACCTGGATCCGGAGCCGCTCCGCTGGGCCCGCCGCCACAACCTGGCCGGACTCCGCCCGAACCAGGCCGAGCGCGTGACGCTCCTCGAGGGCGACGTGCTGGACGTGCGCTCCCCTGCCGCCGACGTGCTGGTCGCGTTCAACTTCTCCTTCTTCCTGTGGAAGACCCGTCGTGAGCTGCTGCGCTACTTCCGCCGGGCGCGCGGCCGCCTGGCCCGCGAGGGTCTGTTCCTGATCGACGCCTACGGTGGCCCCGAGGCGCAGGAGCGGCGCGAGGAGCGCCGTCCCATGGGCGGCTTCACCTATGTGTGGGACCAGGATCGCTTCGATCCCATCACCCACGAGACCACCTGCTTGATCCACTTCGAGTTCCCGGACAGGAGCCGGTTGTCGCGCGCCTTCCGCTACGACTGGCGGCTGTGGACGCTGCCGGAGCTGCAGGAGCTGCTGGCGGAAGCCGGCTTCTCCCGGGTGGAGGTCCAGTGGGAGGGGACCGACCGGCGCACCGGCGAGCCCAACGGCGTCTACCAGGTGCGCAAGCACGCCGAGGACGACCCCGCCTGGGTGGCCTATCTCGTGGCGCGGCGCTGAGCGGGCACCCGGGCGAAAGGCCTCGATCCGGTACCCTGAGCGGGTGCCCCGCCTGCTCCCCGTCTGCGCCATCGGTCTCCTGCTCGCGGTCCCGGCCGGCGCCGGCGACTCCGACCCCGGTCGAAGCCCCCTCACGCCCCAGCTCTCCATCGTGGCGCTCGACTACGCCCTGCTCGCGGTGGCGCCGGACCGAGGAGGGCAGCGGGAGGAACGCCTGGAGCTGGGGGAACGCGTGCTCTGGACCGGGAGTCGGGGCCGCGTGGGCGTGGCGCTGACCGACCGACGCGTCCTGGCGGTAGCCAGCGGCTCGGCCGCCTGGCAGGAGACCCGCTACCGGCACGGCGAACGTCCGCCGAGGGGGGCCCTGCTCGGCGATCGGGTGGCGCTGGTGCTCACCGGGAAGCGCGTGCTCGGCTTCGACGGCGGGAGCGGCAACCTGATCGAGGGCCGTCTCGGCCCGCGCGAGCGCGTCCACGACTGGGCGGTGGGCGAGAACGTGGTGGTCGTCGTGACCGGCCGTCGCGCGCTCGGGCTCTCGCCGTTTCGGGGCGGCTTCTTCGAGACGTCGCTCCGCGTCGAGGAGAAGCTGGAGAACCTGACCGCCCAGTCGAACCAGGTGGTCGTGACGACGTCCCAGCGGCTGCTGATCTTCCGGGGCCCGTTCGGATCCTGGGAGGAGAAGCGCCTCCGCCTGAACTGAGCTTCAGGACGTCCGCGTCTCCAGCCGGTCCACCGCGTGCACCGGCGCGTTCGCGCCCTCCATCAGCGGAGCGATCGCGGCGTAGACGGCGCGGTGCTGCTCCAGGCGGGAGCGCTCTGCGAAGGCCGCGGCAATCACCAGAATCTCGAAGTGGCCCGGCGACGTGGACGCGACCTGGACCCGGGCGCCCGGCAGCGCCTGCTCGATGGCGTGGCGCAGGCGTTCCGCGACGTCGGCGGGAGGGGGCGGCGGAGACACGGGGCGGACCGGGGCGCTAGCCGCGCCGCTGCCCGATCAGGTAGGTCGCGCCCTCCGGCCCGGCCTCTGCCGCGTGCACCACGCCCCGCGGCAGCATGAGTCGGTCTCCGGGCCCGCAGGGGTAGTCCTGCCCTTCGATGCGGAACACGATGTTGCCACGCAACACCCAGAGACTCTCGTCGCACCCGTGGGTGTGCGGCTCGTAGGTGCGGCCCGAGGGGTCGCGCCAGGTGGACACCTCGAAGCCCTCCGACTCCATCTGTCGGCGCAACGTCGGCTCCCCCGGATCGTGACTGCCGTGCCAGCGGATGTGCTCTACGTCCATGCTCCCTCCTGAGTGGACTTCGCTCGGCTGCGCCTCGCTGCGCGCGCGGCCGGCCTCCGGCCGCGCTTGCTGACCTTCGCTCGGCTTCGGCTCGCTGCGCGCGCGGCCTGCGGCCGCGCTTGCGGCGGACCTTGGGGACGGCGTAAGCATACCCCGGGGCACGAGGGTGCGGGACGTTCGACCGCCCGGCTCTCGTCCCACGGGGGAGACGGCGACGCAGGAGCCCATCCGGCACACCTCCACGCCGCCCCGACGGGTCCCGACCGCGCTCACCATCGCGGGCTCCGACTCGGGCGGCGGGGCCGGCCTCCAGGCGGACCTCAAGACGTTCCACCGCTTCGGGGTGTACGGCACCTGCGCCGTCACGCTGGTCACGGTCCAGAACACGCGTGGCGTCCAGCACGTGGAGACCATGCGGCCGGAGCTGGTGGCGCGTCAGATCGACGCCGTGGTCGAGGATCTCGGCGCGGACGCCGTGAAGACCGGCGCGCTCGGCTCGGCGGGCGGCGTGGAGGCCGTGGCCGACGCCGTGGCTCGCCACCGGCTGCGCCCGCTCGTCGTGGATCCCGTGCTGGTCTCGAAGCACGGCACACGCCTGCTGGACCACGCGGGCGTCCGCGCCATGCGCGAGCGTCTGCTGCCGCTGGCGACGCTGGTGACGCCGAACCTGGCGGAGGCGGAGGCTCTCCTGGAGGGCTCGGTGCGGACCGAGAAGGACATGCGCGAGGCGTGCCGGGCGCTGCGCGCCCGGGGCGCCAGCGCGGTGCTCCTCACCGGAGGGCACCTCGCCGGCTCCGAGGCCGTGGACCTGCTGGACGAGGGTGACGAGCTGCTGCGGCTCGCCGCACCCAAGATCGACACGCCACACACCCACGGCACGGGCTGCACGCTCTCGGCGGCGATCGCCGCCGGGCTCGCCCGGGGCGAGACGCTCCCTCGGGCGGTGCGCGCCGCCAAGGCGTTCGTGAGTCGCGCCATTGCCGGCGCACCGGGGCTCGGCGGAGGCCACGGCCCCCTCGACCACTGGGCCTGAGGCGGCCTCCGGGCGGTCTCAGGTGGAGGGCCCGGGGCGACGATGAGACCCGCATGGTGTTCCCGGCGCGCCGAAGGCAGGGCTTTACCTTGATCGAGCTCATGATCGTGGTGTCGATCATCGGGCTGATGGCGACCATCGCCATCCCGAGCTTCCTGCGCTTCCAGCTGCGCTCCAAGGGAGCGGAAGGCAAGGTGAACCTCGTCTCGGTGGTGCGCGCGGAGGAGGGCTACTTCGCCGCCACCAACACCTACCTGGCGATCGCGCCGGCGGTGCCCAATCCCATTCCCGCGGCAGGACGCACGCCATGGCCGGCGGGAACGCCCTTCGACACCCTGGGCTGGGC
>JBFGJV010000057.1:0-15819 GCA_041577015.1 Myxococcota bacterium
ATGGTCGGGGTGGTGGGATTCGAACCCACGACGCGGAACCCCCAAAGTTCCGGCTCTGGCCGCTGAGCTACACCCCGACGCCGGAGGGAGGATAGCGCGCTAGACCAGCTGGATCGGGGAGAGAACCTTCTCCTCCAGCCAGCGCATCAGGTCGCGCAGCGTCTCGGGCGCGATCTCGTGTCCCATCTCGTACTCGTGGCAGGTGACGGCGAGCCCGTAGCGCAGCAGCGCGTCCCGCGACTCCCGGCCGCGGGCCACGTCGATCATGGGGTCGCGCGTCCCGTGCGCCACGAAGACCGGCCGTCCCTCGTGGGCGGGCTGCTTGGGGATGGCGTCGGTGAGGACCGGCGGCAGCCAGGAGGAGAGCGCCGCCATGCCCGCGAAGCGCTCCGGCTCGCGCAGGAAGAGGTCGTACGCCATGACGCCCCCCTGGCTGAAGCCCAGCAGCACGAGCTTGCGGAGGTCCACCGGGTAGCGCTCGAGGGCCGCGTCCAGGAACGTGCGCAGCGCCTGGGCTCCCGCGGCGAACTCGCGTGGATCCGGCGGACCGCCCCCGGTGATGGGAAACCAGCCGCGTCCCTCGACGCCCGGGCCGATGGGAACGGTGACCGGGCCGTCCGGGCTCAGCACCAGCGCCCGCCCGCCGTGCAGGAAGGGGGCGAGGCCGAGCAGGTCGTGGGCGCTGGCGCCCCAGCCGTGCAGGGCGATCACGGTCGGAAACGGGCCCTCGCCCGCGGGGATGTGCGCCGTGTGCAGGAGATCCATGGCGGCGCAGCATAGGGCATGGGCCGCTCACGACGCCCGTGCTATTCCCGAAAGGGAGTCCTGGAGCGAACCCGTGTCCCGCCGAAGCCTGCTCGACAAGGTCTGGGACGCGCACACCGTGCGCGAGCTCCCGACCGGCCAGACCCAGCTCCTGATCGGGCTGCACCTGATCCACGAGGTCACGAGTCCCCAGGCCTTTGCCGCCTTGCACGAGGCCGGCCTCCCGATGCGCCTGCCGGACCGCACCTTCGCCACGGTGGATCACATCATCCCCACCGACTCCCAGGCGCGGCCGCTCTCGGACTCCCTCGCCGAGGCCATGCTGGCGGAGCTGGAGAAGAACTGCGAGCGGCACGCGATCCGCTTCTTCGGTCCGAGCAGCGGGAAGCAGGGCATCGTGCACGTGATCGGGCCGGAGCTCGGGCTCACCCAGCCGGGCATGACGATCGCCTGCGGCGACAGCCACACCTCGACGCACGGCGCCTTCGGCGCGGTCGCCTTCGGCATCGGCACGAGCCAGGTGCGCGACGTCCTGGCCACCCAGTGCCTCGCGGTGGCGCGCCCGCGCGTGCGGCGCATCGAGGTCACCGGCAAGCTCGCCACCGGCGTCTACGCCAAGGACGTGATCCTCGCCATCATCCGCCGCCTGGGCGTGAAGGGCGGCATCGGCTTCGCCTACGAGTACGCCGGCCCCGTCGTGGAGGGCTTCTCCCTCGAGGAGCGTATGACGCTCTGCAACATGTCCATCGAGGGCGGCGCGCGCGTGGGCTACGTGAATCCCGACGACGCCACCTTCGACTACCTACGCGGCCGCGAGTTCGTGCCGGAAGGTGCCGCCTTCGAGCGCGCCGTGGCCTGGTGGCACTCCATGGCGAGCGACCCGGACGCGGACTACGCCGATCGGGTGGAGCTCGAGGGAAGGCGCATCGCACCCACCGTGACCTGGGGCATCAACCCCGGCCAGAACCTGGGCGTGGACGAGACGATCCCGCGCTTGGAGGACCTGCCAGCCGGGGAGCGCGCCTCCGCCGAGGAGGCGCTCGGCCACATGGGGCTGCGACCCGGGGCGCCCATCGCGGGCACGCCCATCGACGTGGCCTTCCTCGGCTCCTGCACGAACGGGAGGATCTCGGACCTGCGCGAGGCGGCGCGCGTGGCCCGGACCGGCCGCGTCGCCTCGGGCGTGCGGGCGCTCGTGGTGCCCGGCTCCCAGGCCGTGGCGCGCCAGGCGGAGGCGGAGGGGCTGCCGGAGCTGTTCCGAGCCGCGGGCTTCCAGTGGCGCGAGGCGGGCTGCTCCATGTGCCTCGCCATGAACCCGGACAAGCTGGTGGGGCGCGAGATCTGCGCCTCGTCGAGCAACCGCAACTTCAAGGGCCGCCAGGGCTCGCCCAAGGGACGCACGCTGCTGATGTCGCCGGCGATGGTGGCGGCGGCCGCCCTGGCCGGACACGTGCGCGACGTCCGGGAGGTGCTGTGATCCAGAGCGTGCGAGGCCGGGGCTGCGTGCTCCGCGGCGACGACATCGACACCGATCGCATCATTCCGGCGCGTTTCATGCGCGTGGTCACCTTCGACGGGCTGGGCGAGCACGCCTTCGAGGACGACCGCGCCCAGGCCAAGGGCGACCACCCGCTCGACGACGAGCGCTTCGCGGGCGCCACGATCCTTGTGGTGGAACGCAACTTCGGCTGCGGCTCCTCGCGCGAGCACGCGCCCCAGGCGCTGGCGCGCTTCGGCTTCCGCGCCTTCCTGGGCGCCTCGTTCGCGGAGATCTTCCTGGGCAACTGCACGGCCCTGGGACTCCCGTGCGCGACCCTGGCGCCGGGCGACCTGGAGCGCGTGATGGAGTCGGTGGAGCTGGACCCGGCCCAGGAGCTGATCCTGGACCTGGCTGCGGAGACACTCACGGTGCCGCGGCTCGGAAGCCTCCGCGCGAGCGTGCCCGAGGGTGCGCGACGTCAGCTCCTGGAGGGCACCTGGGACGCCACGACGGTGCTCCTGGAGGCGGGCGACACCATCGAGGCCACGGCCGCGCGGCTCCCGTACGTGGGCGGCTTCTCCCGCTAGCGGCCCGACCCGGGACGGGCGCGGGCGGGTGCCGCCTCACCCCGATCGCCTAGCCCCCGCCGAACTTCGGATCGCGCTTCTCCAGGAACGCGGCCATGCCCTCGCGTGCCTCGTCGCCGGCGAAGAGCCCCCCGAAGGCCTGCTGCTCCAGGGCGTGGGCCACGCGCACGTCGGCCCCCTGCCCTTCCTGGAGCACGCGCTTGGCGCGCGCCACCGCGCGCGGACCCTTGCGCGCCACGGTGCGGGCGGCGTCGAGGGCGGCGTTCAGGAGGGAATCGGGCTCGAAGAGCCGGTTCGCGAGGCCGATGCGAAGCGCGGTCTCGGCGTCGACGGGCTCGCCCGAGAGCACCATCTCCTTGGCCCAGGCGAGACCCACCCGGCGCGGGAGCCGGCTCGTCCCGCCGAAGCCCGGGATCAGGCCGAGGTTCACCTCCGGCTGTCCGAAGCGCGCCTTCGTGGAGGCGTAGATCCAGTCGCAGGCGCAGGCGAGCTCGCAGCCGCCACCCAGGGCGAAGCCGTTCACGGCGGCGAGCGTCGGCACCGCGAGCGACTCCAGCGCCCCGGCGGCGCCGTGGCCCAGGCGGCTGAAGGCCTCGGCCTCGTGCGCCTCGAGGGCGCGCATCTCGCCGATGTCGGCACCGGCGGCGAAGGCGCGTCCCGCCCCGGTGAGCACCACGGCGCGCACCTCGGGGTCCGCACCCACCTCCTCCACCCGATGCAGCAGCGCCGAGAGGAGCACCCGGTCGAGGGCGTTCAGGCGGTCGGGGCGGTTGAGCGTCAGGAGCGCCACCGCGTCGCAACGCTCGAGCAGGACCGGTTCGGCCAAGCGTGACTCCTCGAGGCGTCGCATGCTATCACACGCTGCGCTCGCACCTCGTGGTAGAGTCCGGGCACCAATGGGAGGCGCCATGCCCGAACGCCGCTCGATCACGGCCGTGCTGGCGGCGACCCTGGGGCTGGCGAGCCTGACGCTCGCCGTGGCCGGGCCGCTCGCCGTGCAGCTGGGAATCCTGACGCCAGTTCGGGGCTTCCGCTTCTTCGCGCTCGGGCTGGTCTCCGGTGTGATCCCGCTGGTGCTGGGGGGAATCGGCCTGCTGCTCACGCGCGGGGGTACGCGCGGAGGACGCCCGAAGGCCTGGCTTGGAACCGCGCTGGGAGGAGGCCTGGTGGCGCTGTTCCTCGTGCTGGTGCTCCCGACGCGGAATCTCCCGCGCATCAACGACATCACCACGAGCCCGGACGATCCGCCGACCTTCGAGCAGGTCGCGCAGCTCGAGGCGAACCTGGGACGCGACCTGGCGTACCCCGGCGAAGCCTTCGCCTCCCCGCAACGGCAGGCGTACCCCGATCTCGAGACGATCCGGCTCGCGGCGCAGCCGCACGCCGCCTTCGCGTCCGCCCTGCGCGCCGCGGAGACGCTGGGCTGGAGCGTGGTGGCGTCGGACGCCGACCGCCGTCGCCTCGAGGCCACCGAGACCTCGACCTTCTTCCGCTTCGTGGACGACGTGGTGGTGCGCGTGCGCCCGGCGCCCGGCGGCGACTCGCTCGTGGACGTGCGCTCCAAGTCCCGCGACGGAAGGCATGATTTCGGCGCCAACGCCGCGCGCATCCGGGCGTTCCGTGACGCGCTGGCGACGTCGGGCGCCGGGGCCTAGCGACAGCGCGCCTTCAGGAACCCGACCACCTGCCGGGCCAGCGCGATGCGCCGGTCGGAGAAGGCGTGGTCCGCATCCAGCACGGCGTGCTGGAGTAGGCCCGCGCCCCACGCCTCGATGGTGGCGACAAGGGGGTCGTGGTGCACCGCGACGGGAGTGACCTCGTCGCGCGCTCCGCCCACCAGCAGGAGCGGCTTCTCCGCCAGCCGCCCCGCGTGACGGATGGTGTCGAAGCGGTCCGCCTGGGCGCGCAGCTCCGCCACCAGCGCCGGGCCCGGCAGGCTGCGCAGCGGCCCGCTCCCCCAGCGCTCCAGGGTCGCCGCCAGCTGCTCCACGGCGGCGGGATCGCCGAGTCCGCGGCCCAGTGCTCCCAGGTTGGCGCCGGCCACGGAGACGGCGCATCGCACCTCGCTCTGCTCGCTGGCGGTGACGAGCGCGGCGAACCCGCCCATGCTGTGACCGACCAGCGCGATGCGATCCGGATCGACGCGGTGGGTGGCGGCGAAGGCCGGCATGCGAACCTGCCGCACCACGGCAGCCACGTCGTCGAGCGCATGTGAGAAGGAGAACTCGCCCTCGCTTCCCCAGGCACCGCGGTAGTGGAAGAAGACCGCGTTCCAACCCGCGCGGCGGATGGCGTGGGCGAGATCCAGGTTGCGCTCGTTGCCCGGGAAGCCGTGCAGGAGGATCGCCGTGGGATGGGGCCCCGCTCCGCCGGCCACGTAGACGATGCCGTTCATGCGGGCCCGACCGCTGGTGAAGACGACGTCCTCCGAGATTCCGGCCGGGTGCACGTGGTCCACGGGCGGGTCCGTGGTGACGGGGTCGGAGCCGAGCGGCGCGCAGCCGCTCGCCGCGACCACCAGGGCGATCGTGGCTCCGAGTCGACTAGGCACGCTCGTCCAGCGCCGCGAGGGCTCGCTGCCTGGCCCAGCGGTAGTCGGCCTTGCCGCTGGGCGCACGGACCAGCTCGTCCACGAACACGAACTCCTTGGGAAGCTTGTAGGAGGCCAGGTGCGCGCCCACGGCGTCCCGCAGCTCGTCTTGCGTGACGCGTGCGTCGTCGCGGAGCTTCACCAGCGCCGTCACCTGCTGGCCCCAGCGTTCGTGAGGCGTGCCCACCACCACGGCGTCCCACACCGCCGGGTGGTGCTTGAGGGCGTGCTCCACCTCCTCGGCGAAGACCTTCTCGCCGCCGGTGTTGATCGTGACGGAGTCGCGCCCCAGCAGTCGGATCTTCCCGTCGGCCTCCACCGTGGCCCGGTCGCCCGGAACCGCGTAGCGGATTCCTTCCAGGTCGGGGAAGGTGCGGGCCGTCTTCTCGGGATCCTTGTAGTAGCCGAGCGGGATGCGTCCCGCGCGCGCCAGCCAGCCCACCTCGCCCGAGCCGGGCGCCACGAGGCTGGAGAGATCCTCGCGCAGCACGACGTTGCCCGGATCCACGGCGAAGTCGCCGGTGGTGGCCTTGCGGCCGGCCTCCGAGATCTGCCGGGCCTGGGCACCGCTCTCCGAGGAGCCGAGGGCGTCCAGGATCCGCAGGCCCGGGAGGCGCGTCAGGAACTCGTCCTTGAGCGCCGCGGTGAGGATCGCGCCACCCGAGGTGAGGATCTTGAGCGACGAGAGCCGGTAGTCGCGCCGCCCGAGCTCGTCGGCCAGCGGGCGCCCGAAGGCGTCGCCGACGATCGTCATCAGGTTGACGCGCTCCCGCTCCACGGTCTCCCACACGTCCACGGGGTCGAGCCGCCGGGGCTCGGACTGCACCACCACGGTGCCGCCTACGGACCAGAGGTTGAAGGCGACCCAGTGGGCGGCCCCGTGCATGAAGGGTGGCGCCGGCAGGCCGCGGATCCCCCCGGCGCGCGCCTTGGCCCGTAGCTCCTCCAGGTTGCGCGGCGGGTTCGGGCCCGCCAGGGCACCGAAGAAGATGTCCTCCTGGCGCCAGAGCACGCCCTTGGGCATGCCGGTGGTCCCGCCGGTGTAGAGGATGTAGAGATCATCGGGGGAGAGGTCCTTCGGAGGCTCGGGCGTGGCGACCGCCAGCGCCTGCTCGTAGTCCAGGGCACCCGGCAGCAGCTCGTTGCCGGACCCGTCCGCCACCTGGAGCCAGAGCACGACCTGGGGCAGCCGCTCCCGGAGGCGGGCCAGACGTGGTGCGAACTCGGCGTGGTAGACGATGGCGCGAGCGTCGGCGTTCTCGAACAGGTAGAGCAGCTCCTCCTCCACGTAGCGGTAGTTCACGTTGAACGGTGCGCAGCGCGCCTTGTAGGCGCCGAGCATCCCCTCCAGATACTCGTTCCCGTTGTAGAGATAGAGGGCCACGTGATCCTGGCCGCTCTCCCAGCCGCGAAGCTTCGAGCGCTCCGTGTGGCAGCCGAGGCCGTGACCGCGCAGCACGGCGGCGAGACGCCGCGTCCGGTCGGTGACGTGCGCCCAGCTCAGGCGACGGTCCCGGAAGACCAGGCACTCGCGCTCCGACACTTCGGCGGCCACGGCTTCGTGCAGCAGGCCCAGGTTCATCGCACTGCATCCTCGCCGCCGCCGAGCCGCATCAGGGCCAGCACCGCCTCGAGCGTCGCCTCGGCGCGCAGGTCCACGGGGAGGCCGCGCGCATAGCTCCAGCTGCCGTCCTGACGCTGGTCCTTCAGCAGCGCCGGAACCACTTCGCGGGCCTCCACGCGAGCCCCGGGCAGCGCGTGCGCGTCGCAGAGCGTGAAGACGCGCGCCACGCGGAGCGCGTCGAGCCGCCCGCTGCGGAAGCCCTTCTCGAGCGCGCGCCCGCACCACTGCAGCGCGGCATCGGTCACGTCGTGGGGCGTCACCGAGAAGAAGTGCAGGAAGGCGACCAGGCTGCCGAAGTCCCCCTGCTCGACCCGGGCGGGTGCCCAACGCTCGGCCAGGAAGTCTGCGGCGGCGTCGAGAACCCGCGCCCGGGCGTAGTCGGTGCGGGCCAGGTGGCCGCCCAGCAGTCCCGTCACAACCAGACGGCTCGGCTCCGGGTCGTCCGAGGCCACCGACCAGGAGCCGTCCGGGGCCTGCCGGGACTCGAGCCAGGCCACGGCGTCCTCGACCTCGGCACCGTCCAGGCGACGCAGGTCGCCGAGGACGGTCAGCACCTGGAGGGTACCCGCGAGGCCCGGGCGCCCCGCGTCGTGCTTGCCAAGCACCGGAAACGAACCGTCCGGCGCCTGGCGCGAGCCGAGCGCGTGCACCACGGCGTCACTGGACGCGGCGCCCAGCAGCACGTGGATGCGCGCGCGCGACAGCGCGTCCCCGTGCGACTCCACCCAGTGTCGCGCGCGACGCAGGGCCGCTCGCAACTCCCCGCTCACGCGCGCAGCAGCAGACCCGAGAGGTAGCGGCCCTCCGGGTGGTCGATGGAGACCGGGTGATCCGCCGCGGCGCCCAGCTCGCCCAGTACCTGCAGCGGTCGGCCCGCGTCGAGCGAGGCGCCGAACACGATCTTGCGCAGCAGCTCCGCGCCGACGTGGTGGGAGCAGCTGAAGGCCAGGACGAGCGCTCCCGGCGCCGCGCGGCGCAGGGCGAACAGGATCACGTCCTTCGCCGCGCGACTCGCGCGCGCCACGTCCGCCCGCCGGCGCGCGAGCGGGGGCGGGTCGATCACCAAGAGGTCGTAGGACTCGCCCGCCGAGCGCACGAAGCGGAAGGCGTCGGCCGCCACGACCTCGCTGCGAAGCGCTCCCTCCCAGGGCGCCAGGTGGCGTCGGGCCAGGTCCAGCGCTCCCGCCGACGAATCCACCAGGGTCAGCGCTGACGCCCCGCCGCACGCCGCCGCGACCGCGAAGGCCCCGGTGTAGGAAAACAGGTCGAGCACGCGACGCCCGCGGGCGATCGCCTGGACGAGATCCCGCGCATCGCGCTGATCCAGATAGAAGCCCGTCTTCTGACCGTGGCGAACGTCCACGAGATAGGACCGCTCGCGCTCGCGGATCGGGATCGGCTGCGAGGGTGGCGCCCCCCAGAGCTCTCCTTCGCGGGCCGCGAAGCCCTCGCGGCGGGAGGCCGGACCGTCCGCCCGCTCGAAGCCCGCCGAGGCACCGCTGGCCTCGCGGAGGGCGTGCGCCAGCAGCTCGCGCCGACGCGCCATCCCGGCCGTGCCGAGCTTCACCACCACCACGTCGCCGTAGCGGTCGACGACGAGCCCCGGCAGGCCGTCGCCCTCGGCGTTGACGAGACGGACGGCGTCGGTCTCGCCGAGCAGCGGATCGCCCTCGCGACGGGCCAACGACTCGCGCACGCGCCACGCGAGCGCTTCGTCGTCGAAGTCCTCCTTCCCGAAGGCGAGCAGGCGCACGCGGATCTGCGAGGTAGGAGCATAGTGGCCGAAGCCCAGCGGCTCGCCCTCCGCCGAGAGCACGCGCACGCCGTCGCCCGCCCCGGGCGCGCCGTCCACGCGCGCCACGGCACCCGAGAGCACCCAGGGATGGCGCCGGCGCACCGAGCGATCGCGCTGCGGGGCGAGAACCACGTCGGCCATGGAGGGACGATGGGTCATCCGCCCGGAGCCGTCCAGCGGGCTGCCCCCCCCGGCCCGGCTGTGGGATACTGAAACCGGAGCGCGTCGTGCAGGTACACGCCGGAACCAGCGGCTACAGCTACAAGGAGTGGAAGGGAAGCTTCTACCCCGAGAAGCTCGCGGCGAAGGACATGCTTGCCTTCTACGCCCGCAAGCTCCCGGCGGTGGAGATCAACAACACCTTCTACCGGCTGCCGCGTGCGAGCGTGCTGGAGGCGTGGGTCCGGCAGGTTCCCCCCGGCTTCCGCTTCGTGCTCAAGGCCTCGCGACGCATCACCCATCTCAAGCGCCTGAAGGGGTCCGAGGACGAGACCGGCTACCTGCTCCGGACGGCGGAGGTCCTGGGCGAGCGCCTGGGCGCGCTGCTCTTCCAGCTGCCTCCCAACCTGAAGTGCGACCTGGAGCGTCTCGACGCGTTCCTGGAGGTGCTCCCGCCGCACACGCCTGCCGCCTTCGAGTTCCGCCATCCCTCCTGGCACGAGAGCGCGGTCTTCGAACGGCTGCGCGCGCGCGATCTGGCCCTGGTCAACGTGGACGCGGAAGACGCTTCCCTGGCGGAGATCGTCTCCACGGCAAGCTGGGGCTACCTGCGGCTCCGGCGGCCGGGCTACGCCCTCGCCGAGCTCGGCGCCTGGGCCCGGCGCGTGCGGGCCCAGCCCTGGACCCGGGCCTTGGTCTTCTTCAAGCACGAGGACGGCGGTGCGGGACCCAGGCTGGCCGCGGACTTCCTCACCCTCATGGAGGGCGCAGGCGAGCCCCGCAACGTGCGAACCACCCGACGTCCCGGGCGGCGCAAGGCGGGCTAGCGCGCCTCCTTTTCCCCCAGCGCGAAGCGCACCGGAACCTCCAGGCGACCGGATACCCAGGGGAGCGGCGCCGCGTGCTGCACGCCGCGGACGGCCGCGCGGTCCAGCACCCAGTGGCCCGACGACTGCGTCACCTCCACGCCCTCGGCGGCTCCATCGCGGCGGATCACGAAGCGCACGTGCGCCACGCCCTCGAGACGACGCGCCCGGGCGATGGGCGGGTAGACCAGGGCGCCTTCGATGCGGCGGCGGATCTCCACGAGACGCCCGTCCACGCTGGGACCGGTGGCGACGGCATCCACCACCTCGACGCGCGACACCGCCGTGTCCGCGACCGCAAACGCCGTCGCCGCGAGGAACACCGCGACCACGACGCTGCCGACCGCCCCGACCACCCCGCCGGTCATCGCTTCACCGTGACGCGAAGCCCGACCTCGTAGCTGCGATCGGAAGCGGGATAGAAGAAGTCGAGGTCGGGCTGGAAGGCGTCGAACACGCCGAAGTCCTCGTACTCCCGGTCGAACACGTTGCGGACGGCGACCGTGAGCGCCCCCTCGACCCGGTCGCCGAGGGACGGGCGGAAGCCCAGCACCACGTCGTAGCGGCCGTACTTGCCCAGCTTCGGGCGTGCGTTCGCGAAGTCGTTGGAGAGCACGCGGTTGCCCACCCAGGTGCCAAGGACCGTGACGTCCGTCCACGCGGGGAGCTGCGCTCGGACACCTAGCGTGCCGCGGTGCCGGGGCTCCGTGGGCATCCGCCTGCCCTCGAACGAGCGATTCGGAACGAAGCGCCGGATCTCGACGTCCTGGAAGGTGTAGCCACCCCAGATCTCCAGCCACGAGACCACCCGACCTCGCGCCGAGAGCTCGACCCCCCGATGCCGGACGCGATCGAAGTTCGTGTTGGTGAAGGTGGTCGGGTCGAGGATGATCTCGTCGTCCACGCTGGTCGTGAAGAGGGCCAGCGTCCCGGAGAGCCGTTCCGTCTTCACCTTGAGGCCGATCTCGTAGGAGTCCGACTTCTGGGGGTCCAGATCCGGAGTCGATCCGAAGAAGGGCGTGTCCTCGTCGAAGTTCGGCAGGCGAAAGCCCCGGGCGTACGAGACGTAGGCGGCCAGCCACGCCCGGGGGCGCCAGCTGAGCGCGGCCCGAGGGCTCCAGACGTCGAAGTCGGGCCGGACCACCGCCTCGCCCACGCGCGCCAGGCGATAGCGCGCGTGGTCGAAGCGCACGCCCGTCGAGAGCCGCACCGTCCCGGTGAGCGAGAGCTCGTTCTGCAGGAATCCCGCCGACACGCGCCGGATGTCGCGAACGACGTCCGAGAACGACCCGGCGATGTCCCGGTCGGTCTCCTCGCGCAGGAACTCGCCGCCCAGCGTCAGGCGGTTCTCGAGCGATCCCAGCGGCCGATCCACCTGGAGCTGGGCCCCGAAGCTCGAGGCGTTTTTCCGCGTGCTGGTGCGCGCGGTCCCGAAGCTGCGCGACGTCGTGACGAAGCGGTCGTTGCGCCGGTCATGGTGGGAGTGAAGCTTCAGGAGCACGCTCTCCGCGAGAACGAGATCCGCGAAGCCCTGGACGAAGCGGCGCCGCGTCGTCTGCTCGTCGCCGAGGCTGGAGGGGGCTCGCGCTCGACGGCCGGTCGCCTGGATCTCCTGCTTCGAGAGCGTGCCCGGTAGCTCGCGCTCGTCGCTGTGGTAGCCGGCCGAGAAGCCCAGCACACCACGCCCTCCCAGGGCGAAGCGGAGCTTGCCCTCGAAGTCCCCCGATTCGAAGTCGGCGCCGTCCCGGTAGGCGTCCGTCGTGAGCTGGTCCACGAAGAGGGAGGCGCCGACGGGACCGGCCTGGCCGCCCAGGAACACGCTGCCGTTCGCGCTGTCGTAGGTGCCCGCCCAGCCCTGAAACGTGGCCGAGAGCTCCTCCTCGGGGGCTCGTGTGATGATCTGGATCACGCCGCCGATGGCGTTGTCCCCGTACAGCGCACTCACCGGTCCCCGGACGATCTCCACGCGCTCGATGGCGTCCAGGCGCAGCAGGGCCCAATCCGTGCTGCCCGTGTCGGCCTCGTTGACCCGGCGACCATCCACCAGCACGAGGAGGCTCGACCCCAGCGCGCCTCCGTTGTTGAAGCCACGCGCTTCGATCACGGTGCCGGCCGGGTTGGTGGTTGTGTTCGTGACGAAGAGCCCCGGCTCCCGACGCAGCAGGTCCGCGAGGTGGCGTTCCCCGCTCTTCTCGATCTCCTCGCGGGTGATCACCGTCACGTGGCCCGGCACGTCGAGGACGTCGCGTTTGCCCCGCGTGGCGGTGACGGTCACCTCGCCGACCTGGCGCACGGGGGCGGCCGGCGCGGCTTCGGTCGGTTCTTCGGCCTGGATCGACTCGATCGGAGCCAGGGCTCCGATCAGGAGAGCGCCGATCACGCGTCGGCGGCGCAGGGCGGGCATCCGCGTGCCTCCCACGGTTCGCAGTTCGCGCCCAGGCAGGTCTCCTGGCTCTCGGGGCTCCGCCAGGCTCTCGAGGCCTGACGGGTGCCCCGCCCGCGCCTTCCCGAGCCCTCCGGCTCAGTGGCATCGTGGCGGGCGGGGCCCCCCGATCACAGTGGCGGGACCGCGGCCGATTCGCACGGCCTTCCCTTTTCACCCGATCGGGACCTGGGCTGTCCTGCGTTCGCGTATAGCACCGGCGCGGTCACGGGGTCAAACGTTTCAAGCTACGCTCTCCCGATGAGCAATCGCCTCGCGGACGAGTCCAGCGCGTACCTCCGCCAGCACATGGACAACCCGGTGGACTGGCATCCGTGGGGGCCGGAGGCGCTGGCACGCGCCCGTGGCGACGACAAGCCCCTGCTGGTCTCCATCGGCTACAGCGCCTGTCACTGGTGCCACGTGATGGAGCGCGAGTCGTTCGAGGACGCCGAGACGGCGGCGCTCATGAATCGGCTCTTCGTGAACGTCAAGGTGGACCGGGAGGAGCGCCCGGACGTGGACCGCCTCTACATGGACTTCGTGCTGCGCGCCCTCGGGCACGGAGGCTGGCCGCTCACCGTCTTCTGCACGCCCGACGGACGGCCCTTCCACGGCGGCACCTACTTTCCGCCCGAGCGCCGCCACGGGATGCCCGCCTTTCGCGAGGTGCTCGAGGCGGTGGCCGAGACGTGGCGCGGGAGGCGCGACGAGGTGGAGGCGAACGCCAGCCAGATCGTGCGGGCGCTCGCGGAGCCACCCCGGGGCGTCGCGGAGCGGCCGCCCGGCGTGGCGACCCTCGCGGAGTGCGGCTCGCGGCTGCTCTCCCTGGCCGATCGGCGCCACGGGGGCTTCGGCGGCGCGCCGAAGTTCCCGACGCCCACCAGCCTGGAGGGCCTGCTCGCCGCCTGCGACGTGCTGCCCGCGGAGAGCGCCCGAGCCGCGCTGGAACACGTCACCTTCAGCTGCCGCGAGATGGCGCGCCGCGGGCTGTACGACCAGCTCGGCGGCGGCTTCCATCGCTATTGCGTGGACGAGGCCTGGACGGTCCCGCACTTCGAGAAGATGCTCTACGACCAGGGGCTGCTGCTGCGCGTCTACGCCGAGGCTGCGCGACGTGCGGACGGCGACCCGGACCCGGACCTGGTCTGGCCCGTGCACGAGACCGTCGCCTGGCTGCGCCGCGAGATGGCCGCGCCCGACGGCGGCTTCTTCGCCAGCCAGGACGCCGACAGCGAGGGCGAGGAGGGGAAGTTCTACGTGTGGACGCCGGCGCAGGTGCACGACGTGCTCGGTGCCGAGGCGGGCGAGGCCTTCTGCGACGTCTACGGCGTGACGGAGCAGGGCAACTTCGAGGACGAGCGCACCGTGCTGGTGGACGCTGCGCGCCGGCCGCGATCGGTGCTGGCCGTGGAGCGCGAGACGCTGCTCGAGGCGCGGGCCAAGCGCGTGCCTCCGGGAACCGACCGCAAGCGCGTGGCATCGTGGAACGCCTTCCTGGCCTCCGGCCTGGCGCGGGCCGCGGGCGTGCTGGGCGAGCCGGCGCTGCTCCGGGACGCCGTCGCCGCCGCGAACTTCGTGCTGGAGCGCATGGGCGACGACGCCGGCCGCCTGCTCCACGTCTACGACGAGGGTCGCCCCCGTGTGCTCGGCTTCCTGGAGGACGTCGCCGGGATGCTAGACGCGGCGCTGGACCTGCATCGCGCGGGCGCCGGGGAGCGCTGGCTGGCCACCGCCCTGCACCTGGCGGAGGACCTCGTGGCCCGCTTCTGGGACGAGGCGGAGGACGACTTCTTCCTGACGCCGAGCGACGGCGAGGCCTTGGCGCAACGACCCCGCCCGGATCCCGACGGCGCCACGCCTCACGCCGCGGGCCTCGCGGCGCTCGGCCTGCTGCGCGTGGCCACGCTGGCCGGACGGGACGAGTGGCACCGCATCGTGCAGCGGACGCTGCGCACCCACGCCTACGTCCTCGAGCGCGCACCCCAGGGGTCACCGACTCTGGCGCGCGTGGCGGCGCTCGCGGAGCGTGGGCTCTCGGTGGCGGTGATCGTGGGCGTGGACGCGCCGGAAACGCGCGCCCTGGCGGAACGGGCACGGCGCGTGCTGACTGCGGAGGACGCCGTTCTCGTGGTGGAGCCGGGAGCAAAGCAGCCCGAGGGCGTGGATCCCGCCTGGCTCGCGGGGCGCGAGCCCGTGGAGGAGCGTCCCACGGCCTACGTCTGCCGCGGCACCGCGTGCTCGCTGCCCATCACGGAGCCCGACGCGCTCCGCCCGCCGGGCACCGCGACCGTCTGAGCACGGCCGCTTTGCTAGCCTCGCCGCCCTCCGGGCCCTGGGAGGGGGACGCATGAAGCCCCGCACGATCGACCAGCTGCGCGACGGACACGCGGACCGTCTCGAGCCCCTCGCACCGCTCGACGTGGCCGCTCTCGAGGGTGTGGACGCCCTGGTCCGCGCCATGGGCGGGACCGCCTTCGGCGGGCGTCGTCTCGGCGAGGCCGCGGACGTCCTCGAGGCCATGGTGCGCGACGAGCAGTGCTACCGCGTGGTCACCGTCTCCGGCGCCATGACCATCGCCAAACAGGGCCTGCTGCTCTGCGAGATGATCGATCGTGGCTGGGCGCATGCCGTAGTGACCACGGGTGCGCTCATGACTCACGGCCTGGTGGAAGGGGCCGGGATGCTCCACTTCAAGCACCGTCCCGGCATGGACGACGACGAGCTCTACCGCAAGGGCTACAACCGCGTCTACGACACCATCGAGCTGGAGAAGAATCTCTACGACACGGAGGCTCTGCTGAACCGGGCGTTGAAAGACCTGCCGAACGACGAGCCGCTCTCGAGCGCGCGCATCTGCCAGCTGCTGGGTCGCGAACTGGAAGAGCACGTGCGCGAGCGTGCCATCCTGAAGAGCGCGGCCAGCAAGGACGTGCCCATCTACGTCCCGGCGTTCACGGACTCGGAGCTGGGTCTCGACTTCGCACTCCTGAACCAACAGCGCGCCCAGGCAGGGAAGGAGCGGCTGCGCTTCGATCCCTTCCTGGACCTCGAAGACTTCGCGGACCGCGTCCGTCCGCACGCGACGCTCGGCATCTTCACCATCGGCGGCGGCGTACCGCGCAACTGGGCGCAGCAGGTGGCGCCCTACCTGGAGATCCTGGCCACGCGGCTCGGGCGGACCGATCCGGTGCGCCGCTACAAGTACGCGGTGCGGATCTGCCCGGAGCCGGTGCACTGGGGCGGGCTCTCCGGCTGCACCTACGACGAGGGCGTCTCCTGGGGCAAGTTCGTCCCGCGCAGCGAGGGCGGCCGCTTCGCCGAGGTGTTCGCCGACGCCACCATCGCCTGGCCGCTCGTGGTGCGGGCCGTGATGGAGCGGGTGGGGTAGCCCCGGGGGCTGGGGGATTGCGCCTCCGGCTGCGCCGCAACCATGCGCGGCGCGGCAGCAATCCGCTGCGGGGGTGCTCTCGTTGACGGTCGCGCCGGCGCGGGCCGTGGCATTGCGTACGCGCCTGCGGCGGAATCCCC
>JBFGJV010000058.1:0-15602 GCA_041577015.1 Myxococcota bacterium
CTGGATGCGGCTGCGGCGCTAGCCGTCGAGGATCGTCTGCGCCACCTCGCGCCCCCCGCCCTGGAACGGCGAGACGATGTGGGTGGCGCTGGCGCGACGCAGCTTGCGGACCTCGTCGTCCCGCTCCGCACGGGCGATCACGACCAGCTCGGGGCTGAGCTCCCGCGCCGTCAGGCTGATCGCGATGTTCTCCGCCTCGGAGTCCACCGCCGAGACCAGGTGGCGCGCACGCGCGATGCCGGCGCGCTGCAGGATCTCGTCCTCCACCGCGGCCCCCTCCACCACCAGGTAGCCGCGCCCGGACGCCTCGCGCGCGGCGGCCGACTCGCGGTCCACCACGACGAGGTCGTTGCCGGCGGCGGCCAGCCGCTCGCACACGGTGCGTCCCATGCGGCCGAAGCCGCACACGATGGTGTGTCCCTTCAAGCGATCGATGCGTGCCTGCATGCGACGTCCCCACGAGTGCGGGCGGCTCACGACGTGCTGAACCACCGCGGCGAAGCTGTAGGAGGCGATGCCGATCCCGCCCACCAGCAGCAGGATGGCGAAGCGGCGCCCGGCCTCGGAGATGCCCTCGTCGCCGTATCCCACCGTGGTGATGGTGATCAGCGTGAAGTAGAGGGCGTGCCAGGGATCCCAGCCCTCGAGCGCCGTGAAGCCGAACGTGCCGACGACGACCACGAGGGCCAGGAACGTGACCGCGCGGACCAGCGCTGCCGTCGCCTCCGCGCTGCCGTCCGGCTCGATCCACGATGTGCTGGCCCGACGCATGGCTCCGTATTGGTCCTGCCGGCCCGGGGAGCGAGGGGGTTTCACCCTCGGCAACCACCCGGTTTTTGCTTGAGTCCGGCGCTCGCGGCCCGGTACCATGCCTCTCCATGGGCATCCTCAGCTGGATCCTCCTGGGCCTGATCGTGGGCGCGCTGGCCAAGCTGATCATGCCTGGGGACGACCCGGGCGGGATCATCGTGACCATCGCGATCGGGATCGCCGGCGCCCTGCTCGGGGGCTTCCTGTCCACGGCCCTCGGCCTCGGCGCCGTGACCGGCTTCAACCTGCCGAGCCTGGTGATCGCCATCGGCGGCGCGCTGCTGCTGCTCGCCGGCTACCGCATGCTGCGCAGGCGCTGAAACGGGTAGATGCCCGTGGTGTGCCCGTCGCTCCAGTCGATCTGGATGGCGTAGCGGCCCACCGGCCGGATCGAGACCGGGTGCACGTCGTCCGGGACCGACGCCGGATCCAGCCGCCCCTCGCCGCTCCACTCGTCCACGCAGCTGGCGCACGCGCAGGCCAGGCGCAGCTCGCGCACGTCGTAGACGCTCTCGTGTCCGTCCGCCCAGGCGATCGCCAGCTCCCGCGGCCCCTGCTGGCGGATGTTCGTGGGGACGCACGCGTTCGGGTCCATGCGGCCCAGGGTAGCCGGCCGCTTCGCTAGCATCGGGCCCATGGACGAGAACGCCATCGCCATCCTGGGCGGGACCGGCGACCAGGGCCTCGGGCTCGCGCTCCGCTTCGCGCGGGCCGGCCGCCCCGTCGTGATCGGCTCGCGCAAGGAGGATCGGGCGCGCGCCGCCGCCGACGAGGTCCGGCAGGTGGTTCCCGACGCGGAGGTGGAGGGGCTGCTGAATCCCGACGCCACGCGCAAGGCGCGCATCGTGATCCTCTCGGTTCCCTTCGAGCACACCGCTGCCACGGTGAAGGGCCTGCGCGAGGCGCTGGCGGCCGGGCAGATCCTGGTGTCGATGGGCGTGCCGCTGGCCGCCGCGATCGGGGACGGCGCGCTGCGCACGCTGGGGGTCTGGCAGGGCTCGTGCGCGGAGCTGGTGGCGGCGCTGGCCCCCCCGGGCGTGCAGGTGGTCTCGGCGTTCCAGAACGTCTCGGCGCACCGCCTGCGCGACCTGGAGCACCCGGTCGCGTGCGACGTGGTCGTCTCCGGCGCGAAGGAGCCGCGCCAGGCGGTGATGGCGCTATGCGGGCTGGTGCCGGGGCTCCGCGCCGTGGACGGCGGCCCGCTCTGGACGGCGCGGCTGGTGGAGCCCCTGACCGCGCTCCTGATCGGCCTGAACGTCCGCTACCGGGTGCCGGAGGGGGCCGGGATCCGCTTCACCGGCCTGCCCGAGAACCCCTGACCGCCAGGAAGACCGGGGACTTTCGCTATCCTGTGGAAGTACGAGGGGTTGTGGCTCCAGGGGACACACAGCCCAAGATTTTGCGTTTTTTGGTTGACGCCGCCGGGCGCCACGAGTATCAGGTCTCGCTACGGGGATGTGAACGGCTCTTCGGCGGCTTGGGGGGGTTCCAGTAAGGCGGTCGCCGGAGGGGTCGCGGGCTCGAGTCGGGAAGGAGGACCCGCTCTTGCTCGGGAGGCCTTGGGGAGTTCCCGGGGCCTCCCTTCGCTCCCCGAATCGTCTTCCGTCGCCAGCTCCCCAGCACGACCATCCAACCCTTGGGAGGCCACGTGACCGAGCTTCGTAAGACGTCGTCCCGCAGGCCGCTTGGCGTGCAGGTGCGCCGGCGCTTCACCCGCGACGGCGAGGACCCCTACGCGAGCGTGGAGTGGGAGCTGCGCACGGCCAGGATCGCCAACGAGCACGGCGAGGTGATCTTCGAGCAGACCGACGTCGAGGTTCCCAAGTCGTGGTCCCAGCTCGCCACGAACGTCGTGGTCTCCAAGTACTTCCGCGGCCACGTGGGCACGCCCGAGCGCGAGTCGAGCGTGAAGCAGCTCGTCGGGCGGGTGGTGGACCGGCTCCACGAGTGGGGCGTCGCGTCCGGCTACTTCCGTACGCCCGCCGACGGCGAGGCGTTCCGGGACGAGCTCACCCACGTGCTGGTCCACCAGATGGCGGCCTTCAACAGCCCGGTCTGGTTCAACCTCGGCGTCAGGGACACGCCCCAGCAGGCCAGCGCCTGCTTCATCAACTCCGTCGCGGACACCATGGACTCGATCATGGAGCTGGCCAAGACGGAGGCGCTGCTCTTCAAGGGCGGCTCCGGGACGGGCTCCAACCTCTCCAGCATCCGCTCCTCCAGGGAGCAGCTCTCGGGGGGCGGCGTGGCGTCGGGGCCGGTCTCGTTCATGCGCGGTTTCGACGCCTTCGCGGGCGTGATCAAGTCCGGCGGCAAGACCCGGCGCGCCGCCAAGATGGTGATCCTGAATGCGGATCACCCGGACATCCAGGAGTTCATCCGCTGCAAGGCCGACGAGGAGAAGAAGGCGGCCTCGCTCATCGACGCCGGCTACGACGGCGGCTTCAACGTCCAGGGTGGCGCCTACGACTCGATCTTCTTCCAGAACGCGAACCACTCGGTGCGCGTGACGGACGCCTTCGTGCAGACCGCCCTGGAGGATCGCGACTGGCAGACCCGGGCCGTCACGACCGGGGAGGTGGTGGATACGCTCCGGGCCCGAGGGCTGCTGCAGGAGATGGCGGAGGCCGCCCACGGCTGCGGGGATCCGGGCATCCAGTACGACAGCACCATCAACCGCTGGAATCCCTGCAAGGCGTCCGGACGCATCAACTCGAGCAACCCCTGCTCCGAGTACATGTTCCTGGACGACACGGCCTGCAACCTGGCCAGCCTCAACCTGATGAAGTTCGTGGACGAGGAGGGCCGCTTCGACGTCGAGGGCTTCCGGCACGCGGTCTCGCTGGTGTTCCTGGCCCAGGAGATCATGGTCGATCACGCCGCCTATCCGACGCCGAAGATCGCGCGCAACAGCCACCTGTACCGTCCCATCGGGCTCGGCTACGCGAACCTGGGCGCGTTGCTCATGGG
This sequence comes from Myxococcota bacterium, assembly GCA_041577015.1. Classification (GTDB taxonomy): domain Bacteria; phylum Myxococcota_A; class UBA9160; order UBA9160; family PR03; genus JBFGJV01. Next base: position 3,781 of record JBFGJV010000058.1, read on the forward strand.
CGAGGGCGTGCCCTACGACAGCGACGAGGGCCGCAACCTGGCGGCGACGATCACCGCGCTGATGTGCGGGCAGGCCTACCTCACCAGCGCCGAGATCGCCGAGGCCATGGGCCCCTTCCCCCGCTACCGCATGAACCGCAAGCCCTTCCTCGAGGTGATGGGCATGCACAAGGCGGCGGCGCACGCGATCCCGGCGGCCGGCGTGCCCGAGAGCCTGCTGGAGGCGTCCCGGCACGTGTGGGCGGAGGTGCTGCGCCAGGGGCGGCGCTCGGGCTTCAAGAACGCCCAGGCCACCGTGCTCGCCCCCACGGGCACGATCGCCTTCATGATGGATTGCGACACCACGGGCGTCGAGCCGGACATCGCGCTGGTCAAGTACAAGAAGCTGGTGGGTGGCGGCCTGCTCAAGATCGTGAACCGCACCGTTCCCATGGCGCTGCAGCGGCTCGGGTACCCGGGGGACCAGATCGAAGAGATCGTGCGCCACGTGGACGAGAACGAGACGATCGAGGGGGCTCCGCATCTGGAGGAGGCGCACCTGCCGATCTTCGACTGCGCCTTCCGGCCGGCCAACGGCCAGCGCTCCATCCACTGGATGGGTCACGTGCGCATGATGGGAGCGGTGCAGCCCTTCCTCTCGGGCGCCATCAGCAAGACCGTGAACCTGCCCGCCGACGCCAGCGTGGACGACGTGATGACGGCCTACGTGGAGGGCTGGAAGCTCGGGCTCAAGGCCCTGGCCGTCTACCGCGACGGTTGCAAGCGCTCGCAGCCGCTCAACACGGCCAAGGAGAAGAAGGTCGCCGCCGAGGAGGCGCGGCCGGTGCGGCGCAAGCTCTCCGACGAGCGCCGCGCCCTCACCCACAAGTTCTCCATCGCGGGGCACGAGGGCTATCTGACCGTCGGCCTCTACGACGATGGCAAGCCGGGCGAGATCTTCCTGCGCATGGCGAAGGAGGGCAGCACGGTCTCCGGGCTGATGGACACCATCGCCACCATGACTTCGATCGCACTCCAGTACGGGGTGCCGCTCAAGGCGCTGGTGGACAAGTTCAGCCACACGCGCTTCGAGCCGTCCGGCTTCACCAACAACCGCGAGATTCCGTTCGCCAAGTCGGTGACCGACTACGTGTTCCGCTTCCTGGGCAGCCGCTTCCTGGCCGACGAGACGCCGGTGGCGGACGAGCAGGACGCGGTGGGACTCGAAGAGGCCCCGCAGCCGGCGGTGGCCGGTGGCTCCGGGGCCAAGGTGCTCTCCAGCTTCGTGAACCAGGCCGACGCGCCCACGTGCAGCTTCTGCGGCGCGATCATGGTCCGCAACGGCGCCTGCTACAAGTGCGCCAACTGCGGAAGCACGAGCGGCTGCGGCTAGACCGAGCCGGCGTCTCGCCAGGGGGGGGCGGGCGCCGGGGAGCGCGGAGACGCACCGCTCGTCGCATCGCGATGGACGGTGCTCTCCGCGCTCTTCGTTTGTTCAGGGGCTCAGTAGATCCAGCGTCCGCCCTGGAAGCGGAAGATCTCGGTGACGGGCGTGACGGCTGCGATTACGCAGGTCGTGGCGCTCGAGTCGGTGCAGCGGTAGGTGCGCTCCTGGTAGCGCAGGATGCCCACGTAGGGCGCAGCCGCATGGCCGGTGGGACGCAGCTCGATCTTGAAGTCTCCGTCGAAGCCCTTGTAGCTCAGCCCGTTGGACCGCTTGCTCGCGGCCTTCTGGAGCTTGCCCATCCAGCTGCGTGCGAACTGCTCGAACGAGGTGTGGGCCTTCCCGGCCGGGGCGATGGCCGCCGGCGGATCGGCCGCCACCCGGGGGGCGGGAAGCACCAGGCCGGCCGCCAGCAGGGCGGGGGCCAGGATTCGCGAGGTGAGACGAGGCATGGCTCCTCCATCATAACCCGAAACCGGGTCGACGTGGTCCCCCCTCCTCGACATGGGGTTGATCGGCCACACCCCCGATCCACTTGAGCGCCGTGGATCACTGTCCTATGGAGCCCGGGCCGCCATGCCCGATTCCGGTGCCCCGCCCCGCTTCGTCCGGGACCTCGAGCCCGCCCTCCACCAGGCCGCCTCCATCGCCCGGGCCCTCCAGGGCCGCGTGGCGAACCGGCCCAAGGCCGGCGCCCCCTCGCCGGCCAAGGCGGCGCTCACCATCGCCGACACCGCCTCCCAGGAGGCCCTGCTGATCCCCCTCCTCCGGCACTTCCGCAGCGCGCGCCTGGACGCGGAGGAGGACACGCCGAGCGTGGGGCGCTTCACGGGCGAGGACCCGGAGACGCACGTCGTGGTGGATCCCATCGACGGGACGCTCCACTTCTACCTGGGCGGGGCGGGTCCCTACGCCGTGATGGCGGGGCTCGCCATCGCCGGGCGCTACGAGGCCGGCGTGGTGGCGCTGCCGCGCGAGGAGCTCTTCCTCCACGCCGTGCGCGGGAGCGGGGCGCGCCGGGCGCGGGGCGAAGGGGCCTACGCGCCGGTGCGCGCCCGGGCCGAGGGCCGCGTGATGCTCGTCTCGCAGGGGCTTCCCCCGGCCGTGCGTCGGCGCCTCGAGGCCGACGGCTGGACGCTCCGCCCGGGCGCGGGCGGGGCGATCGCCGTGGCACCGCTGGTACCCGGCGTCGCCGCGGGGCTGCGCGTGGCGAAGCGGGGCGGATCGATCAGCCGCCAGGGACGCATCGGCGTGCTGATCGCCCGGGAGGCCGGCGCCTGCGTCCTCGGCGCCCGGGGCGAGCCCTTCCCGGAGGCGATCGACGCCCCGGCCCCGGTGCTCGTCGTGGCCGCCGAGCGCGACGACGCCCGAGCGCTGGTCGACGCGCTGCGCGCCTCCGACTACATGCCCGAGTAGTCGATCCCCTGGCCGCCCTCGGGCGGCGTCCACGTGATGACCTGGTAGGGATCCGCGATGTCGCAGGTCTTGCAGTGGACGCAGTTCTCGTGGTGGATCAGGAGGCTCTTCTTGCCCGGATTCTGGTCGTCGGGGACCATCTCGTACACGTGGGCCGGGCAGAAGTGCTCACACGGGTTCCCGTACTCCTCGGTGCACACGTCCCGGCACAGGTCCGTGTCGGCCACCACAAGGTGCGAGGGCTGGTCGGCGTCGTGGTTCGCGCCGGCGTACTGCACCAGGGTCTCGCGGTCGAAGGTGAGCTTGCGGTCGAACTCCGGCGTGGGCGGCGTGCGCTCCTCCCCTTCCAGCTCGGAGAGCTTCCGGGTGTGGGCCCAGCCCGGCCGGAAGTCGAGCGGGTCCACCAGGCCGCGGCCCCCGGTGATCATCCGGAACGGCTGGTTCAGGAAGAAGAAGGCGGCCCCCTTCTCCCAGGAGCCGTGGAAGTTGCGGGCCTCCATGTGCTCCTGCCAGGCCCAGCTGCGCCGGTAGCGCTCCGCGTAGCCGCCCAGCGTGAGCGAGCTGGTGTCCTTGGCGCGCAGCGCGTCCACGATGGTCTCGGCGGCCATCATGCCGGACTTGATCGCCATGTGGATCCCCGCCAGCTTCTCCGCGTTGCAGAAGCCGGCCGAGTCGCCCACGATCAGCGCGCCGTCCGTGTACAGCTTCGGCTGCGCGTAGATGCCGCCCACCGGGAGGCAGCGCGCGCCGTACTTCACCAGCTCGGCGCCGTCCAGCAGGTCCCTCAGCCAGGGGTGCTCCTTGAAGCGCTGCATGCCGAGATGAGGGTTGTTCCAGGGGCTCTCGGCGTCGAGCATCGTCACGTAGCCCAGCGAGACCTGCTCGTTCTGGAGGTCGTAGAGCCACATGCCGGAGACGGGCTTGAACCAGTTGGGCCAGCCCATGCCGTGGATCACGCGCCCGGGCCGGTGCTTCTTGGGATCGATCTTCCAGATCTCCTTGATGCCGGTCTCGTAGACCTGGGGGTTGCGTCCCTGCAGGTCGAAGCGCTCGATCAGCTGCTTGGTGAGGGTGCCGAGCACGCCCTCGCCGAGCACCGTCACCTTGGCGTAGATGTCCATGCCCGGCTGGAAGTTCGCCTTGGGCTTGCCGTTCTTGTCCACGCCCATGTCGCCGGTGCGGACGCCCACCACGCGGTCGCCCTCGGTGAGCAGCTCGTCCCCCGCGAAGCCCGGGTAGATCTCGATGCCCGCCTCCTCGCAGCGCTCCGCCATCCACTTGACGATCTTGCTGATCGAGACCACCGGGTAGCCCTTCTTCTTGAAGGGCGGCGGCGTGATCGGAGACACGAAGTGCCGCTTCTTCGTGAAGAAGTAGAGCGAGTCCCTGGTGCAGATGTGCTCGATGGGGAAGCCCTTCTCCCTCCAGTCCGGCATCAGCTCCGCGATGGCCCGGGGGTTCATCACGGCGCCCGAGAGCACGTGCTCGCCCACGGCCGCCCCCTTCTCGATCACCAGGATGGTGGGCGGCTCGATGTCGTGAGCGGCGATCTGCTGCTGCAGGTGGAGCGCGGAGGCGAGCGTGGCGGGTCCGGCGCCGACGAAGAGGACGTCGACCTCGAGGCTCTCGCGTTCGACGGGCTGGGACATCGTTTCACCTCCTCGAAACAGAGTAAGCGACGCGGCTTGCCGGTCAAGGCTGATGCGGTGACTCCGGGTCGGACTCGGCGTCCGCAACGAAGCTGCGTCGCGCCACCCAGAAGAAGAGCACTGCGGCACCCATCAACGCCGCCGCGATCGCGAAGGGTGCACCCGGTCCGATGCGGCCGAAGGCGGCGCCGCCCCACACCGGGCCGGCAATGCGCCCCGCCGTCAGCATGGACTGGCTCTCGCCCAGGAGCTCGCCGGCGCGCTCCTGTTCGCATGCGTGCGAGTAGAGTGCGGTCAGTGCCGGAAAGGCCAGGCCGTTCCCGATCGCGACGAGTGGTGCCACGGCGAAGAACATCGCGTAGGACTCCACCAGGGGAATCGCGGCCAGGCCCAGACTCGTCGCTGCGAGCCCCACGACCACCAGGCGCGCCTCCCCCAGCCGGGCGGTCAGCCGGCCCACCAGGAAGCCCTGGGTGAGGGCGATGAAGACGCCCACGTAGGCGAAGAAGTGGCCCGCCTCCCGCGGCCCCAGACCGAAACGCTCGGCGAGGAACAACGCGAACATCGACTCCAGCGCCGAGAAGGCCGTGATCACGTGCAGGAACAGGTACAGGTACAGGGCGATGCGGCGCTCGTGCACGGCGGCCACCAGCCGCAACGGCGCCGGCACCAGCGTCCGGGCCAGCCGGCCCCACTCCGGAGCGCCCCCGCGCGGCGGCTTCGATTCCGGCAGCCGGAACAGGGCCACGATCCAGTTGACCAGGGCGAGCGCAGCGACGGTCACGAAGGGAAGCCGTTCGTGCACCGCCCCCAGCTCGCCGCCCAGGGCGTTGCCGACCACGAAGCCCAGTCCGAAGGCCGCACCGATGCGGCCCATGCCGCGCGCACGATCGCGCGCCGAGGTGACGTCGGTGACCACGGCTTGTGCGGTGCCCACGCTGGCGGCGAAGAAGCCCCCCAGCGCGCGGGCCGCGTAGAGCATCGGGAGGTCGTCGGCCAGGGCCAGGACACCGAAGGAGAACGCCGTGCCGGCCAGGGAGACCAGCAGCACCGGACGTCGCCCGAAGTGGTCCGACACCCAGCCCCAGGCCGGGAGGAACAAGAGCTGCGCCAGGGCGTAGATGGAGAGCAGCAGCCCCACCTCGAAGGCGCTGGCGCCGAGCCGCGCCGCGTACAGGGGCAGCACCGGGATCAGCACGCTGAACCCGATGAAGTCGATCAGGATCGTGGTGAAGACGATCCCGAGCGCACCGCCTCTTCGCTGCTCCGCCACGAAGCCGGAGAGGATATACTGGGTTCGTGCGCTCGCCCGACTCCGGTCTCGTCGACATCGTCCGGGAGTTCCTGACCGCCCACGAGCTGCTGGGACGCCTCTCCGCGCGCCTGCGCAGCGGCGAGCTCCGCTTCGAGGAGCTCCAGGGCCTGGTGGGGGACAGCGAGGAGGCGGTGCTGTTCCGGCTGAAGGAGCGCTGCCACGCGCTGTTCCGCCCGGGCGTCCAAGCGGGCGACCCCGCGGTGACCCGGGGAGCGCTCTTCGATCTGGCCGTGGGCTCGCTCTTCCACGAGGCCATGAAGCTGCGGGAGAACTTCTACCAGCTCGCCGTCTACGCGCCCAAGGTGGAAGCCCTGCGCGCCCAGGCCGGTCCGGACGCCGAACGGCTGTTCCAGGAGTTCGAGCGCATCCTGGCCGCGGCGCGCTCGCGGCTGGAGGAGGCGCTGCAGGAGACCGAGGCGCTGCTGGAGCAGACGCGCGAACAGTTCCGGCGCCTGCTGGCCGCCCACCGCCACAACGGGCTCGTGACCCGCTACCTGATCGAGAACGCCTCGCTGGTGGAGCCGGTGCTCGGGGATGCGCTCGACCGGCTGCTCGAGGGCATCCACGGCGAGGCGGCCGAGGGCTGGGCGCTCGCGGCGCGCTCGTACCTGGAGAGCGGCTACTTCGACGAGGCCGGGCGCGCCCTCGTGGAGGCCACCAGCCGGGATCCCGGCCGGCCGGAGCTCGTGCGCCTGGGCGCCTACGCGCGTGGCATGGCCGCCTATCTGGACGGGCGCTATGCGCTCGCGCTCGACCATCTGGAGCACTGGCTCGAAGGTGCGCCCCCGGACGAGCTGAAGCCCTTCGCCGCGCTGGCTCGCGCGGCGCTGGCGCGTCTGGGCTCCCTGGTGGAGGAGGGCGAGCGGGAGGCGCTGGCCCCGCGCGCAGGCGCCCTGGCGGAACGCCTCGCCGCGCTCGTCGCGCCGGGTGCGCCCTCCTAGCCACGACGATTCCAGATCCAGCCGCCGGCGCCCACCACGAGCAGCGACACGGCGATCCACTGCGCCTCGCTCAACCCCAGGGCCACGCGCGGGTTCACGCGCCAGAACTCGATCACGAAGCGGCCCACCGCCGCGAGCGCCAGGTACTCCCCGAACAGGAACGGGCTCGAATGCCGGCGTCTCCACAGGACCACCGCCACCAGCCCCAGCCAGGCCACCTCGTAGAGCTGGGTGGGGTGCACGGGCTCCAGCGTGGGAGGGGCGCCGCGGGGAAAGGCCACGCCCCAGGGCGCCTCGGTGACGCGGCCGTAGTCGTCGCCCACCAGGAAGCAGCCCACGCGCCCGATCGCCTGCCCCACGGCCAGGGCCGGGGCGATGCAGTCCGAGAACGTCTTGAGGGAGATGCCGTGGATCCACACCCCGAGCATCGCCAGCGCGATGCCGCCGAGCAGGCCGCCGTACCAGGTGATGCCTTCGCGGGCCAGCAGCAGGGTCAGGAAGGGCGCGCCCTCGCGCAGGTGGGTGTCCACGGCGAAGTAGAGCTTCGAGCCGCCGATGCCGCCCACCATGATGTAGAGCAGCAGCGTGGTGGCCTGCTCGGGATCGAGCCCCGTCTCGCGCATGCGCGCGGCCGTGATCCACGTGCCCACCAGGAAGGCCAGGGCGAGCGTCACGCCGAACGAGCTGATGGGGAAGCCGAACGGCTCCCAGACGATCGGGTACATGCGCCCCTCCCCCGGCCAGCGAGGCTAGGGGACGCGGGAGCTCAGGGCGAGGCGAGCGTCACGTGGAAGGCGGCGCCGCGACCCGGCTCGCTCTCCACCCAGGCACGGCCGCCATGGACCTCGGCGATCTTCTTGACGATGGCCAGGCCGATGCCCGTGCCCTTCTTCGCATCGGGACCCGGCAGGCTCTGGAACATCCCGAAGATGCGCTCCTGTTGGGAGGGGGGAATGCCGCGTCCGTTGTCGCGGACCGTGAGCCGCCAGCCCGGCTCCTGCTCGAGAATCTCCACCGCGATCGTGCCCCTCTCGCAGGGCCCCATGTGGCGGACCGCGTTCCCGATCAGGTTGGCGAAGATCTGGTAGAGGCGCGTGCGCTCGCAGCGCACCAGGGGCGGATCCTCGGGAAGCAGCAGGGCCACGCCGCGCTCGTCGAGCGGCTGCTTCAGCTCGGCGTGCAGCTGCTGGAGCGTCTCCCGGGGGTCCAGCAGCTCCAGGGTCTCGGGGGCGTCGCCAATGCGGGAGAAGTCGAGCAGCTCGCGGATCAACGCCTCCATGGTGCGGCCCGCCTCCTCGACGCGCGCCAGGTAGTGACGGCCGCGCTCGCCGAGGCTCTCCCCGAAGTCCTCGCGCAGCAGACGCGAGAAGCCCATCACCGAGACCAGCGGCCCGCGCAGATCATGGGAGACCGAACGCACCGTCTGCTCCAGCTCGGCGTTCTTGCGCTCGAGCCGTGCCTTGAACTCGCGGCGCTCGGTCTCGTCGCGGAGGAACGCCACGGCCCCGGCCACGGTCCGATCGGTGAGGCGCAGCGGGCTCGCGGAGAGCGAGACCCAGACGGTGCCTCCGTCCGCGCAGCGCAGCTCCACCTCTTCGTGCAGGGCGCGGTGCTGGGGCTCGAGGGCGCGCGACAGGCGTTCCGCGTCGCCCGGATCCACCAGGAAGTCCTCCACCGAGCGGCCCTTCACCTGCTCGGGCTCCCAGCCCAGCACGTACTGCACGGCTCGGTTGGCGTAGGTGAGCTTCCCGTCCCGATCGGCCACCACCACGGGATCGGGTGAGCTGTCGAGCACCGCCGACAGCCAGGACACGGTGCGGCGGAACTCCTCGGCGGCCCACGCCGGATCGGAGCGGCCGCGCACCAGCGCCACGATGGCGCCCTTCGCGGCGCCATGCTCGAGCAGGATCGCCGCCACCTGCACGGTCTGGGACTCCCCGTCGAGCGTGAACACGTCGATGGGCTCGTTCCAGATCCCGCCCTCCCGTCGCAGTCGCGCCAGCAACGCATCGGCCTGCTCCGGGTCGGCCAGGAAGCTCCGCCACGGGCGTCCCACCAGCGCGCCGGGATCGCGCCCGGTGCCCGGAATCGACTCGGAGAGCCAGGCGATGCGCGCGTCGCGGTCGATCACCACGACGCCCGGCGAGAGTCGCGCCAGCCCTTCCAGGAACGGCAGCGCGTCGAGGCCGCTCAGGGGGCTGGCTCGAAGGGGAGTCGTCACGCCGAGAGCACCTCTTCAGCTCGGACGAGGTTCGTCGCGTTACCGGTGGGCGCGTCCTGGGGGGTGGGACGCTGCAGCGTCTGGTCCGCGCAGTGCGCACCGCAGCCGAACAGCGTCGCGCATCGTATCACAGCTTTCCCGACGGAGAATGACAAAGCGTTGACAAGAATCGGACAATCCCACCGGGGTCCCGTCGGGGGTTGCACATTCGTGATGCCCCCTTGCCCGAAGCCTCGATGCGACGCATTTTCTCGGGGACGGATGGGGGGTGCCTGCGATGCAGCCGGCACGAAGGGATCGTTGCGAGGTGCGGATCCGCCGGGGTCCGCTGGCGCTGCTGGTGTCGTGCACCGTGTTGCTGGCCCTGGACGGGCCCCGGGGGACGGCCCAACCGTCGCTGCAGCTCGACGCGCTGCCGACCGTCGGCGCTGCCCAGGTGGCTCGGGTGCTGGCCCGCGCCAACCCGAGCCTCTCACCCCGCCAGCTCGACCGCATCGGCAACGCCGTGGTCCGCTACAGCGAGAAGTATGGCCTCGAGCCGGAGCTCGTCACGGCGATCATCCTGGTGGAGAGCAGCGCGCGCCCCGAGGCGCGCAGCCCCAAGGGCGCCATGGGCCTGATGCAGGTGATGCCGTACATGCACGCGCTGCTCGGCCCGGTCGGCAACACCAGTACGCTCGAGACCAACATCGAGGCGGGCTGCCTGATCCTGGCCAGCAACATCCGTCGCCTGGGTGAGGACGACGGCATCTCCGCCTACTTCTGGGGCTCCAACATCCGCGGCGTGGGCTACCTGGAGCGGGTGCGCGCCGCCCGCGCCGCCGTGCGCCGCTGGATCCGCTCCTGAGCGCCGTCCGGCGCACCGAGTCGCACTGGGAAGCCGCTGACGGGACCGTGCTCTTCGAGCGCGCCTGGCTGCCCGCGGCGCCCGCGCGGCTGGTGGTGCTGGTCCACGGTCTCGCCGAGCACAGCGGGCGTTACGACGCCGTGGGCAGCTGGCTCGCCCGACGCGGCTGGGCGGTGCACGCCTGGGATCAACGCGGGCACGGTCGCTCGCAGGGAGCGCGCACGCACGTGGCGCGCTTCGACGCCTTCCTGGACGATGCGAGCGCCTTCCTGGCGCGCGTCCACGCCCGACACCCGGAGCTGGCGCGGGTCGTGCTCGGGCACAGCATGGGCGGCCTGGTGGTGGCGTCGCTGCTGGAGCGCGAGCCCACCGCCGCCGCCGCCGGGGTGCTCTCCGCTGCCGCGCTGGCTCCGCCCCGGGTGCGGGGACGCGCGCGCCTGGTCGGCATCGTGCGTCACATCGCCCCACGGGCCCGCCTCCCCATCGGGATCGACCCCCTCGAGCTGTCCCGGGACCCCGAGGTGGGTCGTCTCTACCTGGAGGATCCGTACGTCGAGCCGCGCATGACCGCCTCGCTCGCCGCCGAGCTGTTCCGCGCCCTCTCCCGTGTGCAGCAGGCGGGTGGACCGTCGGGCCCACCGCTGCTGCTCCTCCACGGCACGGCCGACCGCATCTGCCCCGCCGCGGGGAGCCAGGCCTTCGCCGCCCGCTGCGGGCCCCGCGCGACGCTGCGCCTGTATCGGGATCTGCGCCACGAGCTCTTGAACGAACCGGAGAAGGAGCAGATCCTGGAGGAGGTATGCAGCTGGGTCCGCCAGCTGGGCCTGGGCTAGCCTCGAGCGTTCGCGGCGGGGGAGCGCCTTTGGGACGCCGAATCGCGGCTGCGGCCGTGGGATGGGTGGTGCTGGCCTGTCTGGGTGCGCCGGGCGCCCGGGCGGAGACCCTCGAACTCGTTCCCGACGAGCAGGCCGGCTGGTCGCTGCGCAACGTCTTCGCCTTCCTGCGCCCGGGGCACTTCTACGGTCCCCGACGGCTCGAGGTCGAGACGACACCACCAGGCGCGACGCTGGACGTGTTCTACATCCGCTCGGGCTTCCAGAAGCGCTACGAGCAGGCGACCGCACCCGTCACCCTGATCCTTCCCAAACGCATCCAGGCCAGCTCGCGCGATTCGGTGAGCGTGCGGGCCACGGCGGACGGCTTCCGGCAGCAGACCGTTCGCGTTCCCGTGAGCTCCTCCCAGGATCGGCTGCTGATCGAGCTGGCGCCCCTGCCCAACACGTTGCGGGCCGTGGCGCACACGTACTTCTCCGGACGCGCGTCGCTCGGCTTCCTGCTGGACGAGTCTCCTACCATCCGGGTGCAGCAGAAGGATCGAGGCTTCTCGGTGATCCTGGCCGAGACGGCGCGCGCGCCCGAGCTGGGCGAGGCGTTGCAGGGGATCGGTAGCCCGCTGGTGGCAGGCGTCGATGCCCAGCAGCTCGGCGAGGACCTGCTGGTGGAGGTGGACTGGGGACCCGCGGCCGCCAACGGGGGCTCCGTCGAGCTGCGCTCGCGCCAGCACCACGACCACGTGCGCGATCTCTATCGCTTCAGCATCGATCTGGTCCCTGCCGATCGGGGCGCCGCCGCCGTGGAGCAGGCCCGGCGGGCGCTGGGCCGCATCGCTCCCAGCGACGTGACCGGCTGTGCCGCCGTCTTCGACGCCGCGCTGCGCGACGCCCTCGATCCGGCCGCCCTGGCCCGCGCGCTGCGTCCCGCCGGCTCGTTCACCGACCCCTACCTCCGCGCCGCGCTGCGCCGCCTGGGCGAGGTGGCCCCGGGCGGACGCATCCGGCTCGCCGACGGGTCCAGCTACCGACCCGAGGTGCCCCTGGAGCTGGCCGCGGCAGCGAGCCAGGCCGCACTCGCCGAGGGCTACCTGGCGCTGCTGCGTCGCTTCGTGGAGGAGCTCGAGCCTGCCCCTCACCGTGCCGAGACGCTCCGCAGTCTGATCGCGCCGGAGCTCGC
>JBFGJV010000059.1:0-15341 GCA_041577015.1 Myxococcota bacterium
CCGAGATCTCCGCGTGCATCTGGGCGCCGCCCAGGGTCTCGTCGTCGGAATCCTCGCCGGTGGCCATCTTCACGAGCGGCGGCCCGGCCAGGAAGACCTTGGACTGGTTACTGATCACGATGTTGTAGTCCGACATGCCCGGCTGATAGGCGCCGCCGGCCGTAGAGGAGCCGAAGACCACGCAGACCGTGGGGATGCGGAGCTTCGAGAGCTCGATCATCTCGTAGAAGAAGCGCCCGGTCTCGGCGAAGTGGTTGATCTTGGCGCCCCGGCGCCGCTTCTTGCCGCCCTCCTCGGGCGGCTCCATGCGCAGGTCGGCGCCCGCCGACTCGACGAAGCTCACGTAGGGGATGCGGTTGTCGCGCGCGATCTCGAGCGCCCGCATCCACTTCTTGGCCACGTAGGGGGTGAGCGCGCCGCCCAGCACCGTCGGGTCGTTGGCGAAGATCACGCACTCGACTCCGGCGATGACTCCGATCCCCATCACGGCGCCACCGCCGATGGTGTAGTCGGAGTTGTATCCGGCGAGCGGGCTGATCTCGAGGAACGGGCTGTCGGGATCCAGCGTGAGCGCGATGCGCTCGCGCACCGGCAGCTTGCCGCGCCGGGCCAGGCGCGCGTGGTGCTCGGGGCCTCCGCCGGCCTCGGCCTCGTCCAGCAGCCGGTCCATCTCGGCGAGCTTCTCGAGCATGGCGGCGCGGTTCTCGGCGAACTCGGGCGAGCGCGTATCCAGATGGGAGCGGAGGGGAGGGGCGAGAAGAGGCTGCATGGTCCGTTCCTCGCGCGGTGGGAACGGATAGGTAACCTAGGTGATAATAGAGGTCAAGTAGGATTACCGGCGCGGATCACGGAGCCCCGATGAGGACCTCGAGCGTCACGCTGCGCTCGAAGACCGGCTCCTCGGGGCTCGCCGGGCCGAGATCCGAGTAGGAGCTCGAGACGTTGCCGTCCAGCAGATAGCTGGCGCCGCCCTCCAGGGTGAGCGGGAAGTCCCCGGTCACGTCCTGGAAGCTGCAGGCCGGGTCGCACTCTCCCAGTCCCGAGCTGGGTGTCACCCGCATCACGTCGACGAGGGCGAAGAGGTCGACGTTGCTGGCCGTCGCCGCCCCCTGCCGGTCCTCGCCGATTCGCAGCACCACCGAGCGCACGGCCCCGACCGGAGACGGCGGAACGGTGAACACGTGCGTGGCCGCGGTCTGCTGGTAGACCGGGTCGAGCTGCGGGCCGCGCGGCAGCATGCCGCGGTGGTGGTGTCGGACGGACCGGCTGATCCCGGTCGGTGCGAGTCGCGTGAGCAGGTGGAAGTCGAAGGGAGCTTCGGGATCCGCCAGCTCGCCCTCGGCGGTGAGCGGGGCGTCGGAGATCGCCGTGAAGTCCCGGCCGCCGCAGGAGAGGACCACGTCCTGGCTGCCGGTCACCAGATCCACGCTCTCGTTGACGTAGCCGAGCCCTCCAAAGGGCGCGGCGCACTCCAGCGTGAGGCGCGCGTCGGCGCGGCGGCGGCCCGCCTCCGCCGGCAGGGCCATCAGCATCGCGACCGCCACGGCACCCACGCCGAGCCCGCATCGAGCCGCCCCCGCAAAGATCCGCTTCCACATCCGCTCGAGCCTCCTTGGCCCGATCAATTCACCACGAGCGAATCGCCTTGTCAACCAAGCTCCTTCGGACTCGGGACGGTGCAAGCCCATGCATCCACAGGAAGGTAACCTTGCTAACGTCGTAGGATTCGAGCGAAACCCTGGCTTGCCGGCCGCTCGCGGAACACGCGCCGCTGCTCGGCCCTCAGGAGGACCCCATGGACCCGGTGAAGGTGACGACCGAGCGCGGGGTCATGACGGTGACCCTGGCCGACGTGGAGAACCGCAACGCACTCGGCGCCAGGCTGGTGCAGGGGCTGCAAGAAGCGATCGGGTCGGCCAACGCCGACCCCGCCGTCCGCGTGGTGGTCGTGACCAACGAAGGCAACACCTTCTGTGCGGGCGCCAACCTGAAGGAGCGCTCCCGCACCACGACCCGGGGCTCGAGCTTCGGCGGCTTCGACGAGCTGCTGCACGAGATCCAGACCTCGCCGACGCCGGTCGTGGGTCGCATCGCCGGTCACGTGGTGGGCGGAGGGAACGGGCTCGTGGCGGCGCTGGACATCGCGATCGCCTCGGAGGACGTGAAGTTCGGGTTCTCGGAGGTGCGGCTGGGTCTCGTCCCCGCCGTGATCTCCGTGGTCTGCCTGCCCAAGATGCGGCGCGGTGAGGCGATGGAGGCCTTCCTGCGCGGCCACCGCTTCCCGGCGCGACGCGCGGCGGAGCTCGGGCTCATCAACCGCGCGGTCCCGGCGGCCGAGCTCGACGCGGCGGTCGCCGAGGTGCTCCACGACCTCCGCAAGGGCGGGCCGAACGCGCTCGGGTTCGCCAAGCGCCTGATCTACGAAGTGCCGGGCATGGAGCAGAAGCAGGCCTTCCAGTGGACCGCGACCCTCTCCAACCAGCTCTTCGCCAGCGAGGAAGCGGCCGAGGGCATGAAGGCGTTCCTGCACAAGCGCGCGCCCCGATGGGTCATGGACGAGGACGCCTAGGCGTCCTACGGAGGGAGACCGCGATGAAGATCGATGCCGGCCTGATGGGAGCCCTGGCAGAGGCTCCCAAGCACGCCCGGCAGCTCGAGACCCAGGGCTTCGACGGGGTGGTCACCGCCGAGCTGGGCTCGGACCCCTTCTTCCCGCTGCTGCTGGCTGCGGAGCACACCGAACGCGTCGAGCTCATGACTTCGATTGCGGTGGCCTTCTCGCGCAACCCGATGCTCCTCGCCTACCTGGCCAACGATCTGCAGGCCTACTCGAAGGGCCGCTTCCTGCTGGGGATCGGCTCGCAGATCGCTCCGCACATCACGAAGCGCTTCAGCATGCCCTGGTCGCGGCCGGCGGCACGCATGCGCGAGTTCATCCTTGCCATGCGCGCCACCTGGGACTGCTGGCACCAGGGGGAGAAGCTCGACTTCCGGGGCGAGTTCTATACGCACACGCTGATGACGCCGATGTTCACGCCTGCCAAGCACCCGCACGGGGCGCCTCCCGTGATCCTCGCGGCCGTGGGACCGAAGATGACCGAGGTCGCCGGCGAGGTGGCCGACGGCATGCTCGTGCACTCCTTCACCACACCGCGCTACCTGCGCGAGGTGACGCTTCCCGCGCTCGAGCGGGGCTTCGCCAAGGGCGGCCGCGCACGCGAGCGCTTCCAGCTCTCCTACCCGGCCTTCGTGGTGACGGGTCGCAACGAGGCCGAGTGGGAGCAGACGCGCACGGCCGTGACCCGTCAGGTCGCCTTCTACGGCTCCACCCCCGCCTATCGGGGCGTGCTGGACCTTCACGGCTGGGGCGATCTCCAACCCGAGCTCAACGCCATGTCGAAGCGCGGCGAGTGGGTGGCCATGGGGGAGCGCATCGGCGACGAGATGCTGGAGAGCTTCGCGGTCGTGGCCGAGCCGGACCGGGTGGCGAGCGCCCTGAAGCAGCGCTTCGGCGGCGTGGTGGACCGGGTGCTCTGCACCTTCCCCTTCGCCACGGACGCGGAGCGCCGCGCCTATCTCGAGGAGCTGCGCGCCGCGTAGCCAGGACGGGCGCACGCCCGGGGAGCAGCGATGTTCCAACAGCCCTACGACTTCCGCGACGAGAGCGATGCGCTCCACGCGCTGCTGGAGCCGCTCTCGGACGCCGACCTCCAGCGCAAGACCCAGTTCAAGGGCTGGTCGATCCACGATGTCCTGGCCCACCTGCACCTCTTCAACTGGGCGGCGGACCTGGCGCTCCGCGACGGTGACGCCTTCCAATCGTTCTGGAAGAAGATGAGCGCGGGCATCGCGAAGGGCCGCACCCTGGTGCAGCTCACCGACGAGTGGCTCGAGGGCGCGCGGGACCGCAAGGTCTTGGAGCTCTGGGGCGCCTTCTACCCCGACATGGCCGAGCGCTTCGCCGCGGCGGATCCCAGGGCGCGCGTGCCCTGGGCCGGCCCCGACATGAGCGTCCGCTCGAGCATCACCGCGAGGCTCATGGAGACCTGGGCCCACGGGCAGGAGGTCTACGACCTGCTGGGCGTCGAGCGCGTCGACACGGACCGCATCCGCAACATCGCCCACCTGGGCGTCCAGACCTTCGCCTGGACCTTCGTGAACCGGAAGCTCGAGGTTCCCTCGCCGGTGCCGCGGGTCCGGCTCCGTGCGCCCTCGGGAGCCGTCTGGGAGTGGAACCCCGAGGTGGAGAGCGACCTCGTGGAAGGGGACGCCACCGAGTTCTGCCAGGTGGTGACCCAGGTCCGCAACCTGGCGGACACCAGGCTGCGGGTAGAGGGCGAGATCGCCCGGCGCTGGATGTCGATCGCGCAGTGCTTCGCCGGGCCCGTCTCCGATCCGCCGGCGCCCGGCACCCGATTCACCAGGCGCTGACCGGGCGCGGAGCGCCCCGTCGAGGAGATCCCATGCGCACGAAGCTCGCCGACGAGCTGGGGCTCGAGTTCCCCATCTTCGCCTTCACCCACTGTCGCGACGTGGCGGCCGCCGTCTCCAAGGCGGGCGGCCTCGGTGTCCTCGGCGTTGCAGGCCACTCCCTCGACCACCTGAAGATGGAGCTCGCGTGGATCGAGCAGGAGGTGGGCGACAGGCCCTACGGCGTCGATCTGCTGCTCCCGACCCGTTTCGTGGGCAGCGACCGCGGCGGCCTCGACCCGAGCGAGCTCGACGCGCGCATCCCCAAGGAGCACCGGCGCTTCCTGGACGACCTGCTCGACCGACACCAGGTTCCCCCGCTGCCCTCGGACGCGAAGGTTCCTCCGGAGTTCAGCGTGGGCTACGAGAGCCAGCGGGACGTGATCGAGCTGGTGTTCCGGCACCGCATACGGCTCATCGCGTCGGCGCTCGGGCCGCCGCCGCCTTGGATGATCGAGAAGGGCCGCGAGCACGGCGTGAAGGTGGCGGCGCTCGCAGGCACGGTGGAGCACGCCCGCCGCCATGTGGACGCCGGCGTGGACATCGTCGTGGCGCAGGGCTACGAGGCGGGCGGCCACACCGGCGAGGTCTCGACCATGGTGCTGGTCCCGGAGGTCGTCGACGCCGTGGACCCGCTGCCGGTGCTGGCCGCGGGCGGCATCGGGAACGGGCGTCAGCTCACTGCGGCGCTGGCGCTGGGCGCGCAGGGTGTCTGGACCGGGTCGGTGTGGCTCACGACCCAGGAGGCCGAGACGCATCCCGTCGTCCGGGAGAAGTTCCTGGCGGCCTCGTCCAGCGACACGGTTCGCAGCCGCTCGCTCACGGGCAAGCCCGCGCGCATGCTGCGCAGCGCCTGGACCGACGCCTGGGACGATCCCTCGAACCCGGGCCCCCTGCCGATGCCCCTCCAACCCCGGCTCGTGCGCGAGGCCCAGGCGCGGATCTCCAGGACGGCGCACAAGTCGCCCGGCGCCGCGCAGCTCGCCAACTACTTCGTGGGCCAGGTGGTGGGCTCCTTGGACCACGTGCGGTCGGTGCGGAGCGTCGTCGAAGAGCTGGTCCAGGAGTATGCCGACACCATGGAGCGTCTCGACGAGTGGGCCGGCCGCTGACCCCCTTAGCCACGCACTCAGCGCTCGCCCCGTGCTCGGCCCTGCTTCTGCTCGTACATGCGCGTATCGGCGTCGCGGAGCAGGTCTTCGATGGAGGTGTGTCGAGCCGGGTCGAAGAAGACCGTCCCGACGCTGTAGGCGAGCGCATAGCGCTGTCCGGGTGCTGCATTGCGTGCCGCGATCGCCGCCTCGAGCCGGCGCACCGGGCGCTCCACGCTCTTCTCGGAAGCACCGCTCAGGAGCACGCAGAACTCGTCGCCTCCGAGCCGGGCGATCACGTCCGAGTCGCGGAAGCTCGCGAGCAGCAGGTCGGCGATCTCCTTCAGCGCACGGTCGCCCTCCTCGTGCCCGAAGCGGTCGTTGATCGGCTTGAAGCGGTCGAGATCGAAGAAGAGCAGCGTGGCCGGCTTCCCCGTGCGGGTGCAGAGGTCCAGCGCCTTCTGGGCAACCGCGCGGAAGCCTCTCCGGTTGGAGAGGCCCGTCAGCTCGTCCACGGTGGCGAGTTCGAGCGCCACGAACTCGTCCTCCACCATGCGTCCTAGATCGCGGAGCAAAGCCAGGTCTTCTTCTTCGAGCTGGCGTGGCTGGCGGTCGATCAGGCAGAGCGTCCCGATCCGGTTGCCGTCACAGGCCGCAAGCGGGTAGCCGGCGTAGAAGCGGATCTCCGGCTCTCCGGTCACGAGCGGGTTGTCGACGAAGCGCTCGTCCCGGCTGGCGTCGGGAACGACGAAGATCTCCGAGCCGAGGATCGCGTGGCCGCAGAACGAGATCTCGCGCGGGGTCTCGCTGGCCTCGAGACCCTGCTTGGACTTGAACCACTGTCGGTCGGCGTCGATCAGGCTGACGAGCGCGATAGGAACCCCGAACAGGCGGCGGGCCAGCCGTGTGAAGCGGTCGAAGCGCTCTTCAGGCGCGGTGTCGAGAACGCGCAGGCCGCGCAGGGTCTCGAGTCGAGCTTCTTCGTGCCGAGGTTTGGGCGGTTCTTGCATGGCGACGCTCTCGCGGCTTCCGTTGTGATCGGAAGGGCGGAGGGCCGGCTTGAGTCCTGGCGGTGCCTCCCCCCGGCTACCGCGGTCGGGCGGTCGGCGACGAACCCTCCGGGAGTGCGCGCGGCGACCGAGTCGGTGGTAGCATTCGATCCACGAGGAGGTTCCATGGGCAACACCTTGCAGGGTCGAACCGCGATCGTGACCGGCGCCTCGAGCGGCATCGGTGCCGCCATCGCCGAGTGCTTCGGGGCCGAGGGGGCGTACGTCTACCTGGCCGGACGCACCCGGGCACGCATGGAGGCCACCGCCAAGCGCATCCAGGAGCGGGGCGGGAACGCCAGCGTGGTGACGCTCGACGTCCGCGACGTCCAGCAGCTGCGCGAGCTGGTGGACCAGGCCGTGCGCGAGACCGGGCACCTCCACGTGATGGTGAACAACGCCGGCCTCTCCCACCCCGGGCCCATCGCCGAAGGGGAGCCCGAGAGCTGGCGGGAGATGCTGGAGACCAACGTCCTGGCCCTCCTGGTGGGCTCCCAGGCGGCGATCCGCGCCATGCGCACCCGGGGCGATGCCGGGCACATCGTGAACGTCTCCTCCATCGCCGGTGCCGCCGAGGCGCGAGGAGTCTACGGCGCCACCAAGGCCGCCGTGGACAGCATCGCCACCCAGCTGCGCCAGGAGCTGGAGAACGACCCGATCCGGGTGGTGAACGTGCGACCGGGGGCGGTCGCGACGAACTTCGGACGCAACTACGACCCGGCAATGGTGAAGGGCGTGGCCAAGTCGATGGGCATCGACGTGGACGTCGAGAAGGGCGCCCACTGGCCCGACGACGTGATCTCCAAGCTGGAGGAGAACGTGAAGCAGCAGTTCTGCTCGGCGGACGACGTGGCTCGCGCGGTTCTCTTCGCGGTGACGCAGCCGAGCCACGTGAACGTCTTCGACGTGGTGATCCGTCCCCAGAAGGCGCTCACGATCTGATGGGGCCGCTCCAGGGCGTTCGCATGCTCGAGATCGCCGGCATCGGGCCAGGCCCCTTCGCGGCCATGATGCTCGCGGACATGGGTGCCGAGATCCTGCGCATCGACCGGGCCGACCGCGTGCGCAAGCCCATATCGGAGCGTTCCTCGCTGGATCTGCTGAACCGGGGGCGCCGCAGCGTGGGCGTCGATCTCAAGAGCGCGCAGGGTGTCGAGCTGGTGCTGCGCCTGGTGGAGCGGGCCGACGCCATCCTCGAGGGTTTCCGCCCCGGTGTGATGGAGCGGCTCGGCCTCGGGCCCGACGTCTGCCTCGCGCGCAACCCGCGTCTCGTCTACGGCCGCATGACGGGCTGGGGCCAGGACGGCCCGCTCGCCTCCGCCGCGGGCCACGACATCAACTACATCGCCCTCGCCGGTGCCCTCGATCCCATCGGGCGCGCGGGCGAGTCCCCGGTGCCGCCGCTCAACCTGGTGGGCGACTTCGGAGGGGGCGGCCTCGTGCTCGCCTACGGCATCGTGTGCGCGCTGCTCGAGCGCGAGCGCTCGGGCCAGGGCCAGGTGGTGGACGCCGCCATGGTGGACGGCGCCGCCGCGCTGATGACCATCTTCCACGGCATGCGCCAGGCCGGCTTCTGGAGCGGGGGCCGCGGCGGCAATCTGCTGGACACCGGCGCGCACTTCTACGAGGTCTACGAGACCAAGGACGGCAGGTACGTCTCCGTCGGCGCCATCGAGCCGCAGTTCTACCGGGAGCTCCTGGAGCGGGTCGGCATGCAGGACGAGGAGCTGCCCGGGCAGATGGACGTGCGCCACTGGCCCGAGCTGAAGCGGCGCTTCGCCAAGCTCTTCCGCGAGAAGACCCGCGACGAGTGGTGCGCGATCCTCGAGGGCACGGACGTCTGCTTCGCGCCGGTCCTCTCCATGGAGGAGGCCCCCGCCCACCCGCACAACGTGGCGCGCGGCACCTTCGTGGAGGTGGCGGGCGCCGTGCAGCCCGGGCCCGCGCCGCGCTTCGGCCGCACGCGGCCGGAGATCCAGGGGCCGCCCCCGCACGCCGGCCAGCATACGGACGAAGCGCTCGCCGACTGGGGCGTGCCGGCGGACGAGATCGGGCGCCTGCGCGAGTCCGGCGCCATCGCCTGAAGTGCGATCCGATCGATCTCGCCATCGTTCTGCTCACGTGCGCCGATCGGGCGACCGCCCAGGTCGTTCCGCTGCCGATCGGCCGGCTGCGCACCCTCCGAGGTCACGTCGTTCCCGACGCGCGGCAGAGTCGTTCATGGACCGACATCGGCCGGCCTGCTAGCGGCTCGCCTCGCGGTGTCCCGATCGAGCGCGAGCAGCAGCAGCGAAGCCAGGTAGAAGGACGCGGCCAGCAGCACCAGTGCCCGCAGCCCCAGAGCCATGGTTCCGTACTCGATCCAGCCACCCAGCACGGAGCCGAGGATGTTCGCTCCCATCGCCGGCGCCGCCACAGTCGCCACCGAGAAGGAACGCGCGAAGACGAGGCCGGCAAAGTATACGGGCGAGAGGAGGACGAGCCCGAAGCCCAGCAGCGTCGCGGTGTCGGCGTCGAGGAAGGCGGCGGGCTCGAGCACGAAGCTGATCGTCAGGCTGACCGCGAGTCCAGCATAGGAGAGGACATAAGGCAGGCGCGGAAACACCAGGACGGTCAGGTTGGCGAGCACGATCAGCAAGAGGACCAGGGCGATGGTGACAGCCGAGACGAGCCAGGTGGTGCCGAACAAGAGCGCCAGCCGGTTGATGGCGTGCACCTCCATCAGCAGAAAGGCGGCACCGAGAAAGAACAGGTGCCCGTGGTAGCGACTGAAGCGGCCTAACGTGACGCCGCTGGCGTAGAGCACCAGCACCGAGGCCAGCGCCATGGCACCGACCACCAGGAGGTAGGCGCTCGGCACAGCCATCGACGGCAGGTACAGAAAGGGCCAATCGTCGCTGGGCAACGGCGCGGAGCGGCTGACGGCCGGGCGCTCTGCGGTGTTGGGGCCGTCCTCGACCTGGGCGATGTAGGTGGACCAGCCACCGTGGCCAATGCTGCGTACCTGGGGCCCTACCGAGGCGCGCATCATGCGTTCGAAGCGCTTCCAAAACCACGGCTGGAAGGTTGCAGCGGTGAGCGCAACGTGCCCACCCGGCCTTACGAGCCGGCGCGCCTCCTCGAGACTTTCGAGCGTGAACACGTAGTTGTCGAGGCGAACGCTCGACATGCCGAGCTGGGTGTGGGAGTCGAGCAACCCAAACACGACCAGATCGTAGGAGGCCGGCGTCAACTGGCGAAACGCGTGGCGCGCGTCGTCCACGATCACGTTCACCCGCTCGTCGGAGTACGGGCGCTCGGGATGGTGAAGACGTCCCATCCTGATGATCGCCGGGTCGATGTCGACCGCGTCGACGCGTTGCGCGCCCGCATGGAGGGCCGCTGCCACGTCGTTGCCGGTGCCGGCACCGACGATCAGAACGCCCCCGGGCGTCGGGATCGACTCGTACACGGCGGCGTAGTGCGGGAAGGGATCGTCGCGTCCGGCCGCTAATGCCTGAGGGGAGCGATCGACGGCGATCTGGTAGAAGACGTCCGAGATCTCGACCAGGTAGGCGTCACCGGGGCCGCCGCCCGGCATGTCCACGACGTGGCCCACCAGCTTCTGGTAGCGCGACCACACGGTATGACCGTAGTCGGGCACGACGAACGCGACGCTCACTGCGATCAGCGCCACGGCTGCCATCGTGGATACGCGCCCCAGCCACCACAAGAGAGGGATGAGACCCGCGGCGAACCATAGCCAGGGCGGCGTCTCGAGAACGCTCATGCCCAGGAAGCCCAGAATGCCAGCCAGGCTGCCGACGATGTTGACGGTATATCCCGGCAGGCGTCGGGTACGCTCGAAGGCGTCGCCGAGCAGGCGCCCGAGCAGCCCGAACATGAGGGTGATGACGACCAGCGTCGCCACGCAGAACGTGCCGACGGCGAGCTGGCTCCAGAGCGGGTCGCCCTGCTCGCTCGAGCGCGGCACGTAGTCGCCCAGGATGTGCTCCGAGCTTCCGATCGCCGCCAGCTTTCCCAGCGAGCTGCTGAGCAGGAGCGAGCCACTGGCCAGGAACGCTGCCACGGGAATGAGCCAAAGCAGCAGTAGCAGCACGTGGCGGCCACGGCCGCCGCCGAGCACGCAGCCCAGGCCGAGGCCCAGAAAGCAGCCGATCAGGGGCACGTTCTTGTAGAAGGAGAAGATCCGGATCTGGGCGCCGCAGTACCGGATCAGCATCAACTCGACGAACAGCGCCACGAAGCTGATCACGAACAGTGTGGCGTACGGTCTCTCGACGACTCGCGTCGGCGGCGCTTCGTGAGCTGGGTCGAGGCCTCGCGCCGCAGCGAATCGCGCGCCCGCCCACACGAGCAGCGCAAGCACGACCAGCGCGATTCCCTCGCCGCGCGCGATCAGCAGTGCGGGACGATCGTGCTCGGGAAGCCCCTGCTCGCCCACCTGCGAAGCGAAGGCCAAGAGCCCGGTTCCCACCACAAGCGTGACGAGCACCCAGACCCGCACGTGGGTGTACATGGTCCGCCTTCAGCGTCTCGACCCGACGAACGGACGGTGTCGAGGACCTCGTTGATGCCGCCGTAGAATCTCCGTGTCACGCGGATGAACGGTACCACGCCCCCGGCCGGGTAGGGACGAGGACGCTATATTGAACCGCTTTCGATGCCCGGAGAGACCGATGGGCCGCCGCGCACGCCTCGTCGCCATCAACGTGCTCGTCTTTCTCCTCATGCTCGTCGTGCTCGAGGCGGGCTCCTCCTTCGTGGTCGATCTCCCCGGGGCGAACATCGTCTCCTCCTTCCGGGTCAACCACACCTGGAAGCCAAACTCCCGGAAGGTGCACCGGGAATGGGTACGGGAGAACCCGCGCTTCCCGAAGCCCTACGTCCACGTATACAACGCCCAGGGTTGGCTCGAGCGCTACGACGTGGAGCGGGAGAAGCCGCCGAACACCTTCCGCATCTTCTACGTGGGCGACTCGTTCGTGGAGGGCACGACGCCGATGGAGGAGTCGCTGCCGAGCCGCGTGGAGCAGGCCCTCAACGAACGCGCGGCAGGCACGGGGCTGCGCTTCGAGGTCGTGAACACCGGCACCTCCAGCTACTCGCCGCTGATCGCCTACGTGCTGATCCGCTACGTGCTTCTCGACTACGATCCGGATCTCCTGGTCGTGAACGTCGACATGAGCGACGAATACGACGACTGGAAGTACGACGAGACGGCGATCTGGGACGAGGAGGGAAACCCGTGGGCGGTGCCGCCCCGAAACATCCTGGCCGCGCCCTTCCTGGAGGACGCCGGCGGTGCCGTGCGTGCCACGGCATTCAGGCGCTTCCAGTTCTTCCTCTACCGCCACTCCCACTTCTACAATTTGCTGCTGCGTTGGCGCCCGACTGTGCCGAAACCGGACGTTGCCTCGAGCCCGACCACCGCGGCGGCCCCGGGCGGACTCTATCGGCGCTGGGCCTGGTGCCGCGAGGAGTGGGATGCGCAGACGACGCGCAACGCCGCCCGCACCCTGGATCTCGTGGCCCGCATCGCACGGCTCGCGGACGACGCGGGCGTCCGTCTCGTCTTGAGCTCGTCACCCCACTACGAGCAGTACAACGGTGCGGAGGATGGGACGGGCGAACCCGAGTGGTCCGATCGGCCGCACCGCGAGGTGGCGCGGGTAGCCCACGAGAACGGCGTACCCTACATCGACTCGTTCACGCCTCTGGCTCCCCTGGTGCGGGGTACACCGCAGGACCGCTACTACTACAAGAACGACGTGCACTTCAACCCTGACGGCTACGCGCTCTGGGCCCCGGTGCATATCGCTTTCCTCACCGACCCGAGCCACGGTGTGCTACCCGCGGCCTTCTACGACCACTTGGCGCGCACGGGCTCCTGACCGCCCGCGAGGAACCCGCGGCGCCAGCGCGACGGCTGGCACAGCTCACGCCGCCGCTGGGCTCATCCGGTCATTGTCTTCTCGGCTAGGCGCCGGCGAACAACGGCGGCCGACGTCGCGCCCACGGACGCGCGCGCTCGAGCTGGGCCGCCAGCCGGAAGAGCGTCGTCTCGTCTCCGAAGCGGGCGATGAAGTGGCTGCCGATCGGGAGGCCGGCGGCGTTCCACTGCAGCGGCACGGACATGGCGGGCTGCCCGGTCACGTTCGCCACCGGCGTGAACGGCACGTAGCGAAGCAGGCTCTCGCGCATGGTCTCGAAGGGGACCGTCTGGGGGAGTCCTCCGATCTTCACCGGCGGAGCGCCGAGCGTCGGGGTGAGGATCAGGTCCCAGTCCGTCTGGAAGCGCGCCATCTCGAAGCTCACGCCCTGGAGCAGCTGCCAGGCCAGGCCCAGGTCGGCGGGGTCGTGGCGCCGGGCGTGCTCCACGAGCTGCCAGGTGAAGGGCTCGAAGGCCTCGGTGGGAGGTTTCTTGCCGAGGAGGCGCGCCGCGTTCCTCACCGCCTCGGCCGCATAGGTGCTCCAGAGCAGCAGGAAGGCGTCGTTGAAGGCGTCGCGGTCGATCGTCGGAGCCGCCTCCTCCACGTGGTGGCCGAGCTCGGCGCAGAGTGCCGCCGTGGCGCGGACCGCCGCGGCGCATTCCGGGTGCACGGCCTCACCCGCCAAGTCCCGGGTGGTGAAGGCGATGCGGAGCCGACCGGGGTCGGCGCCCACCTCCTGCGCGTAGGGGCGCTTCGGCTCCGGCGCCCACCAACGGTCGCCTGCCAGCGGGCCCCGCGTGGCGTCGAGCAGCGCCGCGCTGTCGCGCACGGAGCGGCTCACGCAGTGACGCACCGGAAGCCCGAAGAGGTCGCCCTCGGGCCAGTCGGGGTTGCGCCCGCGGCTGGGCTTCAGCCCGAAGACGCCGCAGCAGGACGCCGGGATGCGGATCGATCCGCCTCCGTCGCTGGCCTGCGCGATGGGGACCAGGCCGGCGGCCACCGCCGCCGCGGCCCCCCCGCTCGAGCCGCCGGTCGAGTGCGCGCCGCTCCAGGGGTTGTAGGCCGCACCGTGGAGGCGGGGCTCCGTGGTGGGGAGCAGGCCGAACTCGGGGCTGTTGGTGATGCCGAGCACCACGAGGCCCGACTCCTCCATCCGCGCAATCACGGCCTCGGTGAGCGGCGCCACGTTGTCCTCGAAGAAGACCGAGCCGAAGGTGACGCGCGCGCCCTGGTAGAGATGGAGGTCCTTCAGCAGGTAGGGCACTCCGGCGAAGGGCCCCGTGAGCGTGCCGGACCGGGCGCGCTCGCGACCCCGCTCGAAGAGCCGGGTCACGACCGCATTGAGCTTGGGATCGAGGGCCTCGATGCGCCCGATGGCGGCATCCACCAGCTCGAGGGGGGTCGCCTCCTTGCGACGCACGAGCTCCGCCTGGGCCGTGGCGTCGAGCTGTGCCAGCGTCTCGTCCGCTCCACCGCGCTGCGGCGGCAGGGTCGCGGCGAGCATCGCCGTGGCTCCGGCCTGGAGGAACTCACGTCGGTCGAGCGGCATCATCGGGGCCTCCTTTCGCAGCCAGCAGCTGCCGCGCGCGGCGATAGTCGGGCTTGCCGGCCGGGGTGCGTGGGATCTCGTCCACGCAGAACACGGCACGGGGCGTCTTGTAGCCGGCGAGCCGCTCGCGGCAGTGGCTCTCGAGGGCGGCGAGATCGACGCGGCGCCCGCGCCGCGGCTGTACCACCGCCACCACCTTCTCGCCCCAGCGCGCATCCGGAACGCCCAGCACCACGACGTCGAAGACGTCCGGGTGGGCCTTCGCTACCGCCTCCACCTCCTCCGGGAAGATCTTCTCGCCCCCAGAGTTGATGCACACCGAGCCGCGCCCGAGCAGGTGGATGCTCCCGTCGGCCTCCACGCGGCCCCAGTCGCCCGGCAGCACCCAACGCGCGCCGTCCACCTCGACGAAGGTGGCCGCGGTCTTCTCCGGATCCTTGTAGTACCCCAGCGGCACGTGCCCGCGCCGCGCCAGCCGACCGATGGCGTCCGAGCCCGGCGCGATGGGACGGTTCTTCTCGTCGAGCACCCGCGTCTGCTCGTTCACCGTGAAGCGCGGGCCGGCCGCCGCGCGTCCCATGTCCAGCACGCTCCCCTGGTAGCCACTCTCCGACGCGCCGAAGCTGTCCATCACGACCACGCCCGGGAGCCGCGCGCGCAGCTCCTCCTTCACCGCCGGCGAGAGGATGGCGCCACCGGATCCCACTAGCTTGAGGGCGGAGAGGTCGTAGCTCGCGCCGGGCGCCGCGAGGGAGTCCGCAAGCGGCCGTCCCATGGCGTCGCCCACGATGGCGATCGAGGTGACGCGCTCGCGCTCGGCGAGCCGCCAGATCGCAGCGGCGTCGAAGTGCCGTTCGCTGTAGAGGACCACCCGGTCGCCGGTGAAGAAGGCGCCGAGCGCCACCCACTGCCCGCCGCCGTGCATCAGCGGCGCGGTCACGAGCTGTGACGCCGGCTCGGCCTTGCGCCCGTTCTCGGCGATTTGCTCGGGGCGGGCGATCCCGGGTCCCCCCCAGTTGCCCCCGCCGAGGGCGCCGAAGAAGGCGTCCTCGTGGCGCCACACCACGCCCTTGGGCATGCCGGTGGTGCCGCCGGTGTAGATCACGTAGCGGTCGTCGGGCGAGCGCGCCGGGAAGTCGCGTTTCGGAGAGGCGGCGTCGAGCGCGGCCTCGTAGGCGAGCGCGCCGAGCCCCCGAGGGTCGGCGTCGCTTCCGTCCTCGAGCACGAGCAGGTGGCGCAGCTTCGGAAG
>JBFGJV010000060.1:0-15279 GCA_041577015.1 Myxococcota bacterium
AAGATGCCGGTCAAGTCCCCGGGCCCTTCGCCCGACCACGCGACGACGAAGTTCCCGCTGCTGCCGCGGGCGACGGCCGGGTAGCGCTGGTCGCCCGAGATCGTCGAGTTGACGATGCGCTCGGGACCGGAAGCGTTGCCGTCCGCGTCGAAGTCCTGGGCGAAGATGCCCTTGCCCGCCCCGCCGTCGGCCCCGGAGGTCTCCCAGACCAGGGCAAAGCTGCCATCCGCGGCCATGGAGAGGTCGGGCCACCGCGAGTTCACGCCGGAGGTGGTGTTCGCGAGCACCTGGGGCCCGAGAGGGCTGGCCGCGGCGTCGTATCGGCGCACGTAGATCTCGCCGTCGCCGGACCACGCCACGGCGAATTTGCCCGAGGCGTCGATGCCCACGCTTGCCTGGGAGTGGTTGGTGGCGGCGGGCGCACTGACTGCGAGCTCGCTGCCCTGTGCCGCGCCCGAGGCGTCGTAGAGCTGGCCCCGGACATCCCAGTTGGCGCCGTTGTAGTTCTCCCAAGCCACGACGAAGGCGCCGGAGCCGTTCATCGCCACTTCGGGAGCCGTTTGCTCGTTGGTGACGGTGGTGTTCACCAGGAACTCGCCGCCGAGCGTGCCTCCGCTGGCGTCGAAGCGCTGGCCGTAGACGCCGTTTCCACTGCCGTCCTGGTTGGCGCTTTGCCATACCACGACGAAGTTGCCGGCGTCGTCGATGCCAACGGCAGGCGAGGTCTGCGTGTCGGTAGTCGTGGCATTGACGGCAATGTCGCCACCGAGGGCGGTGCCGTCGGCAGCGAAACGCCGGGCCACGATGTCCCCGTCGCTGTCCCAGGCCACCACGAAGGCACCGCTTGCGTTGCGCGCAATCGAAGGGTCTGACTGGGTGCCTGCGACCGCTCCGTTCACCACGAACTCGCTGCCCGTAGTGCTCCCGTCGGCAGCGAAGAGCTGGCCCAAGATGTCGCCACCGCTTTCCCATACGGCGACGAAGTTGCCGCTCGCATCGCTGGCGACGTCCACGTTCGCCTGGGTGCCAGCGGTCGTGGTATTGACGGCGATCTCACCGCCCACGGGCGAGGCGTTCAGCACGTGCCCCCAGCTCGCGTGCACGCCGCTTCCGAAGGCGCTTACCGTCTCGACGGATCCGGTCTTGTGCTCGAGCTGCCAGTCGCCGCCCAGCAGCGCGGCACCGGTCTGGTCGGTGCTCGCCGCAACGTCGGCGCCGGTCAGCTTCGCCACCTGGCCGACCAGGGCCTCGCCGCTCTCGCCGCCGGCCAGGTCGCAGCCATAGAACAGCAGATCGGCGTCGCTGGAAAAGGCATCGGCCCAGCTGGCGAGCGCGCTCTCGTAGGAAGAGAGCGTGTCGTTCGAGAGCCAGGCGTTGCCGAGCTGCACGGCGCCCTCGGCGCCGTGGGAGACCACGTGGACGGCGTCGAGATCCTCATAGTCGGCCAGGACCTCGCCGATCTGCTCGATGCCGTCGCGGCTCGGGTCGAGGACCACGACCTCCAGGAAGCGCCCGCGGGCGAGGTCATCGAGCAGCAGCTCCCGGTCCTCGACGCCGGCATCCACGAAGACGATCTCACGCCGCGCGACGGTGGCGGTCTCGCCGGCCGCTTCCTCTCCAGCTGCGACGTCGAGGAGCGGGATCGCCTGCTGCGCGCTCGGCTCCGCGAGGGACGGGTCGAGCAGGGAGGGATGCACGTCCGCCGAGAGCAGAATCCTCCGCTCCAGCTCCTCGATGAGGGGCCGGCGAAACTCCTGGGACCGTCTCTTCTTGTTCGACATGGGCCAGGCCCTGGGCCGCTCGGGCCAATTGGGTGATTTAGGACACACTCCAATCGGCAGACCGGGGCTAGGCCTGTAGGGCCGGGACTACAGAATGGGGCCCTCGGGCTAGCCGGCCTTCGAATCCCTGCTCTTGGGCTTGGGCTTGTCCCTGCGGGGAGGTCGGGCGCCGGGCGGGATCTCCGCCGCGCCACCTTGTGCGCGGGGCGCTTCGGGCTCGGGAATGGGCCCGAAGCGCGCCTCGTGTCGGGCGAGCGCCTCCCCGAGCGCCTTCCACATCGATTTCGCCTGCTCGGGCGAGGTGACCAGGGACGAGAGCAGGTGCGCGCCCGCTGCTTGCCCCTGCGCGACCTGGCCAAAGCTCAGGAAGACTTCACCCGGCTGACTCGCGACGCGCAGATAATTCACGTAGACCGCCGGCGGTAGAACGCCCTTCTTGCCCTCGTCCATGACGCTCCTCCTTCGAGCGGGTGGGGTTCGCACGGATTCGGCGAGCCCGCACCCGCCCTTGAGCCGTCACTGCACGGCTCGCTCGATCTGATCCCACCGGGTCACACGGTTTCGGCCCGCCTCCTTGGACGCATAGAGCGCCTCGTCCGCCTGGTTGATCAGCTCCGCCGAGCTGACGGCGCCGAAGGCGACCGAGGCGACGCCGAAGCTGGCGGAGACCGGCACTCGGGCGAAGCCCGGAGAGGCGATCTTCTCGCGCAGGCGCTCGGCCACCAGCACCGCACCCTCCGGCGGCGTCTCGGGCAAAACGATGCAGAACTCCTCGCCACCGTAGCGGCACACGGCGTCGCTCGAGCGCACCGCCTCGGCCAGGGCCTCGGAGACGCGCTGGATCACCTCGTCCCCGGTCTGGTGACCGTGCTCGTCGTTGATGCGCTTGAAGTGGTCGATGTCCACCATGAGGAAGGAGAGCCTGCGGCCGCTCTCCTTGGAAGCGACGAACAGGCCCTCGAAGCGCTCCAGGAAGGCGCGTCGATTCGCGACTCCGGTCAGGGGATCGCGCCGGGCCAGGATCTGGAGCTCTTCGTTCTGGAGCCGGATCTCCTCACGAGACTTCTCGAGCTTGGCGAGCGTCTCCTCGAGCTCGGCCCTCTTGCGCTCGAGCTCCGTGACGTCGTCGAAGGTGACGATCGCGCCCTTGGCGCGTCCGAAGCCGTCCAGCACGGGAGCAGACTTCACCACGAAGGAGTGGGCGCCTCCCGAATCTCCCGCCAGGCACAGCCGGCTCGACCCGAATGTCTGCGACTGGCGGATCGTCTCGAGCCAGGGCAGCCTGCGCGGGCGTTCGTCACCACGCGGCGCCCTCCATTCGAGGCTCGAGGCCTTGATGCCGATGAGCCGAGCCGGCGAACGTCCGCTCTTCTCGGCGAAGGAGCTGTTGGCCAGGACGATGCGCTCCTCCTGATCGAGCAGCAGGACGCCCTCGGCCATCACGTCCAGCGCCGTCTGCACCCGCGTCGGCACCACGGCGGAGGGGTCCAGGTGGCGCAGCGTGCGCCGCATGTAGAGCAGGTACGCCAAGAATCCGCCGACGCCCATGGACAGGACCAGCCGGAGCAGCGGGTTCCCCCACAGCGTGGGAATCCAGCCGCCGGGCGCCAGGTTCTCGAAACGCACCTCGAGCGTCGCCCAGGGCTTTCCGCTCCGATAGAGCGGCATCCGCACGTGGGAGGCGCTCGAGCCTTCGGGGCGCTTCGGATCCCATAGAGCGCGGTGGTTGCCCGTGGTGACCAACAGCCGGCCGCTCTCGGCGCGAAGCCCGGCGGAGAGTACGTCCTCGTTGCGGCGGACGGCCACCTGCACCGCAGCACGTACCGAAGCCAGATCGTTCCGCTCTGCGGCCAGGGCAACCTGGGAGGCCAGGGTCTCGCAGAGCCGGATGCGCGACTCGACGGCCTCGTGGGATGCCCTGGGGATCATGCCGACCAGGTCGAGGGTGAGCAGCAGCGAGCAGGTGACCATCACCAGGCCCCAGCTGATGCGCATCACCGGGGAGAAACGGTTCACCGCACCACTCGCTATTCGTCGAGGAAGCGCACCTGGCAGTGCAGGCCGCCGGGGATGGCGTGGTCCGGGTTCGGGAGCTCGAGCCGGACTCCGAAGGTTCCGCTCGCCGCGTCGATCACCCGGTCCACGATCTTGATCTCCGCCACGTGGACCTCGTCGCCCGGGAACTCGGGCTCGATGGCGGCGCGGGTGCCGGGCCGGACCGAGCCGAACAAGGCTGAGGGCAGGATCACCTCCACACGCAGCGGATCGATCTGCGCCACCTTGAGAATGGTCTCGTCGTCCACGACCTCGCCGGGCGCCATCAGGCGCTCCACGACGACGCCTGAGATCGGGGTGCGGATCGTGCGGCGCTCGAGTGCGGCGACCGCCTGCTGGAACTCGAGCGAGGCCAGCCGCCGGTTCTCCCGCGCCTGGCGCAGCTCGTGGCGGGCCAGGGCTGCCTCGGTCTCGATCTCCTCGCGCAGATCGAGCGAGAGCGCCTGGCTCTCGAACAGCTTGCTCGCGCGCTTCTGCTTGCTCTCGCCGAGCGCGAGCCGCGCCTGGCGCGACTTGAGCTCGCCGTCCATGCGAGCACGCGCCTGGGCCACCTCGACTGCGGCGCGCTCCACCGAGGACTCGAGTTGCGCGACCATCTGCCCCTTCTCCACCAGCTCGCCTCGCTCGACCGGGACCTCGTCGATCACGCCCGTGACGGGGCTTCCGATCTCGACGATCTCGAAGGGCTCGATGACGCAGTCCAGCGTGGGGGGCGTGGCTGCGCCCGGGGCTTCCGCGTCGCCCGCCTCCGCGGGCATTCGATCCGCGGCGACGGGGGGCTCCCACTCCGGAACCGCGGAGTCGCGCACCTCCGGCACCGGGGGTCGAGCTTTGGCGAGCTCCGGGCGCCGGCTCGGGCCGTGTTCCCGATCCGCGTGACGCACGGCGATGTAGCGCGGCGCCAGGATCAGTGCGACCACGATCCCCACAGCGAGCACCGCCAGGATCGGTGCTGCTCGACGCAGCTGCCGTCGTAGCGGTCGTGCCTGTTTCCTCTCCGATTTCAAGTCGCTGCCCTACTCCCCGGGCCCGGCGAAAGCCAGGAGGTCACCGAGGTACTCCTCGAGATCCACGAGGCTGCGCCTCGTCCGCGCGTGCCTCCTCTCTTCGGACTGTTGGGGCAGCCACGTGAGGGCTTGCCCGAGGCCGCGCGCGAGCGGCCGTTCGGGCGAGCCGCGGCCGAGGAGCCGCAGCATTCCCCTGGGGTAAAAGTGCCGCACCGGCTCGTCTTCCAGCGAGAGCAGCGTCTCGTGGCTGCCGGGATCCCCCTGTCGTCCGCAGCGCCCGTAGAGCTGGCGGTCGATGCGGCGCGCCTCCGCCCGCTGGGTGGCGATCACGTGCAGGCCGCCGCGCTCCGCCACGCCGGGCGCCAGGCGGATGTCCGTACCGCGCCCGGCCATGTTCGTGGCCACCGTGATGCGGCCCGCACCGCCGGCCTCGGCCACGATGCGCGCCTCCTCCCCGTCCTGACGCGCGTTCAGGACCCGATGCGGTAGTCCCTGCTCGGTCAGGAGCGCGCTCAGCTGCTCGGAGGCGGCGACGGAGGCGGTCCCGATCAGGACGGGGCGGCCTTCGCGGTGCATGGCATGCACGCTCGCCACGACCGCCGCCCACCTGGCGGCCTCCGTGGTGAAGACCCGCGTGCCGTGGTCGCGCCGCTGCACCGGCAGGCGCGTCGGAATGGTCACCGCGTTCAGGTGATAGACCGACCAGAGCTCGCGCACGACCTCGCGGGCCGTTCCCGTCATGCCGGCCAGACGCAGGTAGCGCCGGAAGAGCTGCTGATAGCCGATGCGCGCCAGGGTGTCGCGCTCGGGCGTGACGGGGCAGCCCTCCTTGGCCTCGATGAGCTGGTGCAGACCCCGCTCCCAGGAGCGATCGGGGGAGACGCGGCCGGTCGGCTGGTCGATGATCTGGACCTTCTCCTCCCGCACCAGATAGTGGCGGTCGCGCACGAAGAGATGCAGCGCGCAGAGCGCCCGGTGCACCCACTCCTCGCGCCGGCGCGGTCCGGCCCAGAAGCCCGAGAGCGGCTTGGCGAGCTCCTCCAGGCGCACCCGCCCGGCCTCGGTGAGCTCGATGTGTCCGGCGGCCCGGTCCAGGCGAAAGTGGGTTTCCTGCTCGAGGGCGCGGGCCAGGCGCAGGGCGCGTCGGTAGGTCTTGCGCTGCGCGCCGGACTCACCGGCACCCGCCAGGATCAGCGGGGTGCGCGCCTCGTCGATCAGCACGCTGTCGGCCTCGTCCACGATCGCAAAGCAGAGGCCGCGCAGCAGCCGCTGCTCCGGCCCGGAACGATCCCCGCGCAGCCGCTCGAGGCTCATCGGCAGCCGCCCCGCCCGGCCTCGACGCATGAGACGATCGCGCAGGTAGTCGAAGCCGATCTGCTTGGCGGTGCCGTACGTGATGTCGCAGGCGTAGGCGGCCCGGCGCGCCGCCGGATCGCGCAAGCGTTCCGGCACGGCGCCCACCGTGAGCCCCAGCGCCTCGTAGAGGGGCCGCATCGCCTCGGCGTCCCGCTCCACCAGATAGTCGTTGACGGAGATCACGTGGACCGGGATCCCGGCCAGGGCCGCCGTGGCCGCGGGCAGCGTGGCGGTGAGCGTCTTGCCCTCCCCCGTCTCCATTTCGACCAGCATCCCCCGCGCCATCACCCAGCCGCCCATGAGCTGGACGTCGTAGTGCGGCGTCCCGAGCGCGCGTCGGGCCACCTCGCGGATCACGGCGAAGGCGGAGGGCAGCCAGACGTCGCTCAGCCCGTCGATCAGGAGCCGGCGGCGCAGCTCGGCGATCCTCTCCTCGAAGCGCGCCTCGCTCTCGTCCCGCAGCGCCTCCTCCTGCTCCCGCACCTGGCGCACGAAGGCCTCCAGAACGGCACGCCGCGAGGCGCGTCGGCGCGCAAGAGTGCCGCGGAAGCGGTGGAGGAGGCGATCGAGGGCGCCTTCGCGCTCGGGATCCCGCTCGGGATAGCTGCCGAGCGCCGCACCGGGGCGCGGCGCGGGGCTAGACACCGACGCGTCTCAGGAAGAGCCGGCGGGCGCCGCGATAGGCGCGCCAGGCCAGGGGCTCCGAGCCGTGATCGAAGCGCACGTAGACCCGCGCCCCGATCTCCCGCGCGAGCGCCGCCTCGGGAAGCTCCAGGTCGAGCGCGAACACGGTCTCGAGCGTGCGCAGCCCTTCGGGATCTTCCGGGTCCACCGCGAAGGGGCCGCCACCCTCGCTGCCGAGCGCCCGGCTCGGCAGCCGGTCCGTGGCCGCGGGCACCTCGCGGCGGACCTGCGCCGGGAGCACCTCGCCGAGCCGGCGGCTGAGGCGCACCTCCACGCCCCGCGTGCGGGCGCGCACCAGGCGGACGTCGCCCTGGGGCACGAGAACCCGCGCCGTGCGCAGCTCGTTGCCGACCACGTAGCCGATGCGCTCGCCCTGGCGGACGAAGCGCCCCACCAGGTTCGTCGCTCGCGGCACCACGAAGGATCCGTCACCCGGGCTTCGCACCACGACGTCGCCCACGCGCTCCCGGGCAAGCGCCAGCGAGGCTTCGGCGGTGCGGATCTCCTCGAGCGTGATCTGCGCGCGCACGCGATCGCTGCGGCGCTCCGCGTGGTGGCGGGCGCGCAGCTCGCGGAGCTCGGCCTCGCGCACGGCGAGCGCTGCCTCCAGGGTCGGGTCCCGCGTCAGGACGAGCGGATCCCCGCTTCCGACCATGGAGCCGGGAGCCGCGAGCACGCGCACCACGAAGCCGTCGGCCCCCGCGCGCACCTCGGCGCCCTCCGGCGGCCACACGACCCCCTGGGCTCGCGTGGAGAGCGGCACGGGAGCCAGCAGCAGGAAGCCGCTCACCGCCAGCGCGGTCCCGAACGAGGCCACCAGCGCGCGCGGCCGCTTCTCTCCCAGCCGGGGATTCGTCAGCAGGAACACCAGCGCTCTCCCCAGCGGCACCACCACCTGCATGGCGACCGCGAACAGCGCCAGCAGCACCCCCACCACGAAGAACCGCTCGGCCACGAAGAGCGCGATCGCGACCATGATGAAAAGGCGATAGACGAAGGCCGCCACTCCGTAGCCGAAGAACCAAGGGGCCTCGCCGGGGGCCGACACGGGATAGCGCGAGTTCTCGAGGCCGAAGGCGTGCCGGAACACCAGGTAGGACAGGTATTGCGTCGAGCGCTGGCCGAGGTTCGGAATCTCGATGGCATCCGACAGCACGTAGTAGCCATCGAAGCGGAGCAACGGATTGCCGTTGAAGAGCAGTGACGAGGCCGCCCCGATCCACATCACGTTGTAGGCGATCATGCGCACCACGCCGGGCTCCACGGCGAGCCAGACGAAGAGCGCCAGCGCGGCCAGGAGGAGCTCCACCCCCACCCCGGCGGCCCCGACCGCCATGCGCTGCCGCTTGTCGGGGAACACGCTCGAGGCCGAGGCGTCCACGTACGGGATGGGCATGAAGACCAGCAGCAGGATGCCCATCTCGTGCACCTCGCCGCCCCACACCTTGGTGGCGAAGGCGTGCCCGAGCTCGTGGATCGCCTTCACCAGCGGGTAGACCACCCCGAGCACCAGGAGGTTGCGGGGATCGAGGAGCGTACGAGCCGCGCCGTGGGAGAGATCCGAGCCGTGCACCACCGCCAGGACGACCGCGATCGCGACCACCAGTCCCCAGGCCACGGCGGCCGCGGGGGTGAAGAGCGGACGCGCGAAGGGAAGCCAGCGCTCCAGGAAGGCGTCGGGATCCCAGAGCGGGATGCGGATCGCGAAGGGATTCGCGAAGCGGCGCCACCACTCG
Source organism: Myxococcota bacterium (assembly GCA_041577015.1). Lineage (GTDB taxonomy): Bacteria > Myxococcota_A > UBA9160 > UBA9160 > PR03 > JBFGJV01. The sequence goes on from JBFGJV010000060.1 coordinate 8,620, forward strand.
CCCTGCTCCCGGCGCTGGTAGCGGCGCAGGATCTCGGCGGTGTCGGGCGGGACGTCGCACTGGAGCACATCCGCGATGTGCAGCAGTCCCAGCACACGGATGGTCTCGTCCTGGGTGGGTCCGTCGTCGCCCAGGCGCGCGCTGGCGGCGTCCCAGATCTCCTGGGTGGTGCGCTCGCCGTTCATGAGCCCGGCGAGCAGGTAGGCGGCGGGCGAGAGGCGGTGGCAGCGCCCGGTGGCAGGGTCCTGGAGCAGGTACCAGAGCTGGCCGCGATAGCGGTGGCGATGGAAGCGGGCGTGGCTGCGGATCCGGGGCTTGAGGCGAGCCACGCGGTACCAGGACGCGCTGAGCAGGTTGCCGGACATCGCCCTGCCCTAGAGGCCCCAGGACCAGACCTGGAGGCGGAGCCAGTCCACGAGACGGTGGGTCCAGATCCAGAGCAGCGGACGTCGGCCCGCCTCGATCTTGGCGACGCCCTCCATGCCGGGGCGCAGCGTCTCCACCGGCCGCTCCAGACGGGCTTCCACGCGGAAGTAGTTGCGTCCGTCCTCCGCGATGGAGACCGGCGTGATGCGCTCCACGGTGAGCGGCAGGGGGTCGCCGGGCATCGCCGAGAGCGCCAGTCGCCCCGCGGCGCCGGGAGCCACGTCGGCGATGTCGCGCTCGTCCACCTCGAGGATGATGCGGTAGCCCTCGTCCGGAGCGATCTCGAAGAGCACGGTGCCCTTCTCCACCGGGGAGCCCAGCAGCTGACTGAGATCGCCCTGGACCACGATGCCGGCGAAGGGAGCCACCAGGCTCGTGCGCGCCAGCTGCTCCTCGGCCAGCGCCAGCTCCGCCTCCGCCTGGGCGAGCTTGGCGCTCACGATGTTCACCTGGGTGCGGTCGTGGATCGCGAGCGCCTCGCGGTACTCGCGACGCAGCTGCTCGCGATGGCCCCACCACTTCCGGCGTTCGAGCAGAAGGTCCCGGTCGTCCAGTCGACCCAGGACCTGGCCCTCGACCACCGCGTCGCCGGCCCGGGCGTTGGACTCCGCGATGTAGCCGTCGAGCCCTGCGACGATGGCGCGCTGGACCCGGCCCTCGAGGGTGGCGTCGGCCACCACGCGATAGTCGGCGCGGGCGAAGGCGAGGAGCGCGAAGAGCAGGACGGCCGCGACCGCGACCGCCTTGCGCGTGGCGTGCCGCGGGCCCAGCAGCTTCTCGAGCTCGCCGCGCACCCGCTCGCGGACCCGTTCCAGGGGCCGCGCATCGCGGGCGCGCTGGAGCGCCAGGATCGGCCCGAGGAGCGCTGCGGCCTCCTCGGCGAGCCGGACGCTCTCGGCGTCCAGCGTCGTCTCCCCGGCCCGCTCCAGGGTGAGGGCGCCCACCACGCGCGCGCCGCTCGTGAGCGGCACCGTCCAGACCGCACCGCGGTGATGCCGCTGGGCCAGGTCCTGCTGCACGCGCGCCACGCGAGGGAGATCTTCTGCCAGCGGCGGATACGCGACGGTTGCGTCCTGGTCGCAAGCCTCGTCCATGGCGGCGGCGAGGTCGCGCGCCAGGTTCGAGCGCGTATCGAACTCGGCGCTGTGCGAGATGGCCTCCACGCGCATGCGTCCGCGCACCCGGAAGCCGAAGCTCACCCGCTCGCAGGCGAGGCGGGTGGCGAGCTCGGTGGCGACCGTGGTCGCCGCGGCCCGGAAGCCCTCCTGCTCGAGGGAAACCCCCACGAGTTCGAGCACGGTGACCCATCGGTCCTGCGCGGGAGCCACGAGCGGGCGGGCCGGGGATTCCATCGTGAGCGAAGCCTTGAAACCTCATGGGCAAACCCGCCGCGTTCCAGGACGGGATTCCCGCCTCTTTTACTCGGCTTTCGGGGCCTTGGCCCTGAGTTTCGACCCCGCGGGGCGGCTTCGTCCGGCCTCAAGATCCCCCGTCGGCAGCTCCGATAAGCCTCCCGGAGGGCTGGGTTTTCCTCCGTCCCGAGTCAGGGGTAGGCATGCGACTGACCTTCGCCGGGAAGCTGGCTCTCCTGGCGATCTCGCTGATCGTGGTGGCGGCGCTGGGGGCGACCGGCGTCCTCGTGCATCGCTTCGACGCCGGCCAGCGGTCCGCGCTCGTCGAGACGGGACGCGATCTGGCGGCCGTGCTCGCGCTCCACAGCCAGTACGCGATCTACACCCGCCAGCACCAGCACCTGCGGCCCCTCGTCGAGCGGCTCGCCGCCCATCCCGACCTCGCCTACGCGCGCATCCTGGATGCCGATGGCGAGGTCCTGGTCGGGAAGTCCTTCCAAAGCCGGCCCGAAGCTCCCGATCCGACCCTCGACGAGCGGCTTCGCGCCGGTGTCGAGCGCGTGACCGTGGCGGACGCCTCGGGCGCCGTGGAGCTGCTGGTCCCGATTTCGAGCGTCCCCGAGCAGGGCGGCGGCGACCTGATCGGCGCACTCGAGCCCGGCGCCCGCGTGCCGCGTGTGATCGGATACGCGCAGCTGGGCCTCCGGCAGGAGCGCGTGCGCGCGCGCGTCGAGGCCTTCGCCCTCGAGGCCCTGGCCTGGTGCGGGCTGCTGATCCTGGGCCTGGGCACGGTGACGGTCTTCGCCGCCGGCCGGCTCACGCGCCCCATCCGCCGGCTGGCGGTCGTGACCCGCGACGTGGCGGAGGGCAACTTCGACCAGCACGCCGACGTCCGCACCGGCGACGAGGTGGGTGCGCTGGCCGAATCCCTCAACGTGATGCTCGAACGCCTGCGCGAGTACCGCGAGCAGATCGAGGAGCATCAGCGCACGCTCGAAGCCCAGGTCGATCAGCGCACCTTCGAGCTGAAGCGTCGCACCGAGGAGGCGGTGGAGCTGGCGCGCAGGGCCGAAGAGGCCAGCCGCGCCAAGTCGCAGTTCCTCGCCAACATGAGCCACGAGATCCGCACGCCCATGAACGGCATCATGGGCATGACGGAGCTGCTGCTCGAGACCGAGCAGACGCCGACCCAGCGGCGCTTCACCCGCACCGTGCACGACTCCGCGCGCATCCTGCTGGGCATCATCAACGACGTCCTCGACTTCTCCAAGGCCGAGGTCGGCAAGCTGAAGCTCGAGAAGACCGACTTCGACCTGCCCGAGCTGGTCGAGGATGTGGCGGATCTCTTCGCGGAGCCGGCTCAGCGGAAGGGTGTCGAGCTGGCGTGCTTCGTCGAGGAGGACGTTCCGCGGGCGGTGTGCGGCGATCCGGTGCGCCTCCGCCAGATCCTCACCAACGTGGTGGGCAACGCCGTCAAGTTCACCGAGCAGGGCGAGGTCGTCCTGCGCGTGACGACCCCCTCGACCGAAGAGAGCGAGGGAAGCGCGTCCTGCGAGCCGCTCCCGATCCACTTCACGGTGACGGACACGGGCGTCGGCATTCCTGCCGCGGACCGGGAGCGGATCTTCCAGTCCTTCACCCAGGCCGACGGCTCGATGGCGCGCCGCTTCGGCGGCACGGGGCTCGGACTCGCCATCTCGAAGCAGCTCGTCGAGCTCATGGAGGGCGAGATCGGCTTCGAGAGCGAGGCGGACCGGGGTTCGCGCTTCTGGTTGCGGATCCCTCTGGAAGCCGCCGCGGACTGCCGCACCGCGGAGGCCTCGGACCGCGAAGACCTCCGCGGCGTGCGCACCCTGATCGTGGACGATCACCCGACGACCCGCGGAATCCTCGCCCACCAGCTGCGCGCCTGGGGCGCCCTGGTGGAGGACGCCGGCGACGCCGCGGAGGCCCTGCGTGTGCTCGCCGGGGCCCACGAGAGGCCCTTCGAGCTGCTGGTCCTCGATGGGACGCTCCCAGAGGCGGACGCCATCCGTCTGGGGCGCTCGATCCGCAAGCACACCACGGCCGACCTCCGGCTGGTGCTGCTGACGGCGATGGGGGCGGCCTCGGCCTTCGAGCAAGCGGACGCGTTCCGCGCGGCCAGGCGCCTCACCAAGCCCGCGCGACGACAGGAGCTGTACGAAGCTTGCGTGGACGCCCTTCGCGCGGATCGCTCCTCGCCCCCGGACCGAGCCGCTGCCCTGCGCAAGGCGAGGCAGAGGCCCACGACGGGCCGGCCCGCCCGCTCGGCGCACGTCCTCCTGGCGGAAGACAACGAGGTGAACCAGGAGGTCGCCATCGCGATGCTGGAGAGCCTGGGCTGCCGGGTGACCCTGGCCCGCGACGGCCAGGAGGTGCTGGAACGGGTTGCGGACCAGACCTTCGACCTCGTGCTGATGGACTGTCAGATGCCGGAGATGGATGGCCTCACGGCCACGCGCCGGATTCGCGCCCGGGAGGCGCAGGCGTCGTCCAGCGGCGAGCCGGCAGCCCGGCGCATGCCGATCGTGGCGCTTACGGCCCACGCGATGGCGAACGACCGGGAAGCGTGTCTCTTGGCAGGCATGGACGACTACCTGAGCAAGCCCTTCACGCGCGAAGATCTCCGCGGCGCGCTGGAGAGGTGGGTGCGAACGTCCGGGGACACGCGCCCCGGCGCCCCGGCGGCAGCCGTCAAGCCGAGCGAAGCCGACCCGTCCGAGGTGCTCGACGGCGGCACGCTCCAGGACCTCCGCTCCCTGGAGGCCAGCGGAGCGGCCGGCCTCTTCGAACGCATGGCGGATGCCTACCTCGAGTCTTCGGGCAAGCTCGAGGCCAGGATCCGGGACGCGGTCGCGGCGTCCGATCCGCTGCGGATGGCCAAGGCCGCCCACACCCTCAAGTCGAGCAGCGCCCAGGTGGGCGCCCGTGCCCTGTCCGCACTGTGCAAGGAGCTGGAGGCGCGCGGTCGGGCCGGCCAGACCGAGGGCGCCGCCGAGCTCCAGGGCCGCATCGCGGCGGAGCTGGAGCGCGTTCGTGAGGCGCTGGCCGCGCAACGCTTCGGGGCCGGAGATGAGTGAACCCACCTATTCTTCGGCTCCGGCCCGAGCGCTCATCGTGGACGACGATCCGGTGATCCGGGTTCTCGCCAGGCAGGCGCTGGCTGCCCTCGACTTCTCGGTGGAGGAGGCCGAGGATGGCGAGAGCGCCCTCGAGGCCCTCGCGCAGTCGCCGCCGGACCTGGTGCTGCTCGACGTGGAGATGCCGGGTATCGATGGCTTCGAGACCTGCGCCCGGCTACGCGCGCTCGACGTGGGACGCGAGATCCCGGTCTTGATGGCGACCGGGCGCACGGATTCCGAGACCATCGACCGCGCCTTCCAGGTCGGTGCCACCGACTTCATCAAGAAGCCCCTGGACTGGCAGCTCCTGCAGCACCGCGTGCGCTTCGTCATGAGGGCGAGCCACGCCTTCGGCGAGCTCCGACAGACGCTCGCGGACCTCCGCAACAGCCAGCAGCGGCTGGCCAGCGCCCAGCGTCTGGCCAGGATCGGCCACTGGGAGTGGACGCCGGGCGAGAGGCAGATGCTGTGGTCCGAGGAGCTCTACCGGATCCTCGGCGTGGAGCCCCGCGCGGGAGCGAGCACCCTCGACGCCTTCCTCAGCGCCGTCCACGCCGACGACCGGGAGCGGTTGGAGAAGGCGCTACGGCGTGCCGCCGCCGAGTCCACGCCCTGGAGCCTCGATCACCGCATCGTGCCCGCCTCGGGCTCCCAGCGCGTCGTGCACCACCGCGCGGAGGTGAACCGAGGGGCCTCGGGCGCGGCAGAACTGATCTCGGGCACGGTGCAGGATGTCACGGAACGTCGTCGCTCCGAGGAGCGCATCCGGTACCTCGCCTACTACGACACCGTCACCGCGCTCCCCAACCGGCGCATGCTGAGCGAGTACCTGGCGCGCGTGATCGAGCAGGGCAGCCAGGACGATCACCGCTTCGCCCTGCTCTACCTGAACCTGGACCGCTTCAAGCGGATCAACGACACCCTCGGACATGCGATCGGTGACGAGCTGCTGCGACGCGTCGCCACTCGCCTCACCACCCGCGTGCGCACCACGGACTACGTGGGGCACGTGCGCACGGAGCATGCGGCCACGATCTCACGCCTGGCGGGAGCCGAATTCGCCCTGGTCCTCAGCGAGATCGCGTCGCCCGAGGATGCGGCCCCCGTGGCGCGGCGAGTGCTCGAAATCCTGGACGAGCCCTTCGAGATCGAGGGTCACGAGCTGGCGCTGACCGCCAAGGTGGGGATCGCCGTCTATCCCGGAGACGGCTCCGACCCCAACACGCTGATGCGCAGTGCCAACGCGGCCATGGACCACGCCAAGCGCGACAGCCGCGAAGGCTATCGCTTCTTCAGCGAGTCCATGAACGAGCGGGCGTTGCGCTGTCTGGAGCTGGAGAATCACCTGCGGAGCGCGGCCGAACGCGACGAGCTGGTCCTGCACTACCAGCCCCAGCTGGACGTCTCGAGCGGAGCCATCACGGGCGTCGAGGCCCTGGCGCGCTGGGACTCGGAGCACTTCGGCTTCGTCTCGCCGGGCGAGTTCATCCCCCTCGCCGAGGAGACGGGACTGATCGGACCGATCGGGGATTGGGTGCTGCGCGCGGCCTGCTCGCAGGCGCGCCAGTGGCTGGACGCCGGCCTGCCACCCCTCCGGATCGGGATCAACGTGTCGAGCCACCAGGTACGCAAGGGAACCCTGGTGGAGACCGTGGCTCGCCTGCTCGAGGAGTCGAACCTCGAGCCGGGTCTGGTCGAGCTCGAGATCACCGAGAGCGCGCTACTCGGAGACGAGCCGG
>JBFGJV010000061.1:0-15107 GCA_041577015.1 Myxococcota bacterium
ACTACGGGCTCTTCAACGGCGCGCCGGACATGTGGCCCGACAGCGCTGCACTGTTCGAACAGCCGACCTCGCTCCGCGGTCCTTTCTACGACTTTCCGGGGGCTGAACAGTACAAGCGGGACACCGGGGTGGATCTCTCGGTGGCCGGCTATGTCGGCCGCAAGGGTCAGGGTCGCAGCCCCATCCAGGGCCCGGCGGGCCAGCTGGGCAGCAAGCGCCAGGACGCGTTCGAGAAGGAATCGATCCGGCAGATCCTCGACTACGTGAAGGAGAAGAGCACCTCGGACCGGCCCTTCTTCATCTACTGGGCCACCTATACCCAGCAGATCACGGGCGCCGAGGCCTACCAGGACGCGCCGCAGGTGGATCGTGCCAACGCGCAGGCCTCGATGATGGCGCAACACAACGCCCACGTGCGGCAGCTGCTCGACACCTTGCGCGAGACGGGGATCGCCGAGAACACGCTCGTGGTCTGGTGGAGCGACAACGGTCCGATGTACGCTTTCTGGCCGACGGCGGGCTACTCCTGGCTGAACGGCGCGAAGGGCGACGTCCTCGAGGGGGGTGTCCGTGTCCCCGCCATGGCCTGGTGGCCGGGCATGATCGAGCCGGGCCAGGATCCGGTGGACATGATCCACCTGGTGGACCTCTACACCACGGCGGCGCGTCTCGGCGGAGCGACGAAGCACGTCCCGAACGACCGCGTCACCGACGGGATCGACCAGACGGCCCTGCTGCTGCGCGGCGAGGGCCACTCGCGGCGCAACTACATGTTCCACTACAGTGGCGGCCAGCTCGGAGCGGTGCGCTACGAGGACTTCAAGATCCACATCAAGCCGGGTGGCCACGGGGGGCTCCCCAACATGGAGTTCTACAACGTGCGCCGCGACCCGGGCGAGAAGCGCGGGGAGTTCTATCCGGGCCTCTTCGCGGTAACTCCGCTCCAGAACCACCTCAAGAGCCACATGATGATGATCCGGAAGTTCCCGCACCGGGTTTCGAAGACCATGCCGCAGGGCGCCGAGGTGACGCCCCACGACTAGGTGCGCATCGGCCGTGACTCGCGGCTCGGTACGCTCGAGGAGACACCATGAAGCAACGGTTCGCGAACGCCATCGGTCCGATCCTCTTCGTCACGGTTCTCGTGGGGTGCGCCGCCACCCAGCAGGCCCGGGACGTGGAGACCACGGGCTTCCTGACCAACTATGCTCAGCTCGAGCCCGGCGGTGGCGAGTACGCGCTGCTCGTCTACGTGAATCCGGACACGGACTTCCGCCGCTACGACCGCATCCTGATCGACCCGGTCACCTTGTGGCGTGGCTCGGCTTCGAGGCTTGACGACGTGCCCGAGGACGAGCTCCAGGGGCTGGCCGACTACCTGGACGCCTCGCTGCGCGAGACCCTCAAGCAGGACTACACGCTGGTGCGGCAGCCCGCACCGGGCGTGATGCGCCTGCGCGTGGCGATCACCGAGGCCGAGGGCGCCTCGGTCGCGATGGACACCGTGTCCACGATCATCCCGCAGGCTCGCCTGCTCTCCGGGGCGAAGAAGCTCGCCACCGGAACACACGCGTTCGTGGGGAGCGCGGGCGTGGAGGGCGAGCTGGTGGATGCCGTCAGTGGAGAGCGTCTGATGGCGGCGGTGGACCGGCGCGTGGGCGGGAAGCGGGTCGCGGGGGTGACCAGCACCTGGGACGACGTGCGCGGGGCCTTCGACTTCTGGAGCGAGCGCGTGCGGACTCGCCTGGCCGAGCTTCGGGCTCGCTGAAGGATCGGATCTTGATTCGGGAGCTTTGGCTCAGCTCGGCGCGGTGAAGCGGAGCCGTATCCTTATCGTCTGCGGGCTTCTGGCCGTCCTCGTCGCCTGCGCGCGCAACCCGGTGACCGGCCGGCCCGAGCTGGTGCTCGTCTCCGCCAGGGCCGAGCGGGAGCTCGGGCTCCGGGAGGCCCAGAAGGTCGAGCGCACCATGGGCCTCGTCGAGGAGGCGGCGCTCGTCGCCTGGGTGCAAACGGTCGGCGAGCGGCTGGCCGCACACTCTCCCCGCCAGGACGTGTCGTACCGCTTCCACGTGGTAGACGCGGCCGAGCCCAACGCGTTTGCCCTGCCGGGTGGGCCGGTCTACGTGTCGCGCGGCCTCCTCGCGCTCGTGAACGACGAGGCCGAGCTGGCCTGCGTTCTGGGTCACGAGATCGGGCACGTGGCGGCGCGTCACTCGGTTCGCCGCCTCACGGTGGGAGCCCCCTTCGCGCTCGCCTTCGGCGTGCCGAGCGCGGTCGTGGGCAGCGTGAGCAGGACGCTGGGTGGGGTCGTAGGCGGCGTGGGCGCGGCCCTCTCGCAGGGCCTGGTGCTGGCGCCCTACAGCCGCGAGCAGGAGCGCCAGGCGGACCGCATCGGGATCGAGATCGCGGCGAAGGCGGGCTGGGACCCCGGAGCCATGGCGCGCTTCCTGACCACCCTGGAGCGGGAGACGGAGCTCATGCGCGGCACGAGCCGTCGCCCGAGCTTCTTCGACTCGCATCCCTCGACGCCCCAGCGTGTGGCCGATACCGCGAGGCGCGCCCAGGGCCTGACGCCGGCTCCCGCACGCCCGGTGGCCGGAAGCCGCGCCGCGCTGCTGCGCCGGCTGGACGGCCTGCTGGTGGGGCCGAACCCCGCCCAAGGCGTCTTCGACGACGGCCTCTTCCTGCATCCGGGCCTCGCCTTCGCGCTGCGCTTCCCTGCCGACTGGAAGACCGAGAGCACGCGCCAGTTCGTGGCCGGGAAGCATCCCGAGGCCGACGAGACCTACGCCATCCTGCAGCTGGCCGGAGACGGGGACGACCCGGCGGCGGGGGCGCGGGCCGACGGGATCGACGAGGAGCGGCTCGCGCAGGCCAGGCGTCTCCAAGTATCGGGCCTGCCGGCGCTGCGCTGGACCACGCGCAGCCGCGGGCACGGCGTCGACCTCACCTGGATCGCGCATGGAGGACGCGTCTACCGCGTCGCGGGCGTCGCTCCGGAGACGCGCTTCGAGGCGGCTCTCCCGCAGCTTCGAGCCGTGGCGGAGAGCTTTCGGCCCCTCCGTCCCGACGACGCGAGACGCATCCGGGCGCTCCGCCTGCGCATCCGCCGGGCGCGCGGTGGCGAGGCGCTGCCGGCGCTGCTGGAGCGATCCGGAAGCGCCTGGCCGCCCGCGCAGGTCGCCGTGGCCAACGCTCTCGAAGAAGGTGCTCGCCTGCGCGAAGGCCAGCTTGTCAAGGTGGCGGTCTCGGAGCCCTACACGCGATAGCATACGCCGACGAGATCCCATGCCGCGCTCCTTCCCCCAGCAGCCAGCGTTGCCTCCCGCTAGCTCCGGCCAGCTCGTGATCGACGTTTCGACGGTGGACTACTGCGACGGAGCCGGCGAGAGCTGCACTGCGAGACGGGCTGGTTCGTGATACGGCGCGTCCCGTCGCTGGGGATGCTTGGGTTGAGCCTCGCGGTGGGTGTCGCCTGCGCACGGGCCCCCTCCGGCGACGCGGAGCCTCGGCGCGAGACCATCCTGGTAACGGAGGCGGACGACAGGCGTGCCGGCCAGGCGGCCGTGCGCCAGGTGATCGCGGAGATGGGGCTGGTTCGAGATCCAGCCCTGCAGCAGTACGTGAGCGAGCTGGGCCAGCGTCTCCTGCGCCACGCCCCGCGCCGAGGCTTCGACTGGAAGTTCTACGTCGTGGACGCCTGGAGCCCCAACGCCTTCGCGCTCCCGGGTGGGCAGATCTTCGTCTCCCGCGGTCTCCTGGCGCTCGCGAACTCCGAGGACGAGCTGGCGGGCGTGCTCGGGCACGAGATCGTCCATGCCGCCGAGCGGCACGCGGCGGCCCGCCAGGTGGTCGTGGGCCGCCTGCACCCCTTCGCCCTGGGGCCGATGCGCGCGGCCGACATCGCCGACTACGCCCGCGACCAGGAGGCCTCGGCGGACCGGGGCGGTCAGCGCATCGCGGCCGCCGCGGGCTTCGATCCGCGCGGCATCACCGACTTCCTGGAGTCGCTGCGCAACGTCGAGCGCTTCACGCTCGGAGCGGCGCGCATCAAGTCGTACCTGGACACGCACCCCGGCCTGACCGAGCGGGTGGCGACGACGGCGACCCGCGCTCAGCGCCTGAGCCCGGAGGAGCAAGCCTCGTCGACGTCGTCGCGCGAGGCCTACCTGCGGCGGATCGACGGCCTGGCGCTCGGCGCGAACCCCGCCGAGGGCATCGTGCGGGGCTCGCGCTTCCTGCACCCGGATCTCAACTTCGCCCTGAACTTCCCCACCGGATGGAAGATCGTGAACATGCACAGCGCGGTGGTGGCGTTCTCGCCGCAGGGGGACGCACGCTTCTCGCTCGAGCCGGCCGGCCGCGGCGACGACCCGCGGGTTCCGGCGGGCGCCTTCCTGGCGGAGCGGGTGCCGCAGATGGGCGCGCAGGTGGTCGAGGCCCAGTCGCTGGAGCTCGCTTGCTGCCCCGCGTACCTGGTGCGAGGGCATGCGAACGCCCCTCAGGGCCGCATCTCCGGGGAGCTCACCTGGATCGCGTACGACGGCTACATCTACCGGATCGCTGCAGCCGCCCGCAGCGGGAGCGCCCGGCAGTACCTGGGTCGGGGGCGCGCCATGGCGCGGAGCTTCCGTGCGCTCACGCCCGAGGAGCGCGCCTCGATCCAGGTGGATCGGCTAAGGGTCGTGCGCGCCCGGGGCGGCGAGACGCTCACGGACCTGATCGCCCGAGCCGGAGCCTCGTGGGACGTCCAGCGCCTCGCGATCGGGAACGGGATCTCCCCCACGCAGCGCCTGGAGGCCGGCCAGCTGGTGAAGGTGGCGCTACGGGAGTCCTACGTCGCCAGCGACGTTCCGTCCGGCGGGTGACGCTACCCTTCCGGGCGTGGCGATCCCCGAGCTCTCGCGTCGCGTCTTCCTGCGTCGCTCGCTCCGCCTGGCCGGCGCCCTGGCAGTGCTGCCCGTGGCGCCCGGGTGCGCACCCGGCCACGAGGCCTCCGCGCCCGACGACCTCTCCGTCGTCTCGCCGGGCGAGTGGGTGCTCCTGGACGTCGTCACCGACGCCTTCGTTCCCGCGGGCGGCGCCTTCCCCACCGGCGCGCGCGACGTAGAGCTCGCCCGGCGCATCGACGCCTTCCTGACCGGCGAGGACCCGGAGGTGGTGCGCGGGCTCGCGAGCGCGCTCCGTTTGGTGGAGTGGGGAAGCCCGCTCCTGGCGGGCCGGCTCGGACGCTTCTCGCGTCTCGACCTGGAGGGACGCACCGCCTGCCTCGCGGCTCTCGCGGGCAGTCGCCTCGAGCTGCCCAGGCAGGTCTTCGGCGCGCTCAAGGAGCTCTCGCTCTTCGTCTTCTACGCCGCCGACGCGAGCTGGCCCGCCACCGGCTACGACGGGCCCTGGGTGGAGCGGGCCGGATGATCGTTCAAGGTCACGAGCTGGAGCGCTCCTTCGAGCGCCGCACCCACACGGTGGTGGTGGGCTCGGGCTCCGGAGGCGCGGTGGTGGCGCACACCCTCGCCAGCCACGGTGTCGAGACCGTGGTGCTCGAGGAGGGCGGCTACTTCACGGCGCGCGACTTCACGCAGCGCGACGACCAGATGCTGCCCGCACTGTATCGGGACGGGGCCAACCAGTTCACCAGCGACGGCATGATCCGCGTGCTCCAGGGCTCCTGCTACGGCGGCTCCACGGTGATCAACACCGCCGACTGCGTGCCGACGCCCCCGGAGGTCTACGCGCACTGGAAGCGCTTGCTCGGCCTCCAGGGTCTGGACGAGGAGACCCTCGCAGCCTCCCAGGAGCGGGTCTTCGCCATGCTCGGCGTCCGGCCGATCGCCCCCGAGCAGGTGAATCCCAACAACCGGCTGGTGCTGGAGACGGCGCGCAAGCTCGGCCTGGCGGCCGGGACCTTCCAGCACAACCGCACCGGCTGCATCGGGAGTGGCTACTGCCTGGTGGGCTGTGCGTACGACGCGAAGAAGGGTGCGCACCTGAACTACCTGCCGCGCGCCGTGTCCGCGGGCGCCGACGTCTACACCGACGTGCGCGCCGAGCGCATCGAGCCGGGCAGCGACGGACGTTTCCGGGTGCTCGGCACGGTGGTGCAGCGTGGCCCGCGGCTGGCGCGCCTTCCGTTCGCGATGGAAGCTGACCGGGTGGTGCTGGCCGCGGGCGCGGTCCACACCCCGGCGCTGCTGCGGCGCTCGGGACTCGACCGCGGCCTCCCGCAGCTCGGCCGCAACGTCTCGCTCCAGCCGCAGATGTCGGTCTCCGCCCTGTTCCCGGAGCCGGTGGACGTGACCGCGTGGCGCGGCATCCCCCAGTCCGCCTACTGCGAGGCCTTCGACGAGAACAGCGCCGAGCACGGCCTCGGCGGCTTCCGCCTGGAGGGGATCTCGGGCGGCCTGGCGCAGGTGGGCTCGGGGCTCGCGGGCTTCGGCTTCGACCACAAGGCGCGGATGGCGAAAGCGAGGCACCTGGCCCTGGCGCTGCTGCTGGTTCCCGACCGTCCCTCCGGCGAGATGGGCTGGGAGTGGCGCGGAGAGCGCGGCTTCCGCGCAAGGATCGACTACCGCATGCAGGAGGAGTGGAAGGCGCGCCTGCGGCGGGGGATGCGACACGCGGCGGAGCTCTACTTCGCCGCGGGAGCCCGGGAGGTCGCCTTCGGGAGCGACGCCTTCCCGCCGCTGCGCGGAGCCGACGAGCTCGACCGCGTGCTCGGGTTCCCGATCCGCACCGGCGTCACGCGCTTCGTCTCGGCCCACGTGCAGGGCACCTGCCGCATGAGCGGCGACCCACGGACGGGCGTGGTGGACGCCGAGCACCGGCTCCACGGCGTGCCGGGGATCTACGTCGTGGACGCCTCGGTGATGCCCACCAGCGCCTCCACCCACACCATGATTCCCGTCATGACGCTGGCCGACCGCGCCGCCCACCTCATGCTGGAGCGTGGCTAGGGGTTTGTGCTCAGGCGCAGCCTCCGACCGGCCGATGCGAAAACCATGCAGACCCTCCCGGAGCTCTTCCGCGAGTACGCCCGGCTGGAGCGCAAGCGCACCACGGAGGGGGTCACCGTGGCCGAGCACGAGCGCTGGGCGGCGCTGCGCAGCCAGCTCGACCGGCGCTTCTCCAAGGGTGCGCCCGCCGGTGTCGAGCGCCGCGACTCCGTGCGCGTCCCCACCCGCATGAAGGTCAGCTACGCCGGTACGCAGGGCCTCTCCGAGGCGCTGATGACCGACCTCTCCCGGAGCGGCGTCTTCATCAACACGGCCTTCCCGGCGCCGGCTGGCTCGCGGATCGACCTCCGGCTCCGCATCGAGAGCACCGGCGAGGTGCTCGAGATCCCGGCGCGCGTGGTGTCCAACAACGTCGGTCCGGGCCTCTCCACGCGCAAGATGGGGATGGGCGTGACCTTCCTCGCCGTGGCGCCCGAGGTTCGCGACAAGCTCGACGCCCTCTACGCGGAGATGGGCTCGCGTGCCGGCAAGGACGAGGGCGCCTGAGCTCGGCTAGCCTCTCCGCCCATGGGCGACGCCTACCGGAGCTTCGCGGAGCAGGCGCTCCACTACTTCGCGCGCCCCCACGAGTCGGTGCCGCATGAGCCGGTGGGGGGTCCGGCCGCCTGGCGGGGCTCCGAGCTGGCGGGTCGCAGCGACTGGATCGAGACCCTCGCCCCGGAGGAGATCACCGAGCTCGAGCGCGCGCGCGACGAGGTCCGCGAACGCGACCTCGCGCTGGGGCAGGTGCGGCGCGAGGACTTTCCGCTTCCGACCCTGGCGCCGCGCATCGCCGGCTGGGCCCGGGAACTCGACACGGGCCGAGGCTTCCTGCTGGTGCGCGGCCTCCCGGTGGCGCGCTGGGGCGACGAGGACGCGTCCCTCGTCTACTGGGGCCTGGGCCTGCACCTCGGGATCCCGGGCGCCCAGAATCCCCAGGGCGACCTCCTGGGCCACGTGCTGGACACCGGAGAGGAGGCGACCCACCGCTTCGTGCGCCGCTACCGCACCGCGGGCGACATTGCCTGGCACTGCGACCTGGCGGACGCCGTGGGGCTCCTCTGCCTGCGCACACCCCGCTCGGGCGGCGCCAGCCGCATCGTGAGCTCGGTCTCCGTCTACGACGAGCTGCTGCTGCGGCGTCCCGAGCTGGTGGACCGCCTCTTCGAGCCTTTCCTGCTGGACACGCGGGACGAGCAGGGCGAGGGACGTCGCCCCTACCTTCCGGTCCCGCCCTGTCGCTTCGCGGGAGGATGGCTGCGCACCTTCTACCACAGCGACTACTTCCGCTCCGTGGTGCGTCACCCGGAGGTGCCGCCCTTCAGCGAGGAGGAGCGCACGCTCCTGGACCTCTACGAGGCGATCGCCAGCTCGCCGGAGCTCCGCCTGGACATGCACTTCGAGCCCGGCGACGTCCAGCTGGTCTCGAACCACGTGGTGCTGCACGCGCGCACGGCCTACCAGGATTGGGAGGAGCCCGCGCGCAAGCGTCACCTGCTACGCCTCTGGCTCTCGCTCGCCTAGCCCGCGCGACCCGCCCAAAACGGCAACCGCGTTACCGAATCCTGCTGGAAACCGGGTTTCCAGCCCGGAAAACCGCCCGGGCAGGCGCCCCTCGCCGCGAAGCTTCCGGTGCGTTGCACGCTGCGCTCGATCCGCACGCGCCGCAGGGCGTCCTTCGGCGCCGACCCCTTCCGGTAAAACTCACCCGAGATCAATGAGTTACGGCGATGAAGCGACTGGCACGACGCTTGCTCTCTTCGCGGGCTCCGGAGACTTCCCGCTCCGGAACATCGAGGAGGCATCCATGCAACGAACCTTCTGGCGCACGACCCCGACGGCGCTCGTCGTCGCGGTGGCGTTTGCCGCCGGCTCCGCGGCGGCACACGAGACGGATCTCTTCTGCCCTGCGGGCGCCGCCGTCTTCGCCGACTACAAGCTTCAGGTCAAGCGAAGCGACATCTTCGGAGGCGAGAGCCACGAGTGGACGCACGTGGGGACCAACCGGGACGCCAAGCTGTACGGCCCGGGCACCATCCACGGCGACCTGGTGGTGGGTGGCGAGGTGAAGGACAAGCACGACTTCCTGGTGACGGGCGCCGTCGTCGAGGACGCACCCCAGGTGGTCCTCCAGGACGTGCACGACCTCGTGGCCTCCCACGAGGCGCTCAACGACAACGCGGACGTGGGCCCCACGACCTTCGGCAACGACCCCTTCAAGTCGCCCACCGAGATCGAGGTCAAGGACGGAGACTCCCTGTTTCTCCCGGGTGGCGAGTACTACCTGACCAAGCTCAAGCTCGACAAGAATGCCACGCTGATCCTCGGTGGCCCGGTTCGCATCTTCATGCCGAAGGGCAAGGTGTACGTGAAGTACGGGAGCAGCATCGTCGCCGGCTCGGACGAGGCGAGCCTGCTCATCGTGATGGCCGGCAAGGGCGGGATCAAGATCTCCAAGTCGAGCCGGGTGCACGCGGGAATCTACGCACCTCACGCCAAGCTCTACGTGAAGTACGCCTCGCACCTGCACGGGGGCGCCGTGGTGGACAAGCTCAAGCTGCAGAAGGACTCGGCGATCTACGTGGCCGACGTCTGCGGCGAGGGCCTGCCGGAGCCTCCCGCGGACCCGGTGCCCCCGGTCGCCGACTTCGAGCCCGATCCGGAGGAAGACCTGGAGTTGGCCGAGTAGACCCAAGCACGACCCACTCACCGGGCCGGGCTCCTCAGGGAGCCCGGCCCCTTCGCGTTCCGGGCCCGTGAAGACGGCGGGGTCAAGGCGCCCCCCCGGCCGGCCGAAATCCCCTTGGGGGAGTCTCTTGCCGTGCTCCGCTTCCTGCGCCGATCCGTGAGTTCGAAGCGAGGGTCCGAGCCTCGCGATCGCACCCGGGTGCGGCCTGCGAAGAACGAGCCGGTGGGCGTGCACATCGTCGGACGCACGTCCCTGGACATCCTGCGCGCCCGGGACGTGAGCGAGACGGGGCTGGGCATCTACGTGCCGCATCGCTTCGAGGGCTGCGACATCGAGTCCGAGGTCCAGCTCGTGGTGACGCTCCCCGGCGAGCGGACCTTCCTGGCGCGGGGCATCGTGAAGCATCGCACCCTGGAGGAGGGGACTTCGCCCTTCTTCGGGGTCGTCTTCACCGAGATCGCGGCCCGGCATCGGGACCGGATCCGAGCCTACGTGCGTCGTCGTCTCCTGGCGGGCTCGGTGTGACGCCCGCAGGAAGCGTGCCTTGGCCGAAACCCGCTCGATCCTCCTGATCGCCCGAGAGGCCGAGGCGCGCCGAAGCCTGAGGGCGCTGCTCGGCTCGGGCTTCGAGGTGTGCGACTTCGAGCCCTCCGGCTCCCGTCCGCTCGCCTCCTCCGTGGATGCCGCCGCGGCGGTAGCCGTGCTCTCCGGAGCGCCGCACGAGATCGAGCACCTGGAGCGTCTGCTCCAGGTGCGCGCGGGCTCGAGCCTGGTGCTCCTCGTGCCTCGGGACCTCTCCGACGAGACCCTGACGTTGGCGACCCGGAGGCTTCGCCCGGCCGCGGTGCTCTCGCACCCGACCCGAGAGGGGATCCTTCGTCACGCCCTGGGGCGTCTCTTCGCTTCGGGTCCCGGCGGGCGCGGCGCCCGGGTGCAGCACCGTCCCGCGCAGGCGCTGCTCGGCGTGAGCGCCGCCATGCGCGAAGTGCTGGAGAACGTGCGTCGCGTGGCGGGGTCGAACATCCCCATTCTGATCCTCGGGGAGACGGGCACCGGCAAGGAGCTGGTGGCCCGTGCCGTCCACCAGCAGAGCGGGCGCTCCGGCGGGCCCTTCGTCGCCCTCAACTGCGGTGCGCTCCCGGAGACGCTGCTCGAGTCCGAGCTCTTCGGTCACCAGAGAGGCGCCTTCACCGGAGCCGAGCGGGATCGCCCGGGTCTCTTCGCCCAGGCCAGCGGCGGCACGCTCTTCCTGGACGAGGTGGGGGACATGCCGCCGGCGATGCAGGCCAAGCTGCTGCGCGCCCTCGAGACCCAGGAGATCCGGCCGCTCGGTGCCACGGCGACGCTCCGGGTGGACGTCCGGATCGTCTCGGCCACGCACCACGACATCGAGACGCGCGTGAAGGAAGGCGACTTTCGCGAGGACCTCTTCTATCGCCTCAACGTCGCCACGATCCACGTGCCTCCGCTGCGGCGGCGGCGGGTGGACATCCCGTTCCTCGCGCAGCACTTCGCCGAGGAGTTCGGTGCGGCCCACGCGCGGGAGGTGGTCCTCGCCGAGGACTTCGTGGACGCCCTCGCGCGCCGCGACTTTCCCGGCAACGTGCGGGAGCTGCGCAGCGCGGTGGAGCGTGCCATCGCGCTCGCGGCGCCGGACGACCCCGTGACCTCGGACGTCCTGGACTCAGGCGCCGAAGAGCCCCGACCCCCGTCCGTCCGCGGCACCCTGCGTCAGCAGACCGAGCAGCTGGAGCTGCGCGCCATCCGGGCGGCACTCGACCAGCACGGCGGGAACAAGACCCGCGCCGCCGAGGCCCTCGGCCTCTCCCGGCTCGGCCTGCGCAAGAAGATGCGTCGTCTGGGCCTCGAGTAGTAGGCCGAACGGCGACGGGCGATCAATCGCGGCAGCGAAGCGCGGCCCGGAGTCGGGCCCCGGTCCAGTCCACGGCCTCCTTCGCCCGGTCGAGCGTGTCGGTCATGGAGAAGAAGCCATGGATCATGCCGTCCCAGCGCTTCACCTCCACCGGGACGCCCGCCTCGCGGAGCCGCGCGGCGTAGGCCTCGCCCTCGTCGCGCAGCGGGTCGAACTCCGCGGTGAGCACGGTGGCGGGCGGCAGGCCGGCAAGCTCGTCGTTTCCGGCGAGAAGCGGCGACGCCAGCGGGCTCCGGGCGTCCTCCGGGCCCGCCAGGTAGTGGTCCGTGAACCAGTGCATCATCGCGAGGGTGAGGAAGTAGCCGTCCGCGTTCTCCACGTAGGAGTCGTAGGTCTTCTCGAAGGTGAGGTCCGTGGCGGGATAGATCAGCAGCTGGTGCGCGAGGGGCGGCCCGCCGCGCTCCCGTGCCAGCCGCGAAACGACCGTGGCCAGGTTGCCGCCCGCGCTGTCGCCCCCCACCGCGATCGCTCCGGCGTCGGCACCGAGCGCCGCGGCGTTCTCCGCGGCCCAGCGGGTGGCGGCGTAGCAGTCCTCGGGCGCCGCGGGGAACTTCGCCTCCGGAGCGAGCCGATAGTCCACGGAGAGGACCGCGCAGCCCGCCGCGTTCGCGAGATTGCGGCAGGTGGCGTCGTGGGTGTCCAGGCTGCAGACGGTCCACCCGCCGCCGTGGAAGTACACCAGGAGCGGAAGCGGCCGCGACCCGGCCGGCCGGTAGGCGCGCACCGGGATTTCGCCCGCCGGCCCGGGGATGCGTCGCTCCTCCACGTGCGCCACCTCGGGACCGCGGCGCCCCGCCGCCAGCAGCCGGTAGCCCGCACGCAGCTCCGCGGGCGTGAGCGTCGCCGGGTTGCGCGGATTCGTGGCCAGGAAGTCGAGGAGCGGCTTCACCTGGGGATCGAGGGGCATGCCGGGTCTCCCGCTCAGCGCCGGGCGCTGAGCTTCAAGCTGGTGACGCTCGCCGCCGCATCGGCGACCTCCTCCTCCGTGAGCCCGAGACGCTCGACCGCCGCGCGGATCTCCGGCGTCTGGAGCTCGACCACTCCCGCGTAGCTCGTGGCGGCCACCACCTCCACGTCGTGGAAGCCCGCGTCGCGGACGGCGGCCAGGTAGTCGTCGCGCAGCAGCGCGCCGGCGATGCAGCCCACGTAGGCCTCGGCGCTCTTCAGGATCGGCTCGGGAAGCGGCTTCTCCAGCACCAGGTCGGACACCACGAGCCGGCCCCCGGGCTTGAGGACGCGGAAGGCCTCGCGAAAGACCCGCCTCTTGTCGGCAGCCAGGTTGATCACGCAGTTCGAGATCACCACGTCCACGCTGGCGTCCGGGAGCGGGAGCTCCTCGATCACGCCCTTGCGGAACTCCACGTGGTCGAGACCCGCGCGGCGGGCGTTCTCCCGGGCGCGCGCGAGCATGGCGTCGGTCATGTCCACGCCGATCACGCGACCCGCGGGCCCCACGGCCCGCGCGGCCAGGAGCGCGTCGAAGCCCGCACCGGAGCCCAGGTCGAGCACCACCTCGCCAGGCCGTAGCGCCGCGATCGCGCCGGGGTTGCCGCAGCCCAGGCCCAGGTTCGCGCCCTCGGGCGCGGCGGCGAGCTCGGCCTCGTCGTAGCCGATGCGCCGCGCCACCTCGGCGGCGTGCTTCGCGTCTCGCTCCTGGGCGACGTGGGTGTAGGCGTCGCGGACCAGGGTGTGCACCCGCTCCTCGTCCTGGCTCGCGTCGACAGGGGCTCCGCAGCAGCTCGGGGTCGGGGGGTTGGACGTCGTCATGCCTTTGCCTCCTCACGGGGCGGGATGCCGCTCCGCAGAACCGCGTCGCCATCCGCGAACGGCGTGCGTGCCGTGAGCCAGAGGCGCAGCAGGTGGCGCCTTCGCGCGGGCTCCGGATGGTCCTCGTAGACCGTGCGCGCGTGCAGGATGACCGCGTTCTTCAGCCATTGGATGTCGCCGGGCCGGAAGTCCATGTCGAGATGGTAGGCCGGGTCCTCGGCGATGGCGTCGATCAGGTCGAGGAGCTCGTGCTGGGCCGACGTGAGCCGCGGCGCATGCGGGTGGCGCTGGGCGCCCCGGATGTACCAGCCGATGTAGAAGGTGCGCAGCCGCCCTTCCTTCGCGTGCCAGTGACAGAGGGGGAGCTGGAAGAACGGCGGCTCGCCCGGACGCTGCTCCTCGTTCCGGTCGAAGGCGAAGGGCTCGAAGAGGAGCGGCACCAGGTCCGGACGTCGGCGCAGGACCTCGTTGTAGACCGTCACCGAGCTCACGATCCGGCTCGTCCCGCCCGAGCGCGCGGGCCGCACGCAGAGCAGCCCCACGATGTCGGATCCGTCGCAGTGGAAGCCCAGCGGCTCGCGCGTCTTGTAGAGCCGCACCGCTGGGTCCTTCGGATCGGCGCCCGTGTCGCGCACGTGCCCGAGGAGATCGCCCGCCGCGTTCTGCGACACCGCGGTGCCCAGGTGCAGGCCGAGCCCGTAGTAGAGCGTGGCGAGCTCGTCCTCGTCGTAGCGCTCCACGGGGATGCCGCGCACCAGCAGGAAGCCGCGCCCCCGGTCGAGCTCGCGCAGCCAGCCGTCTACGGCGGGGCCGAGAACGGGGAGCGGGAAGTCGTCGCGGGTCAGGGCGCGCAGCGGCTTGCCGCTGGCGCGCGCGAGCCGCGTGGCGCGCTCGAGGTCGTCCAGCTCCGGCTTCTCCAGCGGCCGGACCCAGTCGCGGTCGGCGAGCTCCGAGCCCACCCAGGCGGCCGGGACGCGCAGCAGCTCGGTCGGGTACCCGCTCACGAGGCACCTCCCTTGCCCGGGCAGCAGACGGGGACCATCCGCCGGAGCACACCTAGGATCGACTCGAAGCGTGCCAGCACGGCGGGGCCGTCGATCTCGTAGAAGACGCGGCGTCCCGCGCGCTCGCGCCGCACGATCCCGTTGGCCTGGAGGACGGCCAGGTGTCGCGAGACGCCGGACACGTCCTGCGGGACGCGCGCGGCGATGGCGCCCAGGTCGCTGCGTCCCTCCGCCAGCAGCACGCGCAGGATCTCGAGCCGCGCGGGCTCGCCCAGCGCCCGGAACAGCTCCTCGTCCAGCATGGCGACGAGGTCGCCAGCCGCGCGCTCGCGAACGGGGGCCGTGGCAGCCATGGAGCCATGATTAGCACGATTGCGCAATCGTGCAATAATCACGGATCGACCAGGAGCACCCGCAGCGGGCCCGCGCCGGCCGGCACCTCGAAGGCTGCGTGGACCGGACCGTGGCGACCCTCCCACTGGGCGAAGTAGCTGCCGTGATGGGCGCGCAGGGCGAGCGTGCCACGGTGGCCCGCCGTCCCACGCACGCGGCTCCGCCAGCGGTCGTTCAGGAGCGAGAGTACCGCCTCGCCGTGGCGCGAGAGGTTGCCGTTCTCGTCCCAGAAGCCCACGTCGAACTCGTCACGCCCGGCCACCTTGTTCCAGGGCCCCCAGAAGACGATCTGCTCCACCGCCGGGTGCCCCCACCAAAGGCGCATCAGC
>JBFGJV010000062.1:0-15084 GCA_041577015.1 Myxococcota bacterium
CGCCGGCATCCCGGAGGGCGCGGTGGCGCGCTTCGCCGAGGAGCTCCGGGAGGAGGGCTACGAGCTGATGCGCGTGCCCTCCGAGGTGGCGCTCGATCCCTGGCTCACGGAGCTGCTCGAGCAGGTGGCGACCCAGTGGGTGGAGGTGCCCGAGGGCGGCGTCGAGGGCAGCCTCCGGGATCTGGAGGTCCGGGCCCGCACCGGGGTGAACGTGCTGGCGGTGGACCGCGGCGGCCGCACCTCGCCCAATCCCGAGCCCGGGTACGTGATCCGGCCCGGCGACCGCCTGCTCGTGGTCGGGAGCAGCGAGGCCATGGATCGGCTGCGTTCGCTACTCGCCGGGGCGCGGGACGCCCCGCCCTGATCCACGCCTTCGGAGGTGACGTCATGCAGAGCGCGGATTTCGATCCCTTCGTCCTGGGCGCCGTGGAACGCTGGCTCCTGGGCGACGGGAAGCGCTGAGCCGCTCAGCCCCGGACGTGCGCGGACGCGGGGGCGGCCTCGCCCGCGTCCAGGAAGCGGTCGCGGAGCTCCGGGCCGGGCATGAGGCACGCCTCCCGGCGCCCGAACCAGCGATAGCGATGGCGGGCCACGACGCCGTAGACGGCGTCGCGCAGCGGACGCGGCACCACGAGCAGGGCTCGCAGCCAGCTCCACGGCCGGCGCAGGCGACGCGTCACGCGCAAGGCGGCGCTGCTGTTGGTGTAGGCCCGGCCGGCCTCCACGAGCACCATGGTATCCATGCCGTCCTCGGGCAGGCCGTGGCGCCGCAGCAGGGCGCGTCCCCGCTCGGATTGAAGCGACGCGAAGCGGAACTCTGCCTCCGGATCGCGCTCGATCACGAAGCGCACCGCGCCGCTGCACAGGTTGCAGACGCCGTCAAACAGGATGATCGGATGTTCCGGGCCGAGGTCCGTCAGGGAACGCTCCGGAGTTCAGGGTAGCGCCCGAGCCGCTCTGCGGCGGTTCAGGGGCCCGCCTTGAGGGCGCTGCGCTCGCGGAGCCAGTCGATGGCCTGGTGGGCCTCGGCGCGCTCGGCCTCCAGGTGGCGGGCCACGGCAGCGTGCAGGCGCTCGTCCGCCAGGAAGTGGACGCTCCACGTGGGCCGCGCGTCGAAGCCTCGGATCTGCTTGTACTCCCCGCCCGCGCCCGGCTCGAAGCGCGCCAGGCCGTTGCGGATGCAGTGCTCGATCCCGGCGTAGTAGCAGACCTCGAAGTGCAGGTGACGGATGGGGAGCGAGGCGCCCCAGTAGCGCCCGTAGAGGGCGTCGCCCTTCTGCACGTTGAAGGTCCCGCCCACCAGCTCCTCGCCCCGGCTGGCCATCACGAAGCACGTCCGATCTCGGAAGCGCCGCTCGAGCAGCTCGAAGACGCGACGATTCAGATAGGGTCGGCCCCAGGGGTTGGCGTCTACGGTGGCGCGATAGAAGCGGAACATCGCGTCCCACCAGCGCTCCGGGATGTCGTGGCCCAGGCGGGACTCCACCCGGACACCCTGTGCCGCCACCTCCCGGCGCTCGCGACGGATCTGGTTGCGCCGCTTGCTGCGCAGGCGGGCCAGGTAGCCCTCGAAGCCCGGGTAGCCGTGATTGTGCCAGTGGTACTGGAAGCCCAGGCGGGGCAGGTAGCCCTCCGCCTCAAAGCCCCGGCGCTCGTCCTCTCGGCAGAAGTTGACGTGCACGCCCGAGCAGTCGTTCGCGCCGCAGAGCTCCCGCAGCGCCACGGCGAAGCGACGGATCCAGGCGGCGCGGTCCTCTCCGGTCGCGGTCAGGATGCGCGCGCCCGCGACCGGCGTGAACGGGACGCCCACCAGCAGCTTCGGGTAGTACTCGATCCCCGCCCGCCAGGCGGCGTCCGCCCAGGCGAAGTCGAACACGAACTCTCCCTCGCTGTGGCCCTTTACGTAGAGCGGACACGCGGCGACCAGGCGGCCGTTGCGCCGGGCCACGAGCGGGCGCGAGGACCAGCCCGTCGTCTCCCGCACGGCGCTCGCCTCCTCCAGGGAGGCGAGCCACGCCCACTCGAGGAAGGGCGACTCCTCGCCCACGAGCGCGTCCCACGACTCGGGCGCCAGGGAGGCCACGCCGTCGACGAGACCCAGCTCCTCCATGCCGCCCCAGTCTAGCGGCGGCCGGCCCGAGACCCGTCTATCCTTCTCCTCGTGAGCGGTCGGCCGAAGGGTCCGGACGGGCCGGGCACCGATTTCGCCCAGCCGGGGCGAGAGCCCGGCGTCGCCACGCGCACGCGCCGCAAAGCCAAGCGCCCCGATCGCTTCAAGGTGGTCCTGTACAACGACGATTACACGCCCATGGAGTTCGTGGTGATGCTGCTCGAGCGCGTCTTCGGCAAGAGTCCGGTGGCGGCCACGGAGCTGATGCTCCAGATCCACCGCAGCGGTCTCGGCGTGGCCGGCGTCTACGTGCTCGAGGTCGCGGAGACCAAGGTCGCCGCCGTGCACCGGATGGCGGAGGAGCGGGGCTATCCTCTGCGCTCGGGAACGGAGCCCGAGTGAGTCGCATCGCGCGCGAGCTGCAGCTGAGCCTCCAGGCGGCCTTCCGAGAGGCGATCGCCGGCCGGCACGCCTATCTCACCGTGGAGCACCTGCTCTGGGCGCTGCTTCACGATCCGCGCGGGGAGGAGATCCTGCGCCACTGCGGAGGCGACCTGGAGGCGCTGCGCGGGGAGCTGAGCCGCTTCCTGGAGCAGGAGGTGGAGCGCATCCCGGAAGGCGAAGAGGTCGTGACCGAGCAGACGCTCGCCTTCCACCGCGTCATGCAGCACGCGCTCCAGCACGTGGCCAGCGCGGAGAAGGAGGAAGTGGAGGCGGGCGACCTGCTGGCAGCGCTCTTCCAGGAGCCCGACTCCCACGCGGCGGCGCTGCTGCGCGGCCAGGAGATCACGCGCCTGGACGTGCTCCGCTACGTCTCCCACGGCATCTCGAAGCTCGAGCCCCAGGGCGCCCTCCCGCGCAAGGCGCGCGCGGCGCCGGGACTGGAAGAGGGCGACGAGGAGGCGGTCCAGGATCCGCTCGTGGCCTTCGCCGTGAACCTGACCGAGCGCGCGGCGCAGGGAAGGCTCGATCCGCTGATCGGACGCGAGCGCGAGCTCGAGCGCTCGGTCCACATCCTGGCGCGTCGACGCAAGAACAATCCGATCTTCGTGGGCGAGTCGGGCGTGGGCAAGACGGCGCTGGCCGAGGGCCTGGCGCTGCGCATCCACGAGGGGCGCGTTCCCGACGACCTGCGCGACGCGGAGATCTTCGCGCTGGACCTGGGCGCGCTGCTGGCCGGCACGCGCTACCGGGGCGACTTCGAGGCCCGCTTCAAGGCGCTGGTGGCGGCGATCCAGGCGCGGCCGCGGCCGGTCCTCTTCATCGACGAGATCCACACCGTGCTGGGTGCCGGAGCCGCCTCCGGCGGGACGGTGGACGCCTCGAACCTGCTGAAGCCGCTGCTCCAGGCCGGGGAGCTGCGCTGCATCGGCTCCACGACCTACGCCGAGTACCGTCACTTCGAGCGGGACCGGGCGCTCGCCCGACGCTTCCAGCGCGTGGACGTCCACGAGCCTTCCGAGGCGGAGGCCGTGCGCATCCTCCAGGGCCTGGCCCCCCGCTACGAGGAGCACCACGGCGTGCGCTACACGGGCGGCGCGCTGCGCGCCGCGGTGGACCTCTCGGCCCGGCACCTGAACGACCGCTTCCTGCCCGACAAGGCCATCGACGTGATCGACGAGGCGGGGGCGTCCGTGCGGCTGCGCGGGGGAGCGCGCCGGCGGCGCAGCGTGGGCGTGCGCGACGTGGAGGGCGTCATCGCGCGCATGGCCCAGATCCCCCTGGCCCGGGCCACGACGTCGGACCGCGAGCGGCTTGAGCGTCTGGACGCGGACCTGCGCGGCGTCGTCTTCGGGCAGGACGGCGCCATCCGCAGCCTGGTGCGGGCCGTGCGGCGCACGCGCGCGGGACTCGGCCGCAAGGAGCGGCCGGTGGGCTGCTTCCTGTTCGTCGGGCCCACCGGGGTCGGCAAGACCGAGCTGGCCAAGCAGCTGGCCAACAGCCTGGGCGTCCCCTTCCTGCGCTTCGACATGAGCGAGTACGCCGAGCGCCACTCCGTGGCGCGCCTGATCGGGGCACCGCCGGGCTACGTGGGCTACGACCAGGGCGGGCTCCTGGTGGAGCGCATCCGCAAGCACCCCTGGGCGGTGCTGCTGCTGGACGAGATCGAGAAGGCGCACTCCGACCTCTTCGACGTGCTGCTCCAGGTGATGGATCACGCCAAGCTCACCGACAACCAGGGCCGCGAGGCGGACTTCCGCCATGTGACCCTGATCATGACCTCGAACGTGGGCTCGCGGGAGCAGAGCGCGGCGTCCATCGGGTTCTCCGAGGGCGTGCGGGGCGACGGGCGCAAGGAGCTGGAGCGGCTGTTCAGTCCCGAGTTCCGCAACCGGCTGGACGAGGTGGTGCGCTTCGCACCGCTTCCGCCCGAGGTGATGGAGCGCGTGGTGGACAAGTTCGTGCGGGAGGTGGAGCAGCAGCTCTCCGCCCAGCGCGTGCGTCTCGAGCTCGAGCCCGAGGCCCGGGCCTGGCTGGGCGAGAAGGGCTTCGACCCGCTGTTCGGGGCCCGCCCGCTGGCCCGGGTGATCCAGACCGAGCTGGAGGATCCGCTGGCCGAGGCGCTGCTGTTCGGGTCGCTCCAGAAGGGCGGTCGGGTGCGGGTGCGTCGCGGCGACGCCGGCCTCGAGTTCGAGTTCGAGCCGCGCGACGCGGCCCGGGACGCCTGAAGCACGCGGGCCCCGTGCTGGAGCCCGGCGTCGAGCCCGTGCGCGGCTACCTCCTGGAGCTCCAGGACCGCATCTGTGCCGGCCTGGAGGCCCAGGAGAGCGGTCCGGCGCGCTTCCGGGAGGACGTCTTCGAGCGCGAGCGCGGGGGCATGGCTCGGCCGCGCGTGCTCGCGGACGGGGCGGTGATCGAGAAGGCGGCGGTGAACTTCTCGCACACGCGTGGCCCGCGCCTCCCCGACGCGGCCACCGCACGTCGCCGCGAGCTGACCGGGCGCGGCTTCGAGGCGGTCTCGGTCTCGCTCATCGTGCACCCTCGCAATCCCTACGCGCCCACCTCCCACGCCAACGTGCGCTTCTTCCTCGCCGAGGCGGCGGACGCCCCGCCGGTCTGGTGGTTCGGCGGGGGCTTCGATCTCACGCCCTACTATGGCTTCGAGGAGGACGCCGTGCACTGGCATCGCACCGCTCGCGCCGCCTGCGGGCCCTTCGGTGCCGACGTCCACCCGCGCTTCAAGAAGGCGTGCGACGACTACTTCTTCCTGCCCCACCGGGCCGAGCCGCGTGGGATCGGAGGCCTCTTCTTCGACGACTGGAGCGAGGGCGGCTTCGAGCGCAGCTTCGCCCTGATGCGGAGCGTCGGCGACCACTACCTGCCGGCCTACCTCCCCATCCTGGAGCGGCGCAAGCACACGCCCTACGGCGAGCGCGAGCGCGACTTCCAGCTCTACCGACGCGGCCGCTACGTGGAGTTCAACCTGGTCTACGACCGTTGCACGCGCGTCGGCCTCCAGGCGGGAGCGCGCGCGGAGTCGGTGCTCGCCTCGCTGCCGCCGCTTGCGGCGTGGCGCTACGACTGGAGCCCGGAGCCGGGGTCGCCCGAGGCGCGGCTCCTCTCGGACTTCCTGCGCCCGCGCGACTGGCTCGGCGAGCTGGGTGACTGACGGCCAGCGTCACGCGGCGACGTGCGCCGCGGCGCGCCGGGTGCGCCAGCGGCCGGCGCGGAAGGCCAGCGCCAGCCACACCGCCCGGGCCAGGTGGTCGAAGACGAGCGCGGCCCACACCCAGACCACGCTCCACTCCAGCACGTAGGCCACCAGGAACGCCAGCGGCACGCGCAGCCCCCAGTTGCCCAGCGTGGCGGCCAGCAGCGGCGTCATGGTGTCGCCGGCGCCGCGTAGCGCGCCTCCCAGCGTGAAGTGGATGCCCAGCAGCGGCTGGGAGAGGGCGAGCAGCAGCATGAAGGGCCCGAGCTCCGCGATCACGCCCGGGTCGTCGGTGAAGACGCGCGCCAGCGGACCGCGTCCCAGGGCGTAGAGCAGCCCGAGCGTCACCGAGACGAGCAGCGCGAAGCGCGTGGCGCGCCAGCCGGCCCGCCCGGCCGCGCGCGGGTCCGCCGCGCCGAGGGCGTGCCCTACCAGCGTCGCCGCCGCCGCGGCGAAGCCGGTGCCGGGGATCCAGGAGAAGGAGAGCACGCGCACGCCCACGGTGTAGGCGGCCAGGGCCGCGCTCCCGTAGCGGCTCAGCACCGCGAAGTACGCCATCAGCGCCAGGTTCAGCACCACCCGCTCGAGGATCGCAGGCGCGGCGATGCGCAGCACCGCCGCGAGCGGCTCGCGCCGCGGCCGAAGCTCGGACACGCGCAGGCCCAGCGCGTGGCGCGCCGGGGTCCGGTGGGCGGCGATCCAGAGCAGCACCACCGCCACCGCCTGGGCCGCGATCGTGGCGATGCCGGCGCCCACCAGATCCAGGCGCGGGAAGCCCCAGAGACCGAAGATCAGCAGCGCGTTCAGTCCGGTCTTGAGCGTCGTCACCACGCCCGCCACCCACATCGGCGTGCGCGTGTCCCGGGCGGCGCGGAAGCCGCTCTCGAGCGTAATCGACACCGCGAAGAGCAGCGTGGAGAGCAGCGTCAGGCGCAGATACGGGACGGCGAGCTCGGCCACCCGGGGCTCGGCGTTGAGGAGACTCAGCATCTCGAAGGGGAGCGCGATCACCAGGCTCGCCACCGCGCTCGAGACGACGACCGCCACCAGCAGGCCCGCGGCGAGCGCCTCCCGGGCGCGTCCCGGGTCCTCGGCTCCCAGGGCGCGCGCCATCAGCGCCACGCAGGCGATCCCCACCGCCATCAGCATGGCCTGGGACAGCCAGAAGAACTGCGTCACGTAGCCCACGGCGGCCAGGGCGTCGGGGCCCAGGCGCCCCAGCATCGCGATGTCGATCAGGCTCACCGCGCTGGCCATGACCTGCGACAGGATCACCGGCCACGCCAGCGTCCAGATCTCGCGGTCCGTCTGCTGGCGAGCGGCGCGCCGGAGCGCGGCCGCGTGCACGGCGACCCCCGCCGACGGGATGGCGGGCGAGGCCTCCGGGTCCTCGGTCTCCTGGATCGCGTCGGGAGGCGCCGCCGCCGCGCGCGTCTCGTCGGGCGGCGAGGGCATCGGCGCAGCCTATCCGAGTCGGGGCAACGGCGGCAAGCGCATGTGCCGCCGTCGTTTGCGGACGACTAGGAGGTGGCGCTGCGCAGCTCCGGCGGGAGCTGGAACACCACGCCCTCGTTCACGCGCGGCTGAGCGTCCACCCGGGCGTCCCGTCCCACCAGGACGCGCAGCCGCTCCACGACGTCCCGCACCAGCACCTCGGGAGCGGAGGCGCCGGCCGTGACGCCCACGCCCCGGGCGTCTTCCAGCCAGGCGGGCTCGATCTCGTCGGCGCTCTGGATCAGATGGGCACGGACGCCGCTCTTCTCGGCGAGCTCGCGCAGCCGGTTGCTGTTGGAGGACTCGGGAGCGCCCACCACCAGCACCACGTCTACCTGGCGGGACAGCGCCTTGACCGAGTTCTGGCGATTCTGCGTCGCGTAGCAGATGTCGTCCTTGCGAGGCAGCACGATGGAGGGAAAGCGGCGGCGCAGGGCCTCGATCACGTCGCGCGTGTCGTCCACGGACAGCGTGGTCTGGGTCAGACACGCGAGCTTGTCCGGGTCGCGCACGCGCAGCCGCGCCACGTCCTCCACGCTCTCCACCAGGTGGATGCGCTCGGGCACGTGGCCCATGGTGCCCTCCACCTCCACGTGGCCGGCGTGGCCCACGAGCACGAGCTCGTAGCCGTCGCGCGCGAAGCGCAGCGCCTCCACGTGCACCTTCGTCACCAGGGGGCAGGTGGCGTCGATGGTACGCAGCTGGCGGCGCCGCGCCGCCTGGCGCACGGCCGGCGACACGCCGTGCGCGCTGAAGATCAGCAGCGAGCCGGGCGGCACTTCCTCGGGATCGTCCACGAAGACGGCGCCCTTGCGCCGCAGTCCTTCCACCACGTGGCGGTTGTGCACGATCTCGTGTCGGACGTAGACGGGCGGCCCGAAGCGCTCCAGCGCCAGCTCCACGATCTCGATGGCGCGATCGACACCGGCGCAGAAGCCGCGCGGGTTGGCCAGGATGATCTGCACGAGTTCAGGATAGCGCTCGGCGGCCGCCGCCGGGGCCTGGGGTACACTGCCCGACACCGGAGGTGCAGCGATGGCCGACCTCGACAGCTTCCGCAAGGAGACGCGTGCGTGGCTGGAGGCGCACGCGCCTGCCAGCCTGAAGGGGCGCTCGGCCTCCGCGCTGGAGGGCGTCTGGGGCGGCCGCAAGGCGCAGTGGGCCGATCGGGACGCCAGGCGCTGGCTGGACGTCATGGCCGAGCGCGGCTGGACCGCACCCACCTGGCCGCGCGAGTACGGGGGCGGCGGCCTCTCGCCCGAGGAGGCCAAGGTGCTGCGTCAGGAGATGACGGCGCTCGGGCTGCCGCCGCCGCTCATCGGCTTCGGCCTCACCATGATCGGTCCCACGCTGCTGCGCTACGGCAGCGAGGAGCAGAAGCGCGAGCACCTGCCCCGGATCACGCGCGGCGAGATCCGCTGGTGCCAGGGCTACTCCGAGCCCGACGCCGGGAGCGACCTGGCGTCGCTCAAGACGCGTGCCGTGCGCGACGGCGACGACTTCGTCGTCACGGGCCAGAAGGTCTGGACCTCCTACGCGGACCTCTCCGACTGGATGTTCCTGCTGGTGCGCACGAACCCCGAGGCCAGGAAGCAGGCCGGCATCACCTTCATCCTGATGGACATGGAGAGCCCCGGCGTCGAGGTGAAGCCGATCTTGCTGATCAGCGGGGCATCGCCCTTCTGCGAGACCTTCCTGCACGACGTGCGCATTCCCGTGCGCAACGTGGTGGGGGAGATCGACGGCGGCTGGACCATCGCGAAGGCGTTGCTCACCTACGAGCGCAGCATGATCGCGGAGGCCTTCGGCTCGGGCGTCATGAGCTCGGGCCAGAGCCGGCGCACCCTGGCCGACTGGGCGCGCCGCTACCTGGACGGCCGGGGCGGCCCGCTGCAGGACGAGCTGGCCCGTCACCGCATCGCCCAGCTCGAGATGGACACGCGGGCGCTCATGCTCACGATCCAGCGCGCCCGGGACGCCGCCAAGGCGGGCCAGGCGCCCGGCCCGGAGAGCTCCATCTTCAAGATCTACGGCACCGAGCTGAACCAGCGCCGCTACGAGCTGCTGGTCTCCCTGGCCGGTCCCCAGGCGCTCGGCTGGGAGGGCGAGGGGTTCGACGCCGAGGAGCTGGCGGTGACGCGCGAGTGGCTGCGCTCCCGGGGCAACAGCATCGAGGGCGGGACCAGCGAGATCCAGCTCAACATCATCGCGAAGCGCGTGCTCGGGCTTCCGGACTGAGGAGAGCCGTCGTGCAGCTCGTCTTGACCGAGGATCAGGAGCTACTGGCGAAGACCGCCCGGGACTTCGTCGCGGAGCGCTCGCCGGTGGCGCGCGTGCGGGCCCTCCGCGACAGCCGGGACGAGACCGGCTTCTCCCGCGAGCTCTGGCAGGAGATGGCGGAGCTGGGCTGGGTGGGCATCCTGCTGCCCGAAGCCCACGGCGGCGCGGGCCTGGGCCTGGCCGAGCTGGCCGTGGTGCTGGAGTCGCTGGGCCGGACGCTCGCCCCGGAGCCCTTCCTCTCCACCGTCCTGCTGGGGAGCCAGGCGCTGCTGCTGGGCGGGACCGACGCGCAGCGCAAGGAGTGGCTGCCGGAGGTGGCCGCGGGCCGGCGCCTCTTGACGCTGGCCTGGCAGGAGCCCCACGCGGGCTTCGAGCGGCACGTGGTGGCGACCCGCGCCGAGAAGGACGGGGAGGGCTGGGTGCTCACCGGGGACAAGCTCCAGGTCCCGGATGGGCACGTGGCCGACGCCCTCGTGGTGAGCGCGCGCACCTACGGCCCGGACCGCGACCCGGACGGCGTCACGCTCTTCCTCCTGCCCCGCGACGCCCGGGGGCTCTCGGTGACGCGCCAGCGGCTGATCGACTCCCGCAACGCGGCCCTGCTGCACCTGGACCACGTGCGCGTCGCGCAGGACGCGGTGGTGGGCGAGGTGAACCGCGGCGGCGAGCTCCTGGAGCAGGTCCTCGATCGCGCCTGCGCGGGCCTGTGCGCGGAGATGCTGGGCAGCATGAGCGAGGCCTCCGACCGCACGCTCCGCTACCTGAAGGACCGCGTCCAGTTCGGCGTTCCCATCGGCTCCTTCCAGGCGCTCAAGCACCGGGCGGCGCGCATGTTCATGGAGATCGAGCTGGCGCGCTCGGCCGTGATGGCGGCCACGCGGGCGCTGGACGAGGGCAGCGACGACGCGGCGGGTCTGGTCTCGCTGGCCAAGGCGCGCTGCTCCGACGCCTTCGTGCACGTGGCCAACGAGGCGGTGCAGATGCACGGCGGCATCGGCGTCACCGACGAGCACGAGATCGGCTTCTTCCTGAAGCGGGCCCGGGTGGCGGAGATGAGCTGCGGCGACGCGGCCTGGCACCGGGACCGCTGGGCCCGCCTGGGCGACTACTGAGCCCGGCCGCCTCCTTGGAGCTCTCCCGCACCGAGCGCCTGCTGCGAGCCTGCCGCGGCGAGCCCGTGGACCGCCCCCCGGTCTGGCTGATGCGCCAGGCGGGCCGCTACCTGCCGGACTACCGGCGGCTGCGCGAGGGCGTCCCCTTCCTGGACTCCTGCCGGGACGTGGAGCGTGCCGTGGAGATCTCGCTGCTTCCCCTGCAGCAGGTGGGCACCGAGGCGGTGATCTTCTTCTCGGACATCTTCGTCCCGGTGGTGGGCATGGGCGTGCCCGTGGAGTTCGCTCCCGGGCCCATGCTTCGCGACCCCATCCGCCGACGCGAGCAGGTGGAGGCGCTCGAGGTGGGCGACCCGCGCGAGACGGTGCCCTACGTGTTCGAGATCCTGCGCCGCCTGCGCGCCCGCCTCGACACCGAGGAGGTGCCGCTGATCGGCTTCGCGGGCGCGCCCTTCACGCTGGCCGCCTACCTGGTGGAGGGCGCGGGCTCGAAGGAGTTCGCGACCTTCAAGGCGATGCTGCACCGCGAGCCCGAGCTGGTGCGCGCGCTCCTCGCGCGGCTAACGGACCTCGTGGTGCGCTACCTGCGCGCGCAGGTGGAGGCCGGCGCCCGGGTGGTGCAGCTCTTCGACACCTGGGCGGGGCTCCTCTCGCCCGCCGCGTACCGGGAGTGGGTGCTGCCCGCGCACCTGGAGATCGCGGCCAAGCTGGACCGGGACGCCGCGCCCCTCATCCTCTACGTGAAGAACGGCGCCCACGTGGTGGACGCCATGCTGGAATCCGGCGCGGACGTGCTCTCGCTCGACTGGCGCGTGGACGTGGTCGCCGCCGCGCGTCGGGCTGGCCGCCGCGCCAGCCTCCAGGGCAACCTCGACCCGACGGCGCTGGCCGCGTCCCGGGAGGAGATCTTCGATCGGGTGCGCGAGATCGCCGAGGCGGCCCGGCCCGCCCGGGGCCTGATCCTGAATCTCGGCCACGGCTGCCTTCCGGAGACGCCGGTGGAGGGCGTGCGCGCGTTCACCGACGCCGCCCGCGCGCTCGCGGGGCGCTGGTGAGCCGGGCGCCGGCCAGCGCGGGCGGGATCGAGCGGCTGGATCACGTGGTGATCGCCGTGCGCGATCGGGACACGGCGGCGGAGACCTGCGCGCGTCTTCTGGGGCGGAGGCCCTCGTGGCGCGGCGCCCATCCCGAGCTCGGTACCCGGAACGCGCTCTTCCGGCTGGAGAACACCTACTTGGAGCTGCTGGCGCCGGGAGGGGAGGGCCCGGTGGGCAAGCTGCTCGGCGAGCGGCTCGAGCGCGACGGCGAGGGTCCCCTGGCGCTGGCCTTCGGCACCGACGACCTCGACGCCTGCGTGAAGGGGCTCCGCGCGCGCGGGCTCACCGCGGCGGACCCGGCGCCGGGGCGCGGCTGCGACGAGGCCTCGGGCGCCGAGCGGCGCTGGCGCTTTGCGCTGCTCCCGGAGCGCGACACGCGCGGTGTCGGCGTCTTCGTCCTGAGCCACGACCGCGACTCCGCGGAGCTGCCGGAGGCGAAGCCCACCGAGAACGCGTCGGCCGCCGTCTCGGCCCTCGACCACGTGGTGGTGACGACCGCGGATGCAGACGCCGCGAAGCGGCTCTACGGCGAGGGCCTCGGCCTGCGCTGTGCCCTCGACAAGAGCTTCCCACAGTGGGGCGCGCGTCTCGTCTTCTTCCGCGTCTCGGGCCTTACCGTGGAGCTCGCCGCGCGGCTCGGGGAGGAGACCTCCGCGGCGACGCCGGACCGCTTCTGGGGCATCAGCTACCGGACGCCCGACGTCCCCGCCGCGCGCGCGCGCCTCGCCGCTGCGGGCTTCGACGTCTCCCCCGTGCGCCCGGGGCGCCGCCCTGGGACGCGCGTCTGCACCGTGCGCGGCGAGCCCCTGGGCGTGGCGACGCTGGTGATCGGCCCGGACGAGGGAGCGCCCGCGTGACGCGCGGGGGGAGCCTGGTCGCATGACCGCATCCGACACAGCGCCCTCGTAGACTCCTCTCGTCGGAGGCCGCGATCTCCTCACCTCCGGTCCCGAGGGAGGCGCGTCCGATGCGAGGTTCGTCCGTGTTCGAGCTGGCCCGCGTGGCTGGAAGACGCTGGAGGCGACAGCAGGCGGCGCCACGCCGGCGGCCATTGCGTTCCCTGCCGGAGCGGCCATCGCGTTCCGCGCGCCGGGCCTCGCCTATCCGGCCGGCGGGGGGTGGCTCCGGTCGGAAGCACGGCGGATGCGCTCAGCCAGGGCCTCCGCCCAGCGCGGGTGCGCGTTCAGCGAGGGGACGAGCAGCAGCGCCTCGCCCCCGAGCGCCTCCCACTGCTCGCGGGCCCGGATGCCGATCTCCTCCAGGGTCTCCAGGCAGTCGGCCACGAAGGCCGGGCACAGCACGGCCACGCGCCGCACACCGCGTCCGGCGAGCTCCGGGAGCACGCGGTCGGTGAAGGGCTCGAGCCAGCCCCGACCCAGGCGCGACTGGAAGGCGAGGGACCAGCGCTCCGGCGCGATCCCGAGGGCGGAGGCCAGGGCGCGCGCCGTGGCGAAGCAGTGCGCCCGGTAGCAGAAGCGGTTCGCCGGCCCGAGGACGTCGCAGCAGTCCGGGGAGGCGAGGCAGTGCGCGCCCGTGGGGTCGCTCTTGCGGACCTGCCGCTCCGGGAGGCCGTGGAAGCTCATGAGCACGTGGTCGGGACGGAAGGAAGCCAGGGGCTCGCGTGCGACCGCGGCCCAGGAGGCGACGAAGCCCGGGTCGTCGTAGAAGGGTGCCACCACGTCGAGGGGCGGCGTGTTCCAGCGCCGTCCGCCGGCGCGGTAGACGGCCTCGAGCGCGGAGCCGTAGCTGGAAGAGGCGTATTGCGGGAAGAGGGGCACCACCACGATGCGGTCCAGGTCGGCTCGGGCCAGGCGCTCCAGCGCGTCGTCGATGCGCGGCTCGCCGTAGCGCATGGCGAGCTCCACCACCCAGCCGTCGCCGAGCCGCTTGGCCACCGTCTCCCGCAGGGCGCGTCCGTGCACGAGGAGCGGCGAGCCCTCGGGAAGCCAGATCTTCCGATAGGCGGCGGCGGACCGGAACGAGCGGAAGGGGAGGATGATCCCGTATAGCAGCGCCGCGCGGAGCGGAGCGGGGATGTCCAGCACGCGCGGGTCGCCCAGGAACTCGCGCAGGTAGCGCGCCACGGGGAGCGCCCGCGGCGCGGCCGGGGTGCCCAGGTTCACCAGCAGGACGCCGCGCGGGCGCGGCGTCGTCATGCGCGCTTGCGCTCGAGCCCGCCCTTCACGAGCGAGACGCCCATGTACCAGGCGGGGAAGACCAGCGAGAGCTCGGGCAGGCGCCAGCGGGCGGCGAGCTCGGGCCAGGCGCAGGCGCCCGCCACCGCCGCCAGCCAGAAGAGCGCCAGCACCAGGGTCGGACGGCGCAGCACGGGCATCTTGCTCGGGTAGGCGTACTTGATGGGGACGAAGACGAGGACGGCGAAGAGCGTCACGAAGGCCGTGGTGACGACGGCCGAGGCGCCCAGCAGCCAGGCGTAGATGGCCACGACGTTCCAGTAGGAGGGCCAGCCCAGGAACCAGTCGTCGTCGGTCTTGGCGTTGGTCTGGGAGAAGCCGTAGGCGCTGGCCAGCACCGGCACCGCGGCCCAGAGCGGCGTCACCAGGATCCCTGCGGCGATCAGGAACACCACGGGGACGATCACGTAGTTCAGGTAGTCCACCATGTCGTCGAGGCGGCGGCCGTCGATGCGGGGGATCCAGACGTCCACCTTGGCGGCCCGGGCCAGGGTGCCGTCCACGGCGTCGATGAAGAGGGCGCCGAGCATGTAGAGGGCGGCCGCCCGGAGGTCGCCGCGGTTGATGGCGTCCAGCGCCGCCACTGCCAGCAGCGCGCCGCTGGCCGTGAAGGCGTGCACGGCCCAGGCGGCTGCCCGGGAGGCGGGCTCCTTGGCCCGCGCCGGCGGGCGCAGGCGCAGCACGCGCGGCCGCGGGCGGGCCTCGCCCGTGTTCCGGGGCTTTCGGCCAGGTCCGATCACGAGGACGGAAGATACCAGAATCGCTATCGTTCCGGCGTTGGGAGGGTTCCATGCCGGAGCGCCACGAGTTCCTGCGCCAGGGTCAGGACAGCTTCCTCACCACGCGTGTGGATACGGTCGTGAACTGGGGTCGCAAGTACTCGATGTTCCTGTATCCCTTCGTGACGGCCAGCTGCGGCATGGAGTTCATGTCGGTTGCCGGTCCGCGCTACGACCTGGACCGCTTCGGCTGCGCGCTGCCCCGCTTCTCGCCCCGCCAGTCCGATCTGCTCATGGTGGTGGGGACGATCAGCCACCGGCAGGCTCCCATCCTGAAGAAAGTCTACGACCAGATGGCGGAGCCCAAGTGGGTGATCGCCTTCGGCGCCTGCACCTGCTCGGGCGGGCCCTACAACAACTACAGC
>JBFGJV010000063.1:0-15001 GCA_041577015.1 Myxococcota bacterium
CGAGCGCCACGCGCGCGCGGGTCTGGAAGCCAGCGACCTTGCGGTCGGCGGTCACCGTGTCCAGCGAGGCCAGTCCGATGAAGCCCATCAGGACCAGCATCATCACGGTCACGAAGAGCGCCGAGCCGCCCTGGCGTCTGTGGTGGGGATGGCGCGTCGGGTGGCTCATGATTCGTTTCCTACGTTGCGAATCCGCACGGTGGCGGTGTGGACGCGGCGCCGGAAGCGGTCCGCCGGAGGCACGCCCAGCAGGCGGTTCTCCAGGGCCTGGGGCATGCCCTGCACGTACTCCTGGCGCGGATCCGGATCGCGGGTGACGCCCACCAGATTGATGCGCACTTCCCGCAGCGTCGTGCCGTCCGTGTTGGCCGGGTCGTAGACCGAGGAGTCGACGCCGCCGGCGGCGTCCACGCCGTCCCCGAACATCTCGTCGGGGTCCACGTTGCGGTCGTCGTCGGCGTCGAAGAAGAAGGCGATCTGGAAGTCCTCGATGTCCTGGGCCAGGCCGAGGCCGTCCCGCTGCAGCTGGTTCGGCAACCCGCCGCCCGGGACGGTCACGCTGTATACGTGAGCCGGCACCGCGATCACGTCGGGGCTGCCGCTGGCGTTGAACCCCGTTCCGTTCCAGTTCACCGTGAGCGTGGTCCCGGTGATGTCGATGTTGGTGATGATTCCGCAGGCCACGCGAGCGTTGGCATCGTTGCGGTCCATGACGATGACGCCACCGTTCACCGCGAAGTCCGGGCCATCCGCCGGCACGTCCACGTAGTTGAAGTCCAGGTTGATCGTGCCCGCCCCGGGAGGGACCGCGCCGCCCGGGGCGATGCCCTGGACCAGCGCGCCCAGGTTGCCGTTCTGGAGCGGTACCAGCCGGTTGGGATCCGTGTCCGGGAGCGCATCCACGGTGCGCAGCACGTCGGTGTTGCTGATGAAGAGCGTGTCCGGGCCGTTGGTCGCGTCCCAGCCGCAGGCGGCCGCCGCCTCGGGCACCAGGAAGCCCGCCAGACGCAGATCGCGCTCCATCAGGTCCGCCACGGTCCGCACGCTCTGCTGTGCCTCCGTGGTCTGGTCCACCACGACGTAGGTGCGGTGCTGGGTGGTGAAGCTCCCCAGCAGTCCCGCGATCACGATGGCGAGGATCCCCACCGCGACCATCAGCTCCACGAGGGTGAATCCGCGTTGTGCGTGCATGGCGCTCACCAGTTGAACCGCGCGCTCGAGAGCGTGACGGTGGGAAGACCCAAGCGGGTGGGCTTCAGGTTGGGCCGGTTCGGCTCGGTCCAGCTCACCTCCACGTCCACGTTCATCAGGTTCGGATCCGCCGTGGAGGTGACGCGCCAGGCCAGGTTGAAGATCTGGGGCGCCACGGGCGCACCCACGGGCGCCTGGAGCTGCACCGGGATCTGACCGCCGGGAACCCAGGCCGGGATCTGCCAGCCCGTGTCCGCCACGGCGGTGAGCGCGGCCCACGGGCGCCGCTGCACCTGATCCATCTGGGCACGGGCGATCGCGGTCGCCTGGCTCGTGTGCGTGCTCACGGTGCTGTCCCGGAGCGCCTGTACCTGGAGCGCGGCGATGGCGAGGAGACCGAAGGCGAGCACGGCGAGCGCGATCATCATCTCGATGAGCGTGAAGCCGGTCTGGGCGCGCGGGTGGGATCGAATGGCGAGCTCCATCAGTTCACCCACTGTCCGGCGACGCCCTGGGTGGCGTCGAAGGGGTGGACGCGCGCGCTGCCCAGCGGCGAGAGCACCACCGCGTAGTCGCGCGCCGGCCCCTGGGCCACCGTCACGTAGACGCCGCCGGCTCCCGTGCCGACGCCGCCGGCCGTGAAGGGTCCCACGGAGTAGGCGCGCGGGATGCCGTCGGGGAGGAACACCACCCACTGGGCGGCGTTGTTGGCGGGGTCCACGAAGGTGAAGCCCCCGAAGGCGCCGCCGCAGCACTGCGCCAGCGGATCGGGATCGTTCGGAGCCGGGCCCACGGCCGCTCCCGCGAGCGAGGTGCCCCAGGCCAGCGTGCCGCTCTGGTCCGCGGCCACCGTCACCTGGGGCTCGCCGGGATCCGCCAGGCCGTTGCCGTTGTCGTCGCGGACCACGAGGCCGGCGAGCCGGTTGCCCGCGCCGTCCAGCAGCGGGTTCCCGTTCGGGTCGAGCCAGAAGAAGACCGCGTGGTTGACGCGGGTTCGAATCGCTTCGGCGCGGGCCAGCTGCATCAGGTCGGCGATGGAGCGCACCGCCTGCTTGGCTCGCAGGTCGCGCTGCCACTGCTGGTAGCGGGGCACGGTGAACGCGGCGAGGACGGCGATGACGCCCACCACCACCATCATCTCGACCAGGCTGAAGCCGGCTTCCTGTCGCGCCGGTTGCATCGCAACCTCCCGGGACGCCATCGCGTCCGGCCAGCAGGGGAGCAAGCCCCGTGCCACGCTCCTTATTTCGGCCAAGTCCTCGGTTTCCTTGAGAATTCGATGAGGCGGACGATTCCCGGTCGAAGGCACGTGCTGCGCAAGGGGTTGCGGGGCACGCAAGGCGTTGCGGAGCGCCCTCAGGCGCGCGCGTCGCTCGCCGCCGACCGGGCACAGGGCAGTCGCAGCACCAGGGCCGTGCGATGGGGCGGGGGCGCCTCGGCCAGCTCGAGCTGGCCGCCTAGCTCCTCCGCCATGCGCAGGGCGGTGGAGAGGCCGAGGCCGGTGCCCTCCCCCGGCGCCCGGGTGGTGAAGAAGGGATCGAAGATGCGCTCCCGGTCCTCCTCCGGCACGCCGGGGCCGTCGTCGAGCACCCAGCACTCCACGGCGTCGGGCGTCCGCCGCGAGGCGGCCGCCTCGGGCGGATCCCCGGCCCGCAGCTCGAGCGTTCCCGGGCGGAGGATCAGGGTGACCTTGCCCGCCTCGGCGTGGCCGGCGGCCTCCGCCGCGTTCAGCACCAGATTGAGCAGGATCTGGGACACGGCCCCGGCGTCGCCCCGTCCCGTGGGCGGCTCCCCCTCCCGGCGCACTTCGAACGCCACGTGGCGGTAGCGGCGCTGCGCACGCACCAGCGCGACGGTCTGCTCGGCCAGGGCCGCCAGGTCCAGGGCCACGGGCTCGGCCGGGCGCGGCGGGCGCGAGAACTCGAGCAGCTGGCGCAGGATGCGCCGCACGCGCTGGCCCTGCTCCTCGGCCCGCGCCAGATGCTCGCGGCCGCCCTCCCCGAGACCCGGGTCGCGCCGCGTCAGCTCCAGAAAGGCGAGCTGGGCGGCGATCGGGTTGCCGATCTCGTGGGCGACGCCCGCCGCCAGGCGCCCCACGGCGGCCAGGCGTTCGGCGCGCGCCAGCCCGGCTCGCGCCGTGCGCACGCGGTGGTTCGCCTCCCGCAGCTCGGCGACGGCCTTCTCCAGCGCTCCGGTGCGACGCGCGAGCGCCTCGCTCATCTGGTTGAAGGCGCTGGCGAGCTCCGCGGTCTCGTGCGGGCCCTCCACCGCGACGCGCACGCCGAGCTCGCCTTCGGCGAGGGCACGGGTGGAGGCGGCCAGCCGCTCCAGGGGTCCGAGCACGCGACGTCGCAGCAGGTAGGTGCCGAAGGCGGTGAAGATGGCCACGTCCACCAGCAGCACCCCGAAGGCGACACCCAGCGGGGCCGCGCGCAGGCGCACGGACGCCGGGCGCGGCAGGCGCGCCACGAGCACCTCGTCCCGACGCTGGTCGGGCGTGGCGAAGCGGATGGCCTGCCAGGGGGGGCCGGGCAGGAGCAGCGGCGAGCCCACGGAGCGCGCCTGCTCCGCCAGCCGCAGGGTCGCGGCATCGATCTCGTCGGCGTGGAGCCGCGGCGGCTCCACGCGTCCGTCCGCCAGCACCCGCCACCAGCGCGTGCCCGGCACCAGCGCCCGATCCGGTGCCGGCGCCATGCGTGCCTCGCTCCACAGCGCACGGCCGAGCACGTCCCGCAGCCGCATTTCGCCGTGCCGCCACAGCACCGCCACGAGCACCGCCGTCGCCGCGAGCATGACCAGCCCGAGACTCAGCACCACCTCGGCCTGGATCCCGCTGCGGCGCATGGCGATCCTACTCGCTGGAGTCCGGCGAGCGGTCCAGTCCGAGCTTGTCGAGCCGGTAGCGGAAGGAGCGAAAGGAGATGCCCAGGAGCTGCGCGGCACGCTTCTTCACGCCGCTCGTCCGCTTCAGCGCCTCCAGCAGGAGGTCCCGCTCGTAGCTCGCCACCAGCTGGTCCAGGTCCACGCCCTCGGGCGGGATGCGGACCTCCTCCTCCGCCTCGGCTCCGCGCAGGAGCGTCGGCGGGAGATCCACGGGCTCGATCCACTCGCCGCGGGAGAGCGCCACTGCGCGCTCGATCACGTTCTCCAGCTCGCGCACGTTGCCCGGGAAGCGGTGCGCCGCCAGCCGCTCCAGCGTCGCCTGGGTCACGCCGCATACCGGCTTGCCCAGCTCGGCCGCGTACTTCTCGACGAAGTGGTGCACGAGGAGCGGCAGGTCCTCCATCCGCTCCCGCAGCGGAGGGAGGGCGATCTGGATCACGTTGAGCCGATAGTAGAGATCCTCACGCAGGCGGCTCGCCGCCACCTCCTCCTCCAGGTGGCGATTCGTGGCAGCGACGATGCGGACGTCCACCTGCCGGTCGCGCGAGTCTCCCACGCGCCGGATCGTCTTCTCCTGGAGCGCCCGGAGCAGCTTCACCTGCAGCGAGGGCGGCAGCTCCGCCACCTCGTCCAGGAACAGCGTGCCCGCGTCGGCGGTCTCGAAGAGACCCGCCTTGTTCTGGACCGCTCCGGTGAAGGCTCCCTTCACGTGGCCGAAGAGCTCGCTCTCCAGCAGGTTCTCCGGGATCGCGGCGCAGTTGACGGCCACGAAGGCCGCCTCGCTGCGGTCGCTCTCCGTGTGAACGGCCCGGGCCACCAGCTCCTTGCCCGTACCGCTCTCGCCCACGATGAGAACGTTGGTCTTCGTGTTCGAAACCTGGGACACCAGGTCGTAGACGCGCTGCATGGCGGCGCTGGTGCCCACCAGGTTGCGGCTGCGCGTGCGCAGCTCCTTGCGCAGCCGGCGGTTCTCGCTGGCGAGGAGCTTCTTCTCCAGCGCCTTCTCCACCACCAGCTTGATCTCGTCCACCTGGAACGGCTTGGTCAGGTAGTCGTACGCGCCCTCCTTCATGGCGGCGATGGCGGTCTCGGTGGTGGCGAAGGCGGTGATCACGACGACGAGTGTCTCCGGCGAGACCTCCCGGGCGGCGCGCAGCAGGTCCAGGCCCGTGCGCCCGGGCATCTGGATGTCGGTGATGACGAGCTCGTAGTCGTCGGACTCGAGCGCCAGCAGGGCCGCGTCCACGTCGCCCACGGCCGTGACGTCGTAGCCCTCGCGCCGCAGCAGGATCTCCAGGAACTCCTGCATGCTGGGCTCGTCGTCCACGACGAGGATGCGGGCCCGGGCGCTCACGCCGGCTCCGGGGCCCGGGGCCATCGGATGCGGAAGGTGGTGCCGCGACCCGGGACGCTCTCGACGCTCAAGTGGCCTCCGTGGTCCTCGACGATGCGGTGCACGGTCGCGAGGCCGAGGCCCGTGCCTTGCGGCTTGCTGGTGAAGAACGGCTCGAAGATGCGGTCGACGACGTCGTCGGAGATGCCGACGCCCGTGTCGCGAACCCGGATCTCCGCCCAGGCGGACCCCTCTCCGGGGTCGTTTCGGCCGTCTCCGCGGCCCTCTTGAGGCATCGCGGCGAACGCCTCCACCGCGAGTTCGCCACCCCCGGGCATGGCGTCCACCGCGTTGCGGAGCAGGTTCCAGAGCAGCTGACGTAGCTGGGCGGCGTCGGCCACGATGGAGAGGTCGTCGGGAATGTCCACCCTCAGCTTCAGCGACGGGGGCCGCGACGGCTCGAAGACCTCCAGCACCTCCCCCACCAGCTCCGCCAGACGCACCGGCGCGGTCCGGGGCGGGGCCGGTCGGGCGTACTGGAGGAAATCCGCGATGAGGCGGTCCAGCCGCTCGGTCTCCCGCAGCACGATGCCCATCAGACGCGGCGCCTCGGGATCGCCCCCCGCCTCGGCGCTGCGCTCCAGGACCTGCAGGGAGCCGGAGATGGCCGCCAGCGGATTGCGGATCTCGTGGGCGAGGCTCGCGGCGAGGCGCCCGGCCACCGCGAGACGATCCCGGCGTCGCAGCTCCCGCTCCATGTCCACGAGTCGGGTCACGTCCTGGAAGATCACCACGTGTCCATCCGGCGCGCCCTCTTCGTCGCGCAGGATGGAGCCCGAGAGGCCCAGGTGCAGGTCCTCACCCCGCCGATTGTGCAGCCGCAGCTGCGCCCGCATGCGTCCGCCCGCCTCCTCCCCGGGAAGGGTGCGCTCCACCAGCTCCAAGGCGCCGGGGATCACCTCCTCCAGCTCGCGACCGAGCGCGCGCGTCGCCTCCCAGCCGGTGATGCGCGCCGCCTCGGGATTGAGCGACGTGACGCGCCCGGCCGAGTCCACGGTGAGGAGCCCGCTGGTCAGGCACTCCACGGTGCGCGCGTGCAGACGACGCAGCGCGGCCAGGTCGCGGGTGCGCTCGTCGAGCGCACGACCCGCCCGATCCAGCTCCCGGCTGAGGGCGCTGGCCAGCAGCGCCACCAGCAGGAACGCGCCGGCGTGGATCCCCCAGAGCGCGAACTGCACCGGCCCGGGCGGGGGCGGGGGCCCGTAGGTCGCCAGCAGCCCGTGGTGTCGCGCCAGCAGGAGCGCGCCGTACGCGAGAGCCCCCAGCGACGCTGCCCCGTACGCTCCCGGTCGCCCGAACAGGATCGCGCCGTACACCGAGA
Source organism: Myxococcota bacterium (assembly GCA_041577015.1). Taxonomy (GTDB): domain Bacteria; phylum Myxococcota_A; class UBA9160; order UBA9160; family PR03; genus JBFGJV01. Next base: position 6,789 of record JBFGJV010000063.1, read on the forward strand.
TGGCCAGATACAGGAAGACGAAGATCGACTCGCCGCCCCCGGAGAAGTGCACGAGCGCGGTGACCAGCGCCACGTCGGTCGCGAGCTGGGCGGCGCCGAAACGCGCCACGCGGCGCACGCGCCCATGCAGGGCGACGAACAGCAGCGTGCCCACGAAGGTGCAGGTCACCGTGGCGTAGAGGCCACGCTCGGCGGCGTCGCGGCCCTCTTCGCCCACACCGATCACGGCCAGGGCGACGCCCAGCAGCACGACGCCCAGCACCAGCCGGGCCATCATGAGCCGGCCCAGCCTGCGCTTGATGGCGCTGGCGGAGCGCCGGTCGGTTCCGCCCTCACGCCCCGCCGCGACCATGCTGGGGCCGGGCTAGCCGACCGTCTCGGCGATCTTGAAGATCGGCAGGTACATGGCGATCAGGATCCCGCCGATCGCGCCGCCCAGGAACACCATGAGCAACGGCTCGAGCAGCGAGGTGAGGGCCGAGACGGCCTGGTCCACCTCGTCGTCGTAGAAGTCGGCGATCTTGGAGAGCATCGCGTCCATGGCGCCGGTCTGCTCGCCCACCGCGATCATCTGCGTCACCATGCCGGGGAAGGCCTTCACCTTGGACAGCGGCTCCACGATGGTCTTGCCCTCCGAGATGCCGGTGCGCGTGTCGTCGAGCCCCTTCTCGATCACCTTGTTGCCCGAGGTCTTCGCACAGATCTCGAGGGCGTCGAGGATCGGAACCCCGCTGGAGAGCATCGTCCCGAAGGTGTGGCTGAAGCGCGCGACCGCCACCTTCTTGAGCAGCGAACCGAAGATCGGCAGCTTGAGCGCGATGGCGTCGGTCCGGAAGCGAAAGGCCGGCAGCCGCTGCCGCGCCTGGGAGAAGCCGACCCACGCCACGAACATCGCGATCATGAACATCACGATGTTCGCCTGCAGGAAGTGGCTGATGTTGATCACCACCTGCGTCGGCCCGGGAAGCACGCCGCCGAAGTCGGCGAACATCTTCTCGAACACGGGAATCACCTTGACGAGCAGCAGCGTGATCACGCCGATCGAGACCACGACCACCGCGATGGGATAGACCATCGCGCTCTTCACCTTGCGACGCAGCGAGTCCGCCTTCTCCATGTAGATGGCCAGGCGGTTCAAGATCGTGTCGAGGATGCCGCCCACCTCGCCGGCGGCCACCAGGTTCACATACAGCTCGTCGAACACCTTCGGGTGCTTGGCCAACGCGGCGGCGAAGGTCGAGCCCTGCTCCACATCGCCCTTGACCTTGTTCAGCACCTCCTTGAACGCCTGCTTCTCCTGCTGCTCCGCCTGGATCTCCAGGCACTGCACCAGCGGAAGCCCGGCGTCGATCATGGTCGCGAACTGCCGCGTGAAGGTGACGAGATCCTTCGTGGTCACCGAGCCCTTGAACAGCGAAATGCCCTGGAGGAGATCCTTCGGCTTGGCCTTCACCGCCACCGGCATGATGCTCTGCGAGCGCAGTTGGGCCATGACGGAAGCCTCGTTGGCGGCCTCCATCGAGCCCTTCTTCACGGTCCCCTGGCGGGTGCGACCTTCCCAAGCGTAGACGGGCATCCCTCGACTCCCTCGCCGGTCCCCGACCGGCCCGTTGCGGTGCGGACCTAGCGCATGCGTACGCGGCGAACCGCCGACTGCGCTCCCCCGCCGATCAGACTGCGCAGCTCCTCCTGATCCGGGCTGCGCGCCTGGGCGTCCTCCAGATTGATCATCTTGCGCTGGTACAGGTTCGCCAGCGACTGGTTCAGCGTCTGCATGCCGAACTTGTCCTGGCCCACCTGCATCTGCGAGTAGATCTGGTGGATCTTGTCCTCGCGGATCAGGTTTCGGATGGCCGGGTTCGGCACCATGAGCTCCACGGCCATGGCGCGGCCCGGTCCGTTGGCCCGCGGGATCAGCGTCTGGCAGAGCACCCCCTCCAGCACGAAGGAGAGCTGGGCACGCACCTGTCCCTGCTGGTAGGGCGGGAATACGTCCAGGATGCGGTTGATGGTCTGGACCGCGGAGTTCGTGTGCAGCGTGGCGAAGGCGAGGTGGCCCGTCTCCGACACGGTGAGAGCGGCCTCGATGGTCTCGAGATCCCGGAGCTCGCCCACGAGCACCACGTCCGGGTCCTGGCGCAGGATGTACTTGAGGGCGGTGGCGAAGTTCTCGGTGTCGGCACCGACCTCTCGCTGGTTCACCAGGCATCCCTTGTGCGGATGCAGGTACTCGATCGGATCCTCGATGGTCACGATGTGCTCGCGCCGCTCGGTATTGATCTTGTCCAGCATGCTCGCGAGCGTCGTCGACTTGCCCGAACCGGTGGGGCCGGTGACGAGGATGAGGCCGCGAGGCTTCTTGGTGAGCTCGTTGATGGCCGGGGGCAGACCCAGGTCGTCGAGGTTCATGATCTTGTACGGAATCGCCCGGAAGGCCCCGGCCACCGCGCCACGCTGCATGTAGATGTTGGCCCGGAAGCGGGACAGTCCCCGAACGCCGAAGGAGAGGTCCAGCTCGCTGTTCTCCTCGAACTTGTGCTTCTGGGCGTCGGTCAGGATCGAGTAGCAGAGCTGCTTGGTCTCCGGCGGCGCCAGCGGGGCCATCTGCATCGGCTGGAGCTTGCCGTCCACGCGAAGCTGGGGCGGACTGTTGGTGGTGACGTGGAGATCACTCGCCCCCTTCTCGATCATTGCCTTCAAGAGCTGATGCAGATTGGCCATGCGTGGAGCGCTCCTACTGGTCCGAGGTCGAGACGCGCAGCACCTCGCCCAGGGTGGTGACTCCCTCCATCAGCTTGTTGAGCGCGCTGCGGCGGAGTGTGGTCATGCCGAGACGGATCGCTTCGCGCTTCAGCTCCAACGCCGAGGCGCCATTGAGCACGAATTCCTTCAGCTCGTCGGTGAGCTCCATGACCTCGTAGACCGCGATCCGGCCCTTGAAGCCGGTGTCCGAGCAGGTGCGGCAGCCGCGGCCCCGGATCGGCGTCAGGCTGGCGACTTCCTCCTTGGAGAGGCCGGCATCCAGCAACGCCTCCTGGGTGACGTCGTTGTCCTTCTCCTTGCAGTCCTCGCAAACCTGGCGCGCGAGGCGCTGGGCCACGATGCAGTTGACCGACGAGGCGACCAGGAAGGGCTCGATGCCCATGTTGAGCAGACGGTTCACCGTGGACGGCGCGTCGTTCGTATGCAGGGTGGAGAGGACGAGGTGACCGGTGAGGGCGGCCTTCACCGCGATCTCCGCGGTCTCGAAGTCGCGGATCTCACCGACCATGATGATGTCGGGGTCCTGACGCAGGAAGGAGCGCAGCGATGCCGCGAAGTTCAGCCCGATGTCGTCGTGCATCTGGACCTGGTTGATGCCCGCGAGGTTGAACTCGACGGGATCCTCCGCGGTGGAGATGTTCTCGGTGGTCTTGTTGAGCTCCGAGAGCGCCGAGTAGAGCGTGGTCGTCTTTCCCGAGCCGGTGGGCCCGGTCACCAGCACCATGCCGTAGGGCCGGTGGATGCAGTCCTGGAAGACCTCGATCTGTGCGGGCTCGAAGCCCAGTTTGGTCATGTCGAGCTGCAGGTTCGACTTGTCCAGGAGACGCAGCACCACCTTCTCGCCGAACAAGGTCGGCAGCGTGGAGACGCGGAAGTCCATCTCGCGTCCTCGCCCCATCTTGAGCTTGATGCGCCCGTCCTGGGGCAGCCGACGCTCCGCGATGTCCAGCTCGGACATGATCTTGAGCCGCGAGGTGATGGCGTTGCGCAGCTTGAGGGGCGGCTTCATCACCTCGTAGAGAGCCCCGTCGATCCGGTAGCGGACGCGAAATTCCTTCTCGTAGGGCTCGATGTGGATGTCCGAAGCGCTGCGCTTGACCGCGTCGGTCAGGATCAGGTTCACGAGCTTGACGACCGGGGCGTCCTCGGACTCCCGCGCCAGCTCGGAGACGTCGATGTCATCCTCGTCGGTGACCACCTCGAGGTCGTCGACGTCGAAGTCGGACATCACGGAGGCCAGGGAGGAGGACTGATCGTAGTAGCGGTCGATGGCCCGCTTGATCGCCTCCTCCGAGGCGACCACCACCTCGATGTTGTACCCGGTGAGGAACTTGATGTCGTCGATGGCGAAGATGTTGGAGGGGTCGGAGGTGGCGAGTACCAGGGTCGAGCCCGCCCGGTTCACCGGGATCACGGTGTGCTTGAGTGCCACCTCCTCGGGAACGAGCTTGATGACCCCGGAATCGATCTCGAACTCGTCGAGATCGATGGTCGGGACGCCATACTGCTTGGCGACGAAATCGGTGAGCTCGGTCTCCTCCAGATAGCCGAGCTTGGTGATCTGCGCGCCCAGCCGTTGCCGGCTGGTCCGCGCCTCCTCGCGCGCCTGCCGCAGCTGCTCCGCGCTGAGCAGGTTCTCCTTGACCAGCAGCTCCCCGATGCGCTCGTTCACCGCCTTCGCTCTCCCGGCCTGCTACACGCCTCGCCGCAGCTGCCGCTCCCCCCCGGCGCGAAGAACGCCCGCGCGACGGGTGGTTTCGCGGCTGCGCTGCCGCTCGGCGAAACCTTTGGATCTCGCAGGGTTATCGGCGATGGGCAGAAGGATCTTTACCGGGCGCATCGCTGGCGGCGCCGGAAAGATCCTCGAGGCGGGTGGAGTGGCTCCAGAGCACGACCAGCCCCATCGTGGTGACGGTCACCCAGAAGACGGCGTGGACCAGGGTCCCCACCGCCACGGCCAGCTCGGGGGAGACGCCGAAGCGGGTCAGGGCCTCGCGGCAGGCCCAGTGGAAGGGGCCGAAGAAGCCGGGCGCGGAAGGCACCGCCACCGCCACCCCCACCGCCACCAGGGTCACGTAGGAGGCGGCCAGCAGCCGCTCCGGGCTGCCCAGATCGATGCCGAGCGCCAGCAGGCCCACCACGAACGGAATCGGGGACAGCACCAGCCAGATGCTCGACGAGTGGAGGCCAACCCAGAAGAGATGGCGGCCTCCCTGCAGGGACGCCAGCCCCTCCGCGATGCGATGCAGCAGATCCTCCAGGCTGGAGGTGAGCCGCCGGGGGAGAACCACCCCGGCAACGCGCCCGACCCGGCCGATCGTCCAGTGGGGTGCAATCCGCAGCAGGACGACCACCCCGATCGGCACCAGGGCCGCCAGCACCAGGGGGACGCCCACGGCCAGGGCTCGCTCCGATCCCTCCCCGCCGCCCCGGAAGCCGAACAGGGCCACGGCGAGCCCGATTACCACCAGGGCGTCGAGCACCCGTTCCAGCACCACGGTCCCGAAGAGCGGCGCCGCGCGCCCGCCGGACTCCCGCGCCAGGTACCAGGCGCGAACGATCTCGCCGACCCGGAGCGGGAAGAGGTTGTTGGCCATGAACCCGATGGACGTGGCGCGGAACAGCGGGCCGCGCGCGATGGGCTGGACCGCATCGGTCAGATGGCGCCAGCGCAGCGCCCGGAGCCAGATCATGGCCACGTAGGCGGGAACCGAGACGCCCAGCAGCAGCGGCAGGTTGGCGCGTCCCAGCTCCCGACCGACCTCGCGGAACGAGACGCCCCGCAGCGCCAGCCACAGCGTCCCCACCGTGACGGCCACGCCGATCCAGACCCGCGCGTCCCGCCAGGGCGCGCGCCGCGGCCGTGCGGACGCGCGGGGGGCGCTCACGAGAGACCGAGCACCCGCCGCGCCTGGGCGGCATCGCGGGCGATCTGGCTGCGCAGCGCGGCGGCGTCCGGGAAGCGGCGCTCGTCACGCAGGCGGGCCACGAAGGCGAGCTCCACCCGCCGCCCGTAGAGGTCACCCTGGAACTCGAGCAGGTGGGCCTCCGGCACGATCGCGTGGCCCGCGGCGAAGGTGGGGCGCCGCCCCAGATTCACCACCGCGGGGTGCGGGCCGGCCTCGGGCTTCCCCGACGAGCCCTCGAGCAGCCGCACGCGTCCGGCGTAGACCCCGACCGCGGGCAGCACCTCGTTCTCGGGCTCCAGATTGGCGGTGGGAAAGCCCAGGCCCTGTCCGCGTCGATCCCCCTCCACGACGCGCCCGCGGATCGGATAGGGGCGGCCCAGCAGCCGGGAGGCCTCCTCCACCGCGCCCTCGGCGAGCAGATCGCGAATGCGCGTGGAGTTCACGTCGCGGCCGCCAACGGTCACCTCGGGAATGATCGTCACCGCGAAGCCCAGCCGCGGGCCCACCTCGGTGAGCTCGCGCATGGAGCCTTCGCGATCCCGCCCGAAGTGGAAGTCGTAGCCCACGTACACCTCCTGGGGTCGGATCCGTTCGTGCACGTACTCGCGCACGAAGCGCTCGGGGGGGGTGCTGGCGAAGGCCTGGGAGAACTCCTCGACGACCACGAGGTCGATGCCCTGCCCGGCCAGGAGCTCCAGCTTCTGCTCCAGCGTCGTGAGCAGGCCGGGGGCCCGATCCGGGTGCAGCACCTTCCTGGGATGGGGATCGAAGGTGTAGACGACCGCCTCCCCGCGCAGCGCCCTCGCCCGCTCCACCACCGTCTTCACGATCGAGAGGTGCCCCACGTGGAGCCCGTCGAAGTTTCCGATCGTGAGCACCGCTTGCTCGGGCGGCTTCTCCAGCGAGGCGCTACCCCGCGCGACGCGCAATGCTAGCCTCTTCCGCGTGAGCATCCTGTCGCGTCACTTCCTGCGACAGTTCCTCGTCCTGTTCGGGACCGCGCTGCTCCTGCTCCTCCTGGCCGTGACCGTGGTGGACACGCTGCTGCGTCTCGACGATCTCGTGGAGCATCCGGACGGGCTGCGTGGAGCGCTGCTGTCCGTCGCGCTCTTCGTACCGTCCGAGTATCTGGCCTATCTGATCCCGATGGCGGCCTTCGTCGGCGCCTTCGTGGCGCTCGGCCTGGCCGCGCGGCGCGCGGAAGTGATCGCCATGAAGGCGGGCGGGATCTCGCCGCTGCGGCCGGCGGGCGCCGTGCTGCTCGCTGCGGCCACGATCTCGTTCGCCGCCCTCTTGCTGAACGAGACCCTGCTGATCCGGGTCAACCGGATGCTGCAACGTCACGAGCGCGGCGATAGCGCCGAGGTCGCCTTTCGGCACGGCTCGTTCTGGTATCATCGCGGACGCTTCCTCTACAACGTCCAGGGCGACGATCCGGAGACACGGTCGCTGCGCGGCGTTGCGGTCTTCGAGCTCGATGATCGGGGTCGGCTGATCCGCATCACCGAGGCCGATCGGGCGGAGATCGAGGAGTCCGGAGACTGGCTCCTGTTCGCGGTGACGCTGCGGGAGTTCGACCCGGAGCGGCCGACGCAGCCGTCCACCTGGGAGAAGCGCGACGAGGCTCGCCTCGCGCTCTCCGCGGAGCCGGACCAGACCTTGTTCCAGGCCAAGGTTGCCGACCTCTCCATCCGGGACCTGAGAGAGTATCTGGAGTCGCGACCGCCGAACGGCGTGGGCGTCGTGCGGGCGCGGGCGCTGCTGCACGAGCGGCTGAGCGATCCGTTCACCGCCTTCGTGTTCGCCTTGTTGGCGGTGCCCCTGGGCCTGCGCGTGGAGCAGACCCGAAGCCTCGCCCGCCCCGCCCTCCACGGCGTCGTCCTCCTGTTCCTGTTCTACCTCGCGCGGCAGTATGGCGCGACCTTCGCCCGCCAGGGCCTCACGTCACCGGCCGTGACGGCCTGGGCGACCCTCGCGGCCTTCACCGGCCTCGGCGTCTGGCGCCTGCTACGCGTGCCGCGCTAACGACGCCTGGCATCGGGCGACGCGAACAGCTCGAAGAACTCGTTGTCGGGCGGCAGCACCAGAGTCGTGTGCTTCCCGATGCTCTTGCGGTAGGCCTCGAGTCGACGCGTGAAGCCGTAGAACTCGGGGGCCGAGTTATGCGCGCTGGCGTAGATGCGGGCCGCCTTCGCGTCGCCCTCGCCGCGCAGGATGGACGACTGCTTGCGGCCCTCGGCGCGGATCACCTCGGCGCGGCGGTCCGCCTCGGCACGGATGCCCTCGGCGAGCTCCTGCCCCTCCGCCCGGTACTTCGCGGCCAGCGCCTGCCGGTCCGAGCGCATACGATCGTACACCTTCTTCTCCGTCTCGGGCGGCAGCTCGGTGCGATTGATCCGCACGTCGCGCACCTCGATGCCGTAGGCCGCGAGCTCGTCCCGGCTGGCGGAGGTCGTGGCCTCCATGATCTCCGCCCGTGCGTCCGTCACCACCTCCGTCAACGTGCGTTGACCGATCTGGTTGCGCAAGTCGGCCCGCACC
>JBFGJV010000064.1:0-14892 GCA_041577015.1 Myxococcota bacterium
GCGCCGCCGGCGCGGCGCCGATCGGCGGCCCGGCGGCCGCCCCGACGCCGATCCCGCCTCAGCGTGAGCCGACGCCCGGTGCGCGGATCGTGCGCGGCGAGCGACGGGCCCTGCGTCGCCCGTGCGGCGAGGAGACCGATCTCGCAGGCCGCGTAGACGCCGCAGCCAAGACCGGCGACCAGGAGGAGCGCTTGCATGATAGTGGGTGGCCCGCCTGGGCGCCGAGGTGTCGCAGGAGCGCAGGGCCCCGGGGTAAAGCCCCAGGCCCGGCCGCCTCAGGCGCGGCCGGTCTCGACCACCTCCCAGCCGGGGCCGAGCTCGCCCAGCACCGCCTGCTCCGCCTCCTGCGCGGAGGCAGCGGCCGTCGTGACGGTACGCGAGCGCGGACCCGCGCTCTGCTTGACCCGGACGTGGAAGCGGGGGGACGCGGGGGCGTCCTGCTCACGCGCAGGCTCCGGGGCCGCCTCCTCCGCCGGCTCCAGCAGGGGCCGCGCGCCCTCCGCGAAGCCGCGAAACGCCGGGGATGCGTCCAGCACCCGGAGTCCGATCCCTCCGCCGGCGACCCCGACCAGCTGAGGGGGGACCCGCTTCTGTCGCACGACCCGGGCGCGAACCTGGAGCGGTCCGCGACCGCCCAGGTCGGGCAGGTGGACGTCCACGACCTGGCCGGGCGTGAGATGCGCCTGGGTCTGCACGAAGAGACCGCCCGCCGAGATGTCGCGCACGATGCCCAGCTGACGCCGGCCTTCCACGACGATCTCGCACGTCATGCGCTTCTTCACCCGGGGCTGGCGCCGCTCGACCATCCATGGCCCCCTGAATCGCCCCCCGATGGATCGACCGACGCCGGGACCTTCTTGACCCGGCCCGCACGGGGACGCCACGGCCCGCCCCGGGCGCGCATCCCGCGCGCCAGCCTATGCTCCCGGTGAAGAGCGTGCGGTTTCCCGCCTCCGGAGGAAGTCATGGCGCGTCGCAAGGCTTCGGATCTCTTCGTGCGTTGTCTGGAGACGGAGGGCGTGCGTTGGGTGTTCGGCGTTCCCGGCGAGGAGAACGCCGACCTGATGCTCTCCCTCGAGGACTCCCCCATCGAGTTCCTGCTGACCCGTCACGAGCAGGGGGCGGCGTTCATGGCCGACGTGCACGGCCGCCTGACCGGCGAGCCGGGGGTGTGCCTGGGCACGCTGGGGCCGGGCGCCACCAACCTCGTGACCGGCGTCGCCGACGCCAACCTCGACCGCTCGCCCCTGCTGGTGATCACCGGCCAGGCCGACAGCCGGCGCCTGCACAAGGAGAGCCACCAGAACATCGACGTCGTGGGCATGTACGAGCCGCTGACGAAGTGGGCGTGGTCCCTGGACAACGCCAGCAACATTCCCGAGGTGGTGCGCAAGGCCTTCAAGCTCGCCACCACCGAGAAGCCCGGCGCCTGCCACGTCGAGCTTCCCGAGGACGTCGCGGCACAGCAAGCCGAGACGGAGCCGATCCGTCCCGAGCGCCCGCGGCGTCCGGTGCCCGACGATCGCATCGTGGACCGGGCCTTCGACGCCATCCGCGAGGCGCGACGCCCGGTGATCCTGGCCGGAAACGGCACCATCCGCCGCCGGGCGAGCCGGCAGCTGCGCCGCTTCTGCGAGCACACCGGGATCGGCGTGATCGGCACCTTCATGGCCAAGGGCTGCGTGGACCGCCACGCGCCCTATTCGCTGTTCACCATCGGCCTCCAGGCGCGGGACCTGGTCACCTATGCCATCGAGGCCGCGGACCTCGTGATCACGCTCGGCTACGACATGGTCGAATACCACCCTCGACTCTGGAACCCCGACGCCGACAAGCGGATCGTGCACATCGACTTCCTGCCCGCCGAGATCGACCACCACTACCGCGTGGAGGTGGAGATCGTCGGCGACGTCGCGCATGCGCTGTGGATGCTGAACGAGCGCTGGGCGGCCCTGGAGCCCAAGCCCCGCTTCGACCTGGCCCAGCAACGCGCGCTGCACCAGGAGATGTCCACGGAGTTCGCTGCGCACCGCGACGACGACACCACCGGCGCCATCCGCCCCCAGAAGGTGCTCTGGGACGTGCGCCACGTGATGGGGCCCCGCGACGTACTGCTCTCCGACGTGGGGGCCCACAAGATGTGGATCGCGCGTCACTACCACTGCGACGAGCCGAACACCTGCCTGATCTCCAACGGTTTCTGCTCGATGGGCTTCGCCCTGCCGGGCGCCATCGCCGCCAAGCTGATCCACCCCGAGCGCCGAGTGCTGGCGATCTGCGGGGACGGCGGCTTCCTGATGAACGTCCAGGAGATGGAGACCGCCCGGAGGCTCGGCACGCGCATCGTGGTGCTGGTGTGGGAGGACGGGGGCTACGGACTGATTTCCTGGAAGCAGGACACCGAGTTCGGGCGCCACACCGACCTCTCGTTCGACAACCCGGACTTCGTCGCCCTGGCGGAGTCTTTCGGCTGGGCGGGAACCCGCGTGGAGCGCTCGCGGGACCTGCGGGGCGCGCTGGAGAAGGCCTTCGCCGCGGATCGGCCCGCGCTCGTGGTCCTGCCCATCGACTACCGGGAGAACGCGCGGCTCTCGGAGCGCCTGGGCAACCTGGTCTGCCCCATCTAGTCAGCGCATCTCGGGGGGCGTCTGGCGCTCCATCACCCGACCCGCCAGCAGCACCAGCAGCGAGCGCGGCAGCAGGCGGGCGCCGGCGTTGCCGCGCAGCCAGTTCCACCAGCCGGAGATCACCGCGGGCTGGCGACCCAGCCGCTCCAGCGCCAGGGCCACCACCGCTTCGGGCGGCTCGCCGGCGTGCGGGATCTCGCCGGCCACGCGCTGGAACTCCGTCGCGGTGGAGCCCGGCTGGAGCACCAGGACGTCCACACCGCTGCCGCGCAGCTCCGCCCACAGCGCCTCGCCCAGGAAGCCGTCGAAGGCCTTGGTGGCGGCGTAGACCGCATCGAGCGGCAGCGGCTGGAGGCCCGCCGCCGAGCCCACGAAGATGACGGCGCCGCGGGCGCGCGCCTGCATCGCCGGCACCAGGGCGCGGGTCAGGAGCACGGGGGCAACGCAGTTGAGCTGGATCATCTCGCGCAGCCGGCCGGCGTCCTGCTTGTGGAAGCTGCCCTGGAAGCCGAAGCCGGCATTGTTCACCAGCAGCCCCACCTCCAGGTCGGCCACGCGTCGAGCCAGGAGCTCGACGCCGTCGGGTGCGGCCAGATCCGCGGCCACGACGCGCGTAGCGATGGGGTGCACCTTCTCGAGCTCGTCGGCGAGGCGCCGAAGGCGCTCCTCGCGGCGCGCGGCCAGGACGAGGGAAAAGCCCTCCCGGGCCAGGGCGCGGGCGAAGGCCTCGCCGATGCCCGCGGAGGCCCCGGTCACCACCGCCCACTCGCCGGTGCGTTCGCGCAGCGAGCCCGGCGCACCTCGGAAGGCCTCTCGTGCCCGCCACAGCGCCACGGCCAGCGCGCCCATGGCCACGAAGGAGACCGTGGCGAGCGCGGTCCCCGAGGCGCCCTCCACGTGCAGGAGCGCCCAGATGACGCCGCTCGCTGCCACGTAGCCGGCGTAGACCGAAGCCCAGGGCCACATCCAGGGACGCATCTGCCAGAAGCCATAGGTGGCCGCCGCGTAGATCGCCCAGTGCAGCGGCGCCGTCGCCTTGGCCGCCCAGCCGTGGACCAGGAAGCCGAACCACGCCTCCTCGTCCCGGGCCACGGGCTTCACGAACAGATCCCACGGCACGTACACGAAGGTCATGTACGCGCAGAAGAGCAGCAGGAGGTTCATCCAGGCCGGGCGGTCCCGGAGCCGGTCGAGGATCCAGTCGCGCATGGCGGCTCCCGAATGATCGATTGTAGCTTGCGCCGGGCGGCGGGGTCTCTAGGCTATGCGCCGCCGTTTGGGAGGGTGTCTTGGTTCGATCGACTCGCCGCCTCCCCGGGCTGCTGGTCGGCGGGCTCGGCCTGGCCGTGGGGCTCGATCTGGACCGCCGCCCCGAGAAGTACGTCGCCGTCCTCCAGGTGGGCGGGAGACGCTGCAGCGACGACGCATCCATGCCGTCGCACTGAGCGGGGCGCCGGTGGACCTCGAAGCCATCCTGGGCGCGGAGACGCGACGCTGGATCCCGGTGCTCGCGGTCGTGGTGGGCAGCGCGCTCGCCCTCGCGCTCGGCCACCGCCTCCTGACCACCCGTGCGCATGCGGGCGAGTGGCGCGTGGCCCGGCAGCTGATCATGGCCATCGCTACGGCGGTCGCCCTCGTCCTCGCCATCCTGACGCTCCCCGTGAGCGACACCACGCGCGGCCAGCTGCTGAGCCTGCTGGGTGTGGTCCTGACCGGCGTGATCGCCTTCTCCTCCACGACGTTCGTCTCCAACGCCATGGCGGGCCTGATGCTCAGGGCCGTGGGCAACTTCAAGCCGGGGGACTTCGTGCGCGTGGAGGGTCATTTCGGGCGCGTGTCCGAGCGCGGTCTGTTCCACACCGAGATCCAGACCGAGGACCGAGACCTCACCACGCTCCCCAACCTCTACCTGGTCACGCACCCCGTCGCCGTGGTGCGGGCCTCGGGCACCATCGTCTCGGCGACCCTCTCGCTGGGCTACGACGTCGCCCACGCGAGGGTCGAGCCCCTGCTCAAGCAGGCGGCCGAGCAGGCGGAGCTCCAGGAGCCCTTCGTCCAGGTGCTGGAGCTGGGCGATTTCTCGGTCACCTACCGCGCGGCGGGATTCCTGCCCGACGTCCAGCAGATCCTGACCGCGCGCTCGCGGCTTCGCACCCGCGTTCTCGACGTTCTCCACGGAGCCGGCATCGAGATCGTCTCGCCCACGTTCATGAACCAGCGCCGGCTTGCCGAAGACGTGCGCATGATCCCGACGCCCGTCGCACCGCCCCGTGTCGCCGAGAAGACCGCGCCCGAGGAGCGCATCTTCGACAAGGCGGCGCTCGCGGGAGAGGTGGAGACGCTGCGAGCCGAGCAGACCGAGCTCGCGCAGCGCATCGCCGACCTGGAGCGGGAGCTCCGGTCCGTGAAGGACGAAGCGACGCGCGCCCGGCTCGAGGCGGAGCTGGCGCGAGGCCGCGCGCGCGCGGAGGCGGTGGAGGAGGCACTGCGCGCGCAGGGCGAAGCGGCGAAATCCTGACGCGTTGCGGTGCTAGCCTCCCAGCCATGCGCGCCGTCCTGCTCACGCTCGCCCTCGCTACCGCCGCCATCTCCGCGGCAGCGGAGGAATGGCCGCCGCTCCACGTGCTGGGAAAGGTGGTGGTCCCGGGGCAGACGCTCACGCTGTCGCTCCTGGCCAGCGAATCGTTCATGGGCGCGGCGCTCCCGACGCCCGTCCTCGTCACCCGCGGCGCGCGCCCGGGCCCCTCGCTGTGTCTCACCGCCGGCATCCACGGCGACGAGGTGAACGGCGTCGAGATCGTGCGCCAGGTGATCGAGGAGACGCAGCCTCTCGAGCTGGCCGGCACCCTCCTGAGCGTACCCGTGGTGAACCTGCACGGATTCCGCCGCGGCTCGCGCTACCTGCCCGACCGCCGCGATCTGAACCGTTTCTTCCCCGGCAATCCGCGCGGCAGCTCGGCCTCGCGCATCGCCCACGGCCTCTTCGACGGCGTGATCCGGCACTGCGACGCGCTGGTGGATCTGCACACCGGCTCCTTCCACCGCACCAACCTCCCGCAGGTCCGGGCCGACCTGCGCGATCCGAAGATCGCCGACCTCGCCCAGGCGTTCGGGGCCGAGATCGTCGTGCACTCCATCGGTCAACTCGGAACCCTGCGCCGGTCGGCCAGCCTGGTGTCGATCCCGGCCATCACCTACGAGGCCGGCGAGCCGACGCGCTTCCAGCGCGAGGAGGTGGAGCGGGGCGTGGCCGGGGTCAAGAGCGTGATGCGCTCCCTCGGCATGGTGGACGAGGGCGGCCCCTGGATCCGGGGCCGACAGCGGGTCTACTACCGCTCGCGGTGGGTGCGGGTGGACGACGGGGGCATCCTGCGCTCCCGGATCTCCCTGGGCGACGTGGTCGCCACGGGCGAGGTGCTCGGCATCGTGATCGATCCCCTGTCCAGCGAGCGGGCGGTGGTTCGCGCCCCCCAGCGCGGCCGCGTGATCGGGAAGGCCGTGGACCAGGTGGTGATCCCGGGCTATGCCGCCTTCCACATCGGCATCGAGCCGGATGCCTCGGAAGGCACGGTGCTGGCCTCCGACGACGTGGAGGCGGGTGACCGCGGCACCGCCGCCGAGGAGGCGGTGCCCGTCGAACTGGACGAGAGACCCGAGTAGGCCGTCGGACCCCCCGTGAATCGAGCCGCCTGGTACACCGGTCTCGCGTTGCTCCTGCTGGGGGGCGCCGTCTTCGTGTGGAAGGCGTGGCTGCTCGGGCTCCCCATGCTGCCCTCGGATCCCGAGGGTCTGTGGCGCGTGGAGCTCACCGTGACGGCGCGGGGGACCGGCCGACGGGGCAGCGTCCAGGCTCCCCTGCCCACGTCGGGGCCGGGGCAGGTGGTCTTCGACGAGCGCTCGGTCTCCGATCGTCTCGTGTTCAGCATCCGCAGCGAAGGCGGACAGCGGGTCGGCGTGTGGAGCGGGCGTTTCCAGGGCGTGCACGAGATCGTGCACGGCTTCCGCGTCCAGCTCTCCGAGGTGGAGGCGGCGCCCTCGGAGGATCCCGCCGCGCCGCCCCCGGAGAAGATCGCCACCGAGTTCGGAGGCTCCACGGCGGACTTCCCCTCCTACGCGCCGGAGATGCGGGACGTGCTGGAGTCGCTGACGCTTCCGCCCCTGGACGACCCGGTGGGTCGGGTGCGCACCATCTTCGCCTTCGTCACCGACGAGATTGCGACGGTGCCCACGGGCGGCGACGACGCCTTCCTGACCCTGGCCACGCGGGAGGGCAACGAGGAGGGCAAGGCGCGGCTGCTGGTGACGCTGCTGCGCACGGCGGGCATTCCCGCCCGCCCGGTGCTGGGCCTCCAGCTGCGCCGGAACGCGGAGCCTCGCCCCACCGCCTGGGTGGAGGCCTGGGTCGGCGAGGGCTGGACGCCGCTCTCGCCCACCGATGGCTTCCTCGGCCGCAAGCCGGCCGATCGGCTGGTGCTCCAGACGGGAACCCTGGACGCCGTGCGAGCCACCGGCGTCCGGGCCCTGGCGCACCGGTACGACGCGCTGCGCCAGCAGCTTCGTCCCGAAGAGCTGACGATGATGATGCTGCCCCCGAGCCCGCTGCTCTCCGGCCTCTCGCTCTACCGGCTGCCGGTGCGCACGCAGAGCGTGATGCGCGTGCTGCTGGTGCTGCCCCTGGGCGCGCTGATCGTCGCCCTGTTCCGAAACATGATCGGGGTGCCCACCTTCGGCACCTTCATGCCGATCCTGGTGGCGCTGGCCTTGCGCCAGACCTCCCTGGGCATCGGCCTCGCCATGGTCGGCGCGGTGCTCGCGATCGGCATCTTCGGGCGCGTGGCGCTGGAGCGGCTGCGCCTGCTGCTCGTGCCCCGGCTGTCCATCCTGCTGTGCCTGGTGATCCTGGCGGTGACGGCCCTGGCGCTCGCGGGACGCAGCGCCGAGGTCCGCGACCTGCTGGAGGGCGTGCTGTTTCCCATCGTGATCCTGACCATGCTGATCGAGCGCTTCTCCATCGTGATGGCCGAGCAGGGCATGCGCGAAGCGCTGGTGCGCGCGGCCTACACCACGCTCGTGGCCGTCGCCGCGTACCCGGTGTTCCAGAGTCGCCTGGCCCAGCACCTCATGTTCGGCTTCCCGGAGCTGGTGGTCTGCGTGATGGGGCTGCTGGTGTTGATCGGCGCCTACACGGGCTATCGGCTCTCGGACCTGATCCGCTTCCGCTCCTTCGCCCGGGCGGAGGAGGGTGCGGGTCCGTGAAGCTCCTGACCGCGCTGCGTCGCCAGGGCGTGCTCGGCATCAACCGGCGCAACGCCGAGTACACCTTGCGGTGGAACCGGCGCCGCTTCTATCCGCGCGTGGACGACAAGCTGCTGACCAAGCGTCTTTGCGTCCGGGCAGGAATCCCGGTGCCCGAGCTCCTGGCCGGGGCGCGGCAGCAGTTCGAGCTGCGTACGCTCCCCGACAAGCTGGCCGCCCATCGCTCCTTCGTCCTCAAGCCGGCCCACGGCGCCCAGGGCGACGGCATCCTCGTGATCTGGGACCGGAAGGAGGACCGCCTGCTGCGCTCGGGAGGACGCTGGTTGCGCATGGACGACCTGTTGCACCACGCTTCGGGCATCATCTCGGGGCTCTACGCCCTGGGCGGGCAGCCGGACCAGGTGCTGGTGGAGGAGCGCCTGGAGGTGCACCCGGAGCTGGCGCAGATCTGCTTCGAAGGGGTTCCGGACGTGCGCGTGATCAGCTACCGCGGCATCCCGGTGATGGCCATGATCCGGCTGCCCACGCGGCGCTCCGGGGGGCGCGCCAATCTCCACCAGGGCGCGATCGGAGCCGGCGTGGACCTGGCCCGTGGGGTGACGACGCATGCGGTCATGGGCAACCAGCCGGTGGCCAGGCACCCGGATACGGGCGAGTCGGTGGTGGGCCGTGCCATCCCGCAGTTCGAGCAGCTGCTGGAGATCGCGGTGCGCGCTGCCGACCAGACCGAGCTCGGCTACGTCGGATGCGACCTGGTGGTGGACGAGCGCCGCGGTCCGGTGGTGCTGGAGCTGAACGCGCGCCCGGGCCTCGCCATCCAGATTGCCAACCGCGCCGGGCTGCTGCCGCGTCTGCGCGCGGTGGACGCCGAGCCCGGGGGTACGCGACCCGTGGAGGAGCGCGTCGCGCAGGGTCGCGCCATCGCCTCCGGGGCGAGCACGTGATCGGGCGTGACGGGGCGGCGACCCTGCTCGCGGTGCTGTTGACGACGGCGACGGCCGCCGGCGCCCAGGAGGCGCCGGACCGCTCGTTCTTCGACGTCTCGTACGAAGCGCGCCTGGTTCCCACCGAGAAGGTCGCGCGCGTGTCGATCCGCATCGGCAAGGGCAGCGATCGCCTGCGCTGGCTGCGCTTCCGGATCGACCCGCAACGGCATCTGGACTTCCGCGGCGACGGCGAGGTCACGAGCGAAGCCGACTCGGTGATGTGGGTTCCGCCGCGTACCGGCGGCACGCTCCGCTACCGCTTCCGCGTCGAGCACCTGCGCGACGAGCGCAGCTACGACTCGCGCGTCGCCGCCAACTGGACGCTCTTCCGCGGCGACGACCTGGTGCCCCCGGCGAAGTCGGTCCTGCTGCGCGGGGCCGAGTCGCGCGCCCGCCTGCGTCTCCGGCTGCCCGAGGGCTGGTCCATCGCGGCTCCCTACGACCGGGCGCCCGACGGGAGCTTCCTGATCGAGCACCCGGAGCGGCGCTTCGACCGTCCCACGGGCTGGATCGTGGCGGGCAAGCTCGGGGTCGTGCGGGAGCGGGTGGCCGGGGTCAAGGTCGCCGTGGCGGGACCGGTGGGCCAGGGCCTGCGCCGCCTGGATCTGCTGGCGCTGCTGCGCTGGACGCTGCCCGAGCTGCGGGACGTGGTGGGGGAGCTTCCGGACCGACTCCTCCTCGTCGGGGCGAACGACCCCATGTGGCGCGGTGGACTGTCGGGGCCGCGCTCGCTCTACGTGCATGCGAGCCGGCCCATGATCACCAACGACGGCACGAGTCCCGTCCTGCACGAGCTGGTGCACTCCGTGCTCCGCATCCACCCGGACGAGGACGGGGACTGGATCGTCGAGGGGCTGGCGGAGCTCTACTCCCTGGAGCTGCTGGTGCGCTCCCGCACCATGAGCCGGCGGCGCTTCGAAAAGGTGCTCAAGCGGCTGCGGGAGCGGGGTCGCGAGGCCGAAGCGCTGCGGGTGGGGGAGGCGTCGGGTGCCGTCACCGCCCGCGCCGTGGGGGTGCTGCGACGCCTGGATCGCGAGCTCGAGAAGGCCAGCGACGGGGAACAGGGCCTGGACGACGTGGTGCGCCTGCTGGCCCAGGAGGGCGGTCGGGTGAGCACGAAACGCTTCCGCGAGCTGGCCGAACGCGTGGCCAGACGCTCCCTGGAGAGCTTCTTTCAGCGCTACGTCCCCTCTTGATCCTCCGGCACCAAGGGAGGCGCCCATGCGCCGATTCGACGCGCTGCTTCTCGTCCTCGCCCTGACGGCGACCGCGCCTGCCGTCGCCGAGCCGGAGCTCGCGGTCGCCATCAAGGAGGCACCGCCCTTCGCGATCCAGGAGGCGGACGGCAGCTGGAGCGGGGTCGCGGTGGACCTGTGGCGCGCGATGGCCGACGAGCTGGGCCTGACGTTCTCGTTGCGCGCCTACGAGCTCGACGCCCTGCTGGAGACGGTACGAACCGGTACCGCCCAGGCCGGCCTGGGTGCCATCACGGTCACGGCCGAACGCGAGGCCAGCCTGGACTTCAGCCACCCGTTCTTCAGCTCCGGACTCGGAACGGCCGTTCCGGCGCGTGCCGGCTCGGGCTGGCGCGGCGCACTGGAGCGCATCGCCTCACCCGCCTTCCTGAGCGCCCTCGGGGCGCTCGTCGTGGCGCTGCTGGTGGCCGGCCTGGTGGTCTGGCTGCTCGAGCGCCGGCGCAACGCCGAGCAGTTCGGCGGCGGCACGGCCCAGGGCATCGGATCCGGCTTCTGGTGGGCCGCCGTCACCATGACGACCGTGGGTTACGGCGACAAGGCACCGCGCACGTTCGGCGGACGCGCCGTGGCGCTGGTCTGGATGTTCTTCAGCATCGTGACGATCTCCGGCTTCACGGCGGCAATCGCCTCCGCCTTGACCTTGTCGCAGCTCGAGTCGAGCATTCGCAGCTCGCGCGACCTGGCCCGGGTCCGGGTCGCCTCGGTGCCCGGGACCACGAGCGCCCGCTACCTGCAACGCGAAGGCATCGGCTTCCAGGAATTCCAGAGCGCGGAGCAGGCGCTCGCCGCCGTGGCGGAGGGTCGCGCCGACGCGGTCGTCTACGACGCGCCGATCCTGCGCCACCTGATCCGGAGCCAGTGGTCGGGAGAGATGCGCATGCTCCCCTTCACGCTGGAGCGCCAGGACTACGCCTTCGTGCTCTCGCCCGGCAGCGAGCTGCGCGAGCCCCTGAACCGTGCGCTGCTCCGGCACATCGACGACGCCAGCTGGAACGTGACGCTCAAGACCTATCTGGGCGACCCGGAGGACTAGGGGTCGGCTTCGGGCTCAGCGGCCCGGCCCCGCGCCCACCGCCTGCTCGTCCTCGCGACGCACCGACAGCTTCACGCGATCGGGCTCCACGGCCAGCACCCGCAGGTCCGGTGGGTGGCGCACCTGGGTCGGGTCGATCTCGAAGGTGCGACGGCCGAGCTTCACCAGCAGGGCATCGATGGGGACCGCCAGGGCGCCGCGGTCGCCGAAGAACAGGTCTCGGCGGCGACCTTCCAACACGAGCTGGACCTCCCCGGGATCGACCCCCTCCAGCACCCATCCCGCGGGCAGGTTCTCCACCACGACCGGCGCGGCCCGCGTGACCTCGGTGACCGTGGCCCCCGGCACGACGAGCAGCCAGACCACGAGGGCGGCGCCCAGGGCCGCCACGGCGTCGCGCCAGCCCCCCGCTGCGCGGCGCCACAGCGAGGACGGTGCCGCGGCCGACGCCGCCGTCTCGTCGAGGAACAGACGCATGTTCCCGAGCACGTCCTCGGGCCGGCGCAGCACCCGGAGCCGCCCCTCCCGGGCGACGGAGACGGTGCCGCGCTCCTCCGATACCACGACACAGAGCGCGTCGGTACGCTCGGCCAGACCGAGCGCCGCCGCGTGCCGAGTGCCGCCCGGTCCGAGCTGGCGGCGGTCGCTCGAGAGCGGCAGGTGCACGGCGAAGCGCGCCACCCGGCCTCCCGTGACGATGACGGCGCCGTCGTGGCCCGGGGAGTGGGGGTCGAACAGGCTGAGCAGCAGGGGCTCGCTCAGGCTGGCGTCCAGGGCGATGCCTCCCTCCACGTGCCGGTCCAGGGGCTCGCGTCCCGGCAGCACCAGCAGGGCCCCCGTGCGCGTCCCGGCCATGCGCACCACGGCGCGGGCGACCACGTCCAGGGCCCCGGAGGGCGGCGCGGGGGGCGTGCGGCGCAGGCCCAGCAGCGCGATCTGCTCGAACAGGCGCCGCAGGTCCTCCTGGAACACCACCACCAGGACGATCACGAAGACGGCGAAGAAGCCCTGGAGCATCCAGGCCGTGAGCTGCAGGCCGAAGGTCCGCGCCAGCAGGTAGACCAGCCCCAGGATCGAGAGACCCAGCAGCGCGAATCGCGCGCGGGTCCGACGCAGCCAGGCGATCAGGACCCAGAAGATCAGCGCCACCAGCGCCAGATCCGCGAAATCGCGCAGCTCGCTCTCGATCAACGAGCGGAGGAACGACATGGTGCGGCGGCCCGGCGGCCTAGAGTGCCCCCCGGCCGCATGTTACCATCGCGGCCGCGATTTCCATGAAGGACACGCGCGCATCCCCTTCCTCGCGGCGGCGCCCCAGTGCTCGGCCCACGGGTCCGCAGCTCCCGCGCGTCGTGATCGAGCACGTGACGCCGAGCGTGGACGCGGGGCGCCACCCGATCAAGCGTCTGGTGGGCGACCGGCTCGAGGTCGAGGCGGACGTCTACAAGGACGGGCACGACCTGCTGGGCGCGCGGATCGCCTACCGCGGCCCCGGGGAGCGCGAGTGGCGCTACGCCCCGCTCCGCTACCGCTACGA
Organism: Myxococcota bacterium; assembly: GCA_041577015.1. Classification (GTDB taxonomy): domain Bacteria; phylum Myxococcota_A; class UBA9160; order UBA9160; family PR03; genus JBFGJV01. Next base: position 12,696 of record JBFGJV010000064.1, read on the forward strand.
GGCCGACCGCTGGTTCGGCGCGTTCGAGCTGGACCGGATCGGGCGCTGGCGGTACGCGGTGGAAGCCTGGCCCGATCCCTGGCGCACCTGGCGCGAGGATCTCCGCAAGCGCATCGACGTGGGCCAGGACGTGGCGAGCGAGCTGCTCGAGGGCGCCGCCCTGCTCCGCCGCGCGGCCGCCCCCGGCGCCGGTGCCACGGGTGCGGCGCAGCGCGAGCTCGAGCGCGCAGCCGCACGCCTCGCCGACGCCGCGCTGCCCGAGGACGCGCGCCTCGAGGTCGCCTTCTCCGAGCCGCTGGCGAGCCTGCTGCATCGCCCCCTCGAAGGCTCCGACCTGACCCGCCACGAGGTCGTGTTGGAGGTGGTGGTCGATCCGGTGCGCGCCGGGTTCGGCGCGTGGTACGAGCTCTTTCCCCGCTCCCAGGCGCGCGAGCCGGGTCACCACGGCACCTTCGCCGACGCCGAACGCCGCCTGCCGGAGCTGGCGGAGCTGGGCTTCGAGGTGATCTACCTGCCCCCGATCCACCCCATCGGGCGCACCCATCGCAAGGGCCCCAACAACACGCCGGGGGCGGGGCCAAACGACCCGGGCAGCCCGTGGGCCATCGGCGGCGTCGAGGGGGGGCACACCGCCGTCCACCCCGAGCTGGGCACGCTGCGCGACTTCGAGCACTTCGTACAGACGGCGAAGAGCCTGAGCATGGAGGTGGCCCTCGACTACGCGCTCCAGTGCTCCCCCGACCACCCCTGGGTGCGCGAGCATCCGCAGTGGTTCCACGTCCGGCCGGACGGCACGATCCGCTACGCGGAGAATCCCCCCAAGAAGTACCAGGACATCTACCCGCTCAACTTCTGGTGCGACGACCGCGAGGCGCTCTGGCGCGCCTGCCGCGACGTGGTGCTGTTCTGGATCGAGCGCGGGGTGCAGATCTTCCGCGTCGACAACCCCCACACCAAGCCGCTCGCCTTCTGGGAGTGGATGATCGCGGACGTGAAGGCCGCCCACCCGGAGACGGTGTTCCTCTCCGAGGCCTTCACCCGGCCCAAGCGCATGAAGGGGCTCGCCAAGCTCGGCTTCACCCAGTCCTACACCTACTTCACCTGGAAGAACACGGCCTGGGAGCTCCGGGAGTACCTGACCGAGCTCACCCAGACGGACATGACCGAGTACTTTCGTCCCAACTTCTTCGCGAATACCCCCGACATCCTCCACGAGTACCTGCAGACCGGGGGCCGAGCGGCGTTCCGGGCCCGGCTGCTGCTGGCCGCGACGCTCAGTCCCGTGTACGGCATCTACAGCGGCTACGAGCTGTGCGAGAACGTGCCCCTGCGGCCGGGAAGCGAGGAGTACCTGCACTCGGAGAAGTACGAGATCCGCAGCCGGGATTGGGACGCGCCGGGCCACATCAAGGACGACCTGCGGCTGCTCAATCGTCTGCGGCGCGAGAACCCCGCCCTGCAGCGGCTGGCGAACCTGGAGTTCCTGACCAGCGAGAACGAGCAGGTGCTGTGCTACCGCAAGAGCGCGCCGGGCAACGACCTCCTCGTGGCCGTGAACCTCGACCCGCACCACACCCAGGAGACCATGCTGCACGTGCCGCTGGAGGCCTGGGGCCTGTCGGAGGCGGACGCCTTCCCGGTGGACGACCTGCTCGGCGGCGAGCGCTACACGTGGCGGGGCGAGCGCAACTACGTGCGGCTCGATCCGCGCGAGAAGGCCGGGCACGTGCTGCGGCCCCACGTCCCGGCGCCCCCCGAGCGGGCATGAGCGACCCGCACTGGTACAAGGACGCGGTCATCTACCAGCTGCGCGTCCGCTCCTTCTACGACAGCGACGGGGACGGCATCGGCGACCTGCGCGGCCTCACCGCGAAGCTCGACTACCTGCAGGACCTGGGCGTCACGGCGCTGTGGCTGCTGCCCTTCTACCCCTCGCCGTTGCGCGACGACGGCTACGACATCGCCGACTACACGGCCGTCGACCCCTCCTGTGGCACGCTGCGCGACTTCCGCGCCTTCCTGCGCGCCGCCCAGCGGCGCGGACTGCGCGTCATCACCGAGCTGGTCATCAACCACACTTCCGACCGGCATCCCTGGTTCCAGCGGGCCCGCCGCGCGCCGCCGGGCAGCCGCTTCCGCGACTACTACGTGTGGAGCGATACGCTCGAGCGCTACGCCGAGGCGCGCGTGATCTTCA
>JBFGJV010000065.1:0-14848 GCA_041577015.1 Myxococcota bacterium
CGGGCCCCGCTCGGTGGGCGCGAGCCCCGCCATGCGTTTGCGCACCCGGTCCGAGGCGATCACGACCCCGCCCAGCTCGTCGGCCAGCACCTCCGCGACGGAGCTCTTGCCCGTGCCCACGATCCCGCTCATGAGCACGAGTGCCCCCGGGCCGGGCGGGACCAGGGCACGATCCGCCAGCGCGAGATGGCGCCCCGCGCTCTTCGCGGCGGCCTCGCGCTGGGCGGACTCCATCTCCGGGTCGCCCGCCGCGAAGGCTGCCACCTTGGCGCGCACCGCCGCCCGATAGCACACGAAGTAGGCCAGGACGCCGTAGAGGTCGAAGTCGTCGCTGCAGGCGGCGTAGCGGCGCAGAAAGCGCTCCGCGAAGCGGCGGCGTCCGCGATAGTGCAGGTCCATGGCCAGGAAGGCCACCTCCGCCGCGGCGTCGATGCGGCGCAGATCTTCCCGGAACTCCAGGCAGTCGATGAACAGGGGCTCCGCCGCGTCGGTCTCGAACCACACGTGCTGGAGGTGCAGGTCGCCGTGCCCGTCGACGGCGCGTCCGGCGCGGCGTCGGGCCTCGAAGCGCGCCGCGTGGCGCTCGAAGAAGCTCCGGGCGCGCTGGAGCACGCGCGCTCGCGTCGTCTCGGAGACGACGGCGCTCCCGGTGCCCGGGGCGAGCGCCCCGAGCGTCTCGGCCACCGGCTGCCAGAGCCGGCCGAGCCAATCCTCGGGCGAGAAGGGCGCCGGCCGGCCCAGGCAGGCAGACTCGTGGAACGCGGCGATCCGCTCCGCGATCGCGTCCAGATGGCGAGCCCGCAGGCGTCCGGCCAGGAGGAGACTCAGGGCGTCGCGACCGTCGGGCAGGCGCCGCATCACCACGGCATGCTCGAGCGTCGGGTCGGCCAGCGTCTCGCCCAGCGGCCCCACGCGCGGGCGCCCGCCGCGGGCCAGGATCGGCGCGACACCCAGGTAGACGTCGGGAGCCAGGCGCCGGTTGAGCGCTACCTCCCGCAGACAGTCCGCGTTGCGGAGGGCGCGGCTGGAGAAGTCCACGAAGCCGAGATCGACGGCCTTGCGCAGCTTCACCACCCGCTCCCCGGTGAGGAAGACGTGGGACAGATGGGTCTGGACCCAGTGCACGCCGCTCCGCGCGCTCGGGTCCTCGGGGTGCGCCTCGGGGTCCGCGAGCGCCTCGGGGACCCCCGGCGGAAGCTTCTCCGTGCTCGGCCCGGCCATGGCATGCTCCGGGAGCAAGGGTCGTGCGCCGGGGCCGCCGCCGCCAGCGGCACGGGCCTGCTGGCACGTCTCGTGCTAAGGCATGTGCGCCGAAAGGAGGCCCCGATGGCGATCTGCGCCCGTGACGTGATGCAGGCTCACGTTCTCACCGTGTCCCCGGAGACGCCGCTTTTGGACGTGCACCGCCTGTTCGTGGAGGAGGAGATCCACGGCGCCCCCGTGGTCACCGACGACGGCACCGTGGCCGGCGTCATCACCAGCCACGATCTGCTTCGAGCGGTGGAAGAGGAACACGAGACCGCCGCGGCCGAACCGGTCTACTTCCGCGAGCACCTGGAGTTCTCCGGGCCCGACTGGGGCGCGGCCCCCTCGGACCTCCAGGATCGCCTGCGCCAGCTCACCGTAGAGGACGCCATGACCCCGTCGGTGATCTCCGTGCCCGCGGACGCCTCCATCCCCGAGGTGGCGCGCACGCTGCGCCGGCAGCGCGTGCATCGGGTCCTGGTCGTGGAGGACGGCCGCCTGCTGGGGCTGATCTCGAGCTTCGATCTGATCTCCCTGCTCGAGAAGGAGTCCGCCGGCCGCTGAGCTGGGGCCGGAAGTCCCATGTCCCGCCGCGGTCGGGGCGCCACGCCCCACGGGGCGCCCCGACCGGCCTCAGACCTTGATGGCGATCTGGCGGGGCTTGGCCTCCTCGCTCTTCCCAATTTGCAGCGTCAGCACGCCGTCGCCGAACGAGGCCTCCACCCGGTCCGGATCCGCGTCGGGCGGGAGGGTGAAGGAGCGCGCGAACGAGCCGAAGGAGCGCTCCACCCAGCGCCGGTGCTCCTTCTTCTCCTCGCGCTCGCTCTTCTTCTCGCCACGGATCGTGAGCACCCCTTCCTGGATCTCCACGCTCACGTCGTCCTTCTTCACGCCCGGAAGCTCCACCGTCACCGTGTAGTGCTTGGGGTCTTCCGAGACGTCGACGGCCGGCAGGAGCGCGCCCGGAAGGCGCGACGGCTCCCCCCACATCTCCTCGAGCAGCTTCTCCAGCGACGAGCCCCGCTCCCGCAGCGGGCGCCAGGGCGCGAACAGGTCGATGTCCCAGAGCGAGCGCCGCCGGGCGGGCACCCGCTCCTCGGATTGCTTGGCCATGAGTCCTCCTTCGTCGGAAACAGAACCGTACCCTCCGCGCGTAGCAAGCTCCGTGCCCGAGGCTCAGAGCGGGCAGCAGGCGGCGGCGAGGTCCAGGTCGAACTCCCCTCGAGCCGAGGACGCGCCCTCCGCCGTGCGACGGAAGAAGGCCACGCCCTTGCAGCCCGAGCGGTGCGCCAGCCGGATCCAGCCCAGGAGCGCCTCCGGGCTGGTGTGCGCCGGCACGTGCACGGTCTTGGAGACGGCCCCGTCCACCGCGCGCTGGAAGCGCGCCTGCAGCGCGATCTGCCGCTCGGCGGGCACCTCCCAGGCCCGGCGCAGCAGCTCGCGGTCGGGCGGCGCCAGGCCGGGGAGGGCGTCGCTCGCGGACTCCCGCTCCAGGGCCTCCAGCACCTCGCCCACGTCCGGACAGCGCTTGGCCAGCCAGGCCTCCAGCCAGCGATCCGTCCAGCGTGCCTCTCCGTCGCGGGTACGCACGCGCAGCACGGGCTGGAGGAAGGGCTCGAGCCCGGCGCTGCAGCCCGCCAGCAGCCGGATGGTGCCGGTGGGCGCGATGGCCAGCACCGCGGCGTTGCGTCGGCGCGGGCCCTCCCCGCGCCAGGCGGGGAACGGGTCACGCTCCTGGGCCAGCGCCCGGGTGGCCTCGTGGGCGGCGGGGGCGACCACGCCCAGCACCTCGCCGGCCAGGCGCTCCGCCTCGTGATCGGCGTACGGCACGCCACGCAGCAGCAGGACGTCGGCGAAGCCCATCACCCCGAGGCCCACCTTGCGCGTGCGGCGCGTGGCGTGGGCGATGGCGTCGTCCGGCCAGGCGTTGACCTCGATCACGTCGTCCAGGAAGCGCACCGCGTCGCGCGTGGCGTCGGCGAGTCGCGTGGTGGCGAGCGTGCCGTCCTCCTCCAGGAAGGCCGGGAGGTGCAGCGAGCCGAGCACGCAGCTCTCGCCGGGGAGCAGCGGCTGCTCACCGCAGGGATTGGTGGCCTCGATGCGGCCCAGCTGCGGCACGGGATTGCCGCGCGCGATGCTGTCGAGAAACAGCAGGGTGGGGTCGCCGGTGGCGTGGATCGAGATGGCGATGGCCTCGAGCAGCTCCCGGGCGGGGACGCTGCCCCGGCTCCGCCCGTCGCGCGGATCGTGCAGCGCATGGGATTCACCTCGCGCCTCGGCCTCCAGCAGCGCGTCGCTGACGCCCACGGCCAGCCCGACGCCCGCCAGCGCCTCGGGCTCGCACAGCCGGGCACGCACGAAGTCCAGCACGTCGGGGTGGTCGTCGCGCAGCACGGCCAGGTGGGCGCCCGGCCGGCGCCCGGCGCGCGCGTTCACCCGCGCCGAGTGGGCGAAGAGCTCCAGGAAGGCCACGGGTCCGGGCGAGACGCCTCCGGAGTGCTCGATCGGTGCGTCCCGGGGACGCAGCCTCGAGAGATGGATGCCGCAGCCGCCCGAGCCCTGCTGGATGCGCGCTGCCCGGTGCAGCGTGCGGTAGATGGAGTCCAGAGAGTCCTCGGGCTCCACCACGAAGCAGGCGGCGAGCTGCCCGGAGCGGCCCGCGTTGGAGAGCGTGGGCAGGTTGGGCAGGAAGCGGGCCTCGCGGATGGCTTCGGCGAAGCGCGCGCGCCAGTGCGCGCGCACGTCCGCCGGCTCCGCCTCGGCTACGGCCCCGGCCACGCGGGCCGCCACCGCATCGAGCCCGGCCTCGCCGGGCGCGGCTACCAGCGCGCGCAGTACGGCCCGTCGCGCCGCGACGGAGCCGTCGGCGGGCGCGCCTGCGCTCAGTCGTCCTTGCCCTTGACCGTGAGCACCGGACACGGGGCGGTGCGAAGCGTGCGCTCGGCCACGCTGCCCAGGAGCACGTGCTTGAGGCCGGTGAGGCCCCGGGTGCCCATCACGACCAGATCCGCCGGCAGCGTGCCCGCCAGCTCGTTGATCGCCTCCACCGGCGTGGACGCCACCACGTGCGTCTCGCAGGGGACGCCCGCCGCCTCGAGCTTCTGGGCCGCCTCCCGCAGCCGCGTGGCCGCGGCCTCCCGCATGCCGGTCCACACCGCCTCGGGAATGGCGACGCCGTACGCCGCCGTCACGCCCACCGGCAGCTCGTAGGCGTGCAGCAGGTGCACGCGCCCCCCCATCGCCTTGGCCAGGGCGGCGGCCACCTCCAGCGCGGCGTTCGAGTGTTCGGAGAAGTCGAGGGGAACGAGCAGGGTTCGGAACGGGCTCACGAGGCTCTCTCCTCCAGCTGTCGGCGAGAGCGTTCCCCGCGCCGATACAGCGTGCGGCGGTTGATTCCCAGGATGCGGGCGGCCTGCACCTTGTTGCCGCTGGTCTCGCGCAGGACCTGCTCGATGTAGAGGTCCTCGAGCTCGCCCAGCGTGAGCCGCTGCTCCACGGCTCCCCGCAGCAGCCCTTCGGGCTCCGCCTCCACCCCCTCGTCGGGCAGGGGCAGATCGTCGGGGCCGAGCCGGGGGGAGTCCGAGAGCGCCAGCGCCCGCTCGATCACGTTCTCGAGCTCGCGCGCGTTGCCCTCCCAGCGGCACTGGGTCAGGCGCTCCAGCGCGGCGGGTGTGAGGCGCCGGGGTGTACCTTGCCCCGCGTGCTTGCACAGGAAAGCCTCCGCCAGGGGCGGCACGTCCTCCGGCCGCTCCCGCAGCGGCGGAATGTGGATGGGGATCACGTTGAGCCGGTAGAAGAGATCGCGCCGGAAGTGCCCCGCGGCGATCTCCTCCTGAAGGTCCCGGTGGGTCGCCGCGATGATGCGAACGTCCACCTTGACCGAGTGCGTGCCGCCCACGGCGCGGATCTCGCGGTCCTGCAGCACGCGCAGCAGCTTCCCCTGCAGACCGACGCCCATGTCGCCGATCTCGTCCAGGAAGAGCGTGCCGCCGTTGGCCTGCTCGAAGAGGCCGCGCTTGGAGGCGTGGGCTCCGGTGAACGCGCCGCGCACGTGACCGAAGAGCTCGCTCTCCAGCAGGCCCTCCGGGATCGCCGTGCAGTTGATGGGCACGAAGGTGCGCGAGGCGCGCGCCCCGGAGAAGTGGATCGTTCGTGCCACGATCTCCTTGCCGGTGCCGCTCTCGCCGGTGATGAGCACGCTGCTGCGGCTGTCGGCGATCTTGCGGATCAGGGCGAAGATCTCGCGCATGGCCGGGCTCGCGCCGATCAGGTCGCCGAAGGCGCTGGTGCGGTCCACGGCCGCGCGCAGGCGACGGTTTTCCTGCTCCAGGGCGCGTCGCTCGAAGGCACGCTCCAGGGTCACCAACAGCTCGTCACGCTTGAAGGGCTTGGTCACGTAGTCGAAGGCGCCGGCACGCATGGCCTCCACGGCGGAGTCGATGCTGCCGAAGGCCGTCATCAGGATCACCGGCGTCTCGGGGCGCACCTCGCGCAGCCGCCCCAGCAGGTCGAGCCCGCTCTGGCCGGGCATCCGGATGTCGGAGAGGACGGCGTCCACCTCCCGTTCGCGCAGGGCGTCGAAGGCCTGGTCGACGCTCGCCGCCCCCTGGGCGCGCAGGCCTTCGTCCTCGAGCAGGGAGACCACCATCTCCCGCATGGCAGCCTCGTCGTCCACCACGAGCACCGAGCGCGGATCGGTCATGGAGGCCTCCCGGAGCACGAGGCGTGCCAGCCGCGGCGGCTTCGCAGGGCCTCGGGGACGCACCCGACTGGGACAGGAATGCACAGGATGGGGCGATCCGCCACAGGGCATGGCCCGCAGCGCTCACCGCTCCCGGATGGGGAGGAGGATGCGGAAGCTGGAGCCGCTGCCGATCTCGCTCTCCAGCTCGATCTGGCCGCCGTGGTCGAGGACGATGTCGTGGGCGACCACCAGCCCCAGCCCGCTGCCGCGCCCGGGTGCCTTGGTGGTGTAGAAGGGCTCGAAGACGCGGACGCGCGCCTCCGGGTCGATGCCGACCCCCGTGTCGGAGACCCGCACCTCGGCCCGCCCGGGGCCGTCGGGCCGGAGCGTGACGCCGAGCCGCCCGCCCTCGGGCATGGCGTCCGCCGCGTTCAGGAACAGGTTCAGCCACAGCTGCTGGAGCTTCTCCGGGTCGCCCGACACGGCCGCCACCGGCTGGAAGCTTCGCTCCACCTGGATGCTCCGGGCACGCAGCTTCTCCGCGACGAAGGCCAGGGTCTGGTCCAGGCTCTCCGCCAGCGAGACGTCGGTGCGGATCTGCTCCCGCGGCCGCGCGATGTTGAGGAGCGCCTGGATGATTCTCGAGATGCGGTCGATCTGCTCGCGGATCGTGCGCAGGCGCCAGCGGGGGCGCTCGCCCTCTACGGCGTCGTCGAGCGCCTCCGCGTGCCCGCGGATCACGCCGAGGGGGGTTCCGATCTCGTGGGCGAGCCCCGCCACCAGGGTCGCCGCCGAGGCCAGCTCCTCCGCGGCGCGGGCGCGCCGTTCGGTGCGTCGCAGCGACTCGTGACCGACCGCCACCTCCCGCGCCAGTCCCCGGCTGGTGGTGGCGAGCTCGCGGTTCAGGTGCTCGAGCTCCGCCTCCCGCCGCTCGATGTAGGCCTCCATGGCGAGCTGCGCGTCGAGCGTGAGCACCTTCACGAGCGCGGCCACGATGCGCTCGGTGCGCGGCGGGTCCTGGCCGTGTCTCTCGCAGATTCGCGGCAGCAGATGGTTGAAGTAGAGCGCGTAGGCGCCCAGGTACCAGCGGGGCTCGAGCCCCACGCGCTCGTGCACCTCCCCGATGCGCTTGCGGTCCGCCACGTAGCTCTCGTCGATGCGTGGCCCGGCCAGGCTCAACAGGTACTCGCGCTGCTTGCCCAGCAGGCGCTCCTTCACCCGGGCGTCCGAGAGCAGCCGACGCGTCTGCTCGAAGCTCAGCAGGTGGCGGTAGAAGGCCTCGACGAACTCGTCGGCGTGCCGCTCCAGCAGGGGCCGCAGGCCTGCCAGCAGCTCCAGGTCTGCCTCGCCGATGGCGAGAAAGTCGAGCCTCTCCTCCAGCTTGATGCCGCCCGCCATGCCGGGGGACATGGAACCAGCTCCGGCGGGCTGCGGCAAGCCACGACCATCGAGAGGGGCGCCCCCCGCCGCCCACGAATGGGTCCGGCGGCTTCGACGGAGCGCCGCCCCGGAGCTAGATTGCCCGCGGCGACCGGGCGTGACCTTTCGGGGGGAGCATGCTGGTTCGAGACCTGATGACGGCGGACGTGGCCACGCTGCGTCGCAACGACAAGCTCACCATCGCGGACGACGTGATGAGCCTCGGGCGCATCCGCCACATGCCCGTGCTGGACGACGACAGCGAGGAGCTGGTGGGCGTCGTGAGCCAGCGCGATCTGTTTCGCAGCGCCCTGGCACGCACGCTCGGCTACGGCAAGGTGGCCCAGCAGCGCATGCTCGCCATGCTGTCGGTGAAGGACGTGATGACCACCGACGTGACCACCACGACCCCGGACACGCCGCTGCGGGATGCGGCGCGGCTCATGCTGGCGCACAAGCTCGGCTGCCTTCCGGTGGTGGAGGGCAAGCGGCTGGTGGGGATCCTGACCGAATCCGACTTCGTGCAGCTGGTGGCGCGCGGCCAGGAGGCCTAGCCAGGCCCCTCCTTGCGGCCCACGGCCGCGAGCTTCTCCTCCTGCTCGCGCACGTGGGCGCCGGTCTTCACCACCGCGTCGGGATTGAGCGAGATGCTGTCGATGCCGAGCCCGACCAGGAAGCCGGCGAACTCCGGAAAGTCACTGGGAGCCTGGCCGCAGATGCCGATCTTGCGGCCGTGGGCCTGGGCCGCACGGACGGCCATCGCCACCATCTCGCGCACGGCGGGATCGCGCTCGTCGAAGAGCGGCGCCAGCAGCTCGGAGTCCCGATCCACGCCCAGGGTCAGCTGGGTCAGGTCGTTGGAGCCGATCGAGAAGCCGTCGAAGACCTCGGCGAACTCGTCCGCGCGCAACACGTTGCTCGGGATCTCGCACATGACGTAGATCTCGAGCCCGTTCTCGCCGCGGCGCAGACCGTGCCGGGCCATCTCGGTCTGGACACGGCGGCCCTCCTCCGGCGTGCGGCAGAAGGGGATCATCAGCTTCACGTTCGCGAGCCCCATCTCGTCGCGCACCTTCTTCATGGCGCGGCACTCGAGCGCGAAGCCCTCCCGGTAAAGCGGGTGCGTGTAGCGGGACGCGCCTCGGAACCCGATCATCGGGTTCTCCTCCCCCGGCTCGAAGCTGCGTCCACCCACCAGGTTGGCGTACTCGTTGCTCTTGAAGTCGCTCAGGCGGACGATCACGTCCTTCGGATGGAAGGCCGCCGCGATGGTCGCCACCCCCTCCGCCAGCCGGTCGACGAAGTAGGAGGGCTTGTCGGGATAGCCGCGCGTGAGCCGCTCGATCTCCTGGCGCGCCTGGGTGTCCTCCACGCGCTCGAAGGCGACCAGTGCCATGGGGTGGATGCGCACGGCGTTGTTGATGATGAACTCGAGCCTGGCCAGGCCGACCCCGTCGTTCGGGAGGAACGAGAGCCCGAACGCCTCCTCCGGGTTGGCGACGTTCATCAGGATGCGGGTGCTGGGCCGGGCGAAGCGACGGAGGTCGATGTGCTCGGTCTCCACCGGAAGCCGGCCTTCGTAGACGTGCCCCGTCTCCCCTTCCGCGCAGGAGACGGTCACGTCCTGCCCGTCCTGGAGGGCCTCGGTGGCGCCGGTCGCGCCCACGATGGCGGCGACCCCGAGCTCGCGGGCGACGATGGCGGCGTGGCAGGTGCGTCCGCCGCGGTTGGTCACGATGGCGGCGGCGCGCTTCATGATCGGCTCCCAGTCGGGATCGGTGCTATCGGTCACGAGCACCTCGCCGGGCCGGAAGCGGTCGAGCTCCTTCGCGGTCAGGATGACGCGCGCCGGGCCCGCCGCGATGCGCTCTCCGATGGCACGTCCGCTCACCAGCACGCGCCCGCGCTGGGCGAGCCGCTGCACCTCGAGCGTGTTGCGGTCGCGACGCGAGTGCACCGTCTCCGGCCGCGCCTGCACGATGAAGAGCTCGCCGTCGCGCCCGTCCTTGGCCCACTCGATGTCCATGGGCGTGTCGACGCCTCGGCGCGCCGAGTAGTGCTCCTCGATGGTGCACGCCCAGCGTGCCAGGGTGAGCACCTCCTCTTCGTCGAGGGCGAAGCGCTCGCGGTCCTCCGCCGGCACGGCGACGTTGCGGACCCCGCGCAAACTCCCCTCGTCATAAATCATCTTGACTTCCTTGCTGCCCAGCTCGCGGCGCACGATGGGGCGGAAGCCCTGCTTCAGCGCCGGCTTGAAGACGGTGTATTCATCGGGATTGACCACGCCCTGGACCACGTTCTCGCCCAGGCCGTAGGCGGCGTTGATCAGCACCACGTCGCGGAAGCCGCTCTCGGTGTCCAGCGAGAACATCACGCCCGAGGTGGCGAGGTCGGAGCGGACCATGCGCTGCACGCCCACCGAGAGCGCGATCTGGGCGGCGTCGAAGCCCTTGTGGGCGCGGTAGGAGATGGCGCGGTCGGTATAGAGGGAGGCGAAGCAGCGCCGGCAGGCCTGGAGCAGCGCGCTGCCGCCGTGGACGTTCAGGTAGGTCTCCTGCTGGCCGGCGAAGCTGGCGTCGGGCAGGTCCTCGGCGGTGGCGCTGCTGCGCACAGCCACGTCCACGTCGCCGGCGCCGTCGGTGAGCTTGGCGTAGGCGTCGCGGATGGCATCTTCGAGCTCCCGCGGAAGGCTCGCCGCGAGGATGGCGTCACGCGCCCGGGCTCCGCGCCGACGCAGCTCCGCCACGTCGCTCGGATCGAAGTTCCGCAGGATGGCTTCGAGCTCCCGATCGAGGCCGACGCCCGCCAGGAACGTCCGGTAGGCGTGAGCGGTCACCGCGAAGCCATCGGGCACGCGCACGCCGCGGCTGGACAGCTCGCGCACCATCTCGCCCAGGGAGGCGTTCTTGCCGCCTACCTGGGGCACGTCGTCCATGCCGAGATCGGCGAACCAGCGGATCAGCGCGGTCGAGGTCGGGCTGGGCGGCATGGGTCCTCCTCCGGACGAGACGGGGGTGGCGCGCTTCGAAGCAAGTCCCGTGCCGTGGGGCTCACGCGGGCTTCACGCGGTCCTCGGCGAAGAGGCGCACCAGGTCCATGCTCGAGACGATTCCGACCAGGCGCTCGTCCTCCGTCACGGGGGCGCGGTGGATGCGGTGCTCGAGCAGCAGCCGGGCCACCTCCTGGAGCGAGGCGTCGGGGCGCACCGTGATCAGCTCGGGAATCATCAGCTCCTCCACGCGCAGGGTCTCCAGACGGCGTCCGATGCGCTCGGCGATCTCCTCCAGGTCGAGCTCCGGGTGATAGTCGCCGGTGGCCTCCCGGTAGTAGTCGGAGATGGACTCGGCGCGCGTCTGCTCCACCGAGAGCTGTCGCACCACATCGGATCGCGACACGATGCCCACGAGGCGGCCGTCCCGCACCACCGGGAAGCCCGAGACGCGATGGGCCACGAAGCGGCGCTCCAGGTCCGGCAGCGTCACGTCCGGATCCACCGTGCGCACCTCCGTCCGCATCACGTCCCGCACGGTCCAGGTCATGGCCGTCCTCCTGCGGCCGGAAGGTCGCCGAGGCGGGGCCGAGCCGCCAGCATCGCGGCCGTGGGGCAGCGGGACACAGGCCCGTGGGCATCGCGGCACACCGAGCCCGGGACCAGGGCCGTCTCGCGGTGGCCCACGGCGCTCCGGGTCGGCACGCGGCTTGCGTACAGCCACCTCGGGCCTCCGATCGGTGACGGAGCGGCATGGGGAAGGAAACCCTCGGTTACGACGTCCAGCACTGGCTCGAGTCGGCGGCGCAGGGCTATCTGCTCGGCACGGAGTACGGGCACCTGCCCGGGGAGGGCGAGCCGGAAGCGCTGCTCGGCAACGAGGCGCTGCGCGAGGCGGCCCTGGACGTCACCGCCCAGCTGGTGGCGTTCGAACGCTGCGCCCTGGACGCCACCTCCGGGCTGGTGCGCCTGGCGCCGGACGACGCCACCCGCGCCTTCCTGGCCACCCAGGCGCTGGACGAGGCGCGGCATGCGGAGGTGTTCCGCCAGCGCATGCTGGACCTGGGCGTGGCGCGAGGCGGTCTGGACGCGGAGATCCAGGCCCGCACGAGCCCCGCGCTGCGCCGCTTCACCCAGGCGCTATGCGAGCCGGTGGATCGGGGCGACTTCGTGCTCGGATTCGTGGCCGTGAACGTCTTCATGGAGGGCATGGCCGGTCACGTGTTCGCGCTGCTGCACGCCGTCAACGAGACGGTGAACCCGAAGTTCGCCCGCACGCTGACGGGCGTCCTGGCGGACGAGGACCGCCACGCCCACTACGGCGAGCGGCGGGTCCGGGAGCTGCTCGGCGAAGCGAGCGGTCGTGAGGAGCGGTTCGAGGGCCTGCGGCGCCAGCTGGCCGCCGCCATGCTCGACACCTTTGCGCGCGCCTTCCGGGCCGCGCCGCGCGGTGCGCAGCGGGCGCAGCTGCGCGCCGAGCTGCTGCGCCGCGGCGGCGGCGCCCCCCTCCCGCGCACCCTGTGGCGTGGCCGTCCCGTGGAGGAGCTGGAGCCCGAGGAGCTGGAACGCTGTCTGGCGGAGGCCGTGCTCGGCGAGTGGAACCGACGCCTGGCCCGGCTCGGGCTGGCCCCCCCCGGCGACGCCCCGTGAGCGCCTAGGGCTTCCCGGCGCCCCGGAAGAACGAGAACAGGTCGCCGAAGAAGTGCGAGACGTGCCCGGCCAGCTTCTCCAGCTCTCCCGGGTCCAGCCAGACGCCTCCGCACTCGGTGCAGCGGTCGATCTCCACGGTCTGGAACAGCTTCGGTGCGAGGTCGGCGCCGCACTTGGGACACTTCATCTGGTGGAGGCGTCGCTGCTCTTCGCGCTCCCGCTGGGCCTTTTCCAGGCGCTCCAGCTCGCCGCGGTGGCGCTCCTCGCGCGCGAAGTACTCGTCTTCCGGCTTGCTGGGCTTCTCCGGCATGGCGTCGCTTCCCCTCCACCGCTTCGGGACAGCACGGATGACACTTCCGCACCGCGTCCGCAACGGCCGCGCACGGCCCGCAGCAAGGGGGAGCTAGGCGGGCTCCAGGTAGGCGGCCCGCAGCAGGTCGGTCTCGCTCACGATCCCGATCACCACGCGGTTCTCGCGCACCACGGGCAGGCAGCCGACCTTGCGCTCCGCCATGCGCAGGGCTGCATCCCGGAGCGTCTCCTCGGGGCCGATCGTCTCCACGTCCCGCGCCATGACCTCCGCCACCTCCACGGAGCGGAGGAAGCTGCGCCGGTCCGTGGGCTCGAACTCGAGCGCCCGACTGAGCCCGGCGGAGAGCACGTCCCGGTTGGAGATCATGCCCACCAGGCGGCCCTCCTCGAGGACGGGAAGATGGCGGATGTGCCCGATCTGCATGATCGTGGCGGCGAGGTCCAGACGCTCCTTGGCGTCCACGGACACGAACTGGGTCTGCATCAGCCTGCCGACGGGCTGGTCACGGAGCGCCATGGTCGGATCGGGACGTGCACGAGGCGTGCCCGCGCCTCCGTGCCCTGCCGGGCGCCCGGGCGCCCGATCCGAGGCGAAACGCCTCACGTTTCCCCGGCGCTGCGGCGTTTCGTCGCGAGCGCGCCGAAGTGCCCGCCGTCGCCGGGAGCGGGAAGCCGCCTGAGGGCGCCAAGCCGGGGCTTCGAGCACACGCGGGCAGGGATTTGCGGGCACGAAGCTTGCTCCGGGGCCGGGGAGACCAGAGGGGGAACGAGGGGCATGGGTTCCGATCGGCGATCCGCGCGAGGCCCGACCGTCGCGGCCTGGCTATCCGCGCTGGGGCTGGGACTGCTCGTGGCCTGCGGCGGCCAGGAGGAGGCGGCACCGCAAGCCGCGCCTTCCGGCGCGGAGGCCGCGGCCGAGCCCGCCGAAGCCGAGGCGGAGGCGATCTCCATCGCGGAGGCCAAGGGCATCTTCCAGAGCCGCTGCTCCTCGTGCCACGGCCCCGAGGGCTCCGGGGACGGCCCGGCGTCGGCGAGCCTGGTGCCCAAGCCGCGCAACCTCCACGATCCGGAGTGGCAGAGCTCCGTCACGGATCAGCACATCGAGCAGGTGATCTCGTACGGGGGGGCCGCGGTGGGGAAGAGCGCCATCATGCCGGCGCATCCCGATCTCGCCAATCAGCCGGCGGTCCTGGCCGGCCTGGTCGCCTACGTACGCAGCCTGAAGGAGTGAGCGTCCCGGCCGGCGCGCCGGGCCTCGGAAGGAGATCTTCGATGACACTGCGGCCTTCGAAGCGGAGCAGGGTGGCTCGGGTGGGGCTCGCCGGTTCCCTGGCGTTGATCCTCGCGGCGTGCGGTCCCGGGCAGACCGACGGAAAGCCGGCGGCTCCCGCGGCCGGCAACGGCAACGGCACGCTCGCCGCGCTCATGAAGGCACGTGGCCTGAAGGAGGCCGACGTGGTGGCGGCGGTGAAGACCTACGTGCCCACGGGCGGCCGCGACGAGTACTACATGTTCTCCTCTGGTGGTCACTCGGGGCAGGTGCTCGTGATCGGCATCCCCAGCATGCGGCTGCTCAAGGTGATCGGCGTGTTCACGCCCGAGCCCTGGCAGGGCTACGGCTACGGCGACCAGACCAGCACCGTGCTCGCCCAGGGCAATCGGGACGGCCACGAGCTGAGCTGGGGCGACACCCACCACCCGGCGCTCTCCGAGACGAAGGGTGACTACGACGGCGAGTACCTGTTCATCAACGACAAGGCGAACGCGCGCGTCGCGGTGATCAGCCTGAAGGACTTCGCCACGGTCCAGATCGTGCGCACGGAGCTGATCTCCAACGACCACGGCGGAACCTTCGTCACGCCGAACACGGAGTACGTGATCGAGAGCGCGCAGTACCCGACGCCCCTCGGCGGCGCCTACGCGCCCATCGAGCAGTACGCCGAGAAGTACCGCGGCGCGGTGATCTTCTGGAAGTTCGACCGGGCCAGGGGTCGCATCGTCCCCGAGGAGTCCTGGGCCATCGAGACCCCGCCCTACATGCAGGATCTCTCCGATGCCGGGAAGGGTCCCAGCGAGGGGTGGGCGTTCATCAACTCGTTCAACACCGAGCGCTCCTATGGCGGCAACGCCGAGGGCAAACCGCCCATGGAGTCCGGCGCCTCCCAGAACGACATGGACTACCTCCACATCATCAACTGGAGGCGCGCCGAGGAGATGGTGGAGGCCGGCAAGACCACGACGATTGCCGGCATGCGCGTCATCAGCCTCGAAGACGCGGCCGGCGAGGTGCTGTGGTTCGTGGGCGAGCCGAAGAGCCCCCACGGCGTGGACGTGGTGCCCTCCGGCGAGGAGATCGTGGTCTCGGGCAAGCTGGACACGCACGCCACCGTGTACAGCTTCGAGAAGCTCAAGGGCCTGATCGAGGCCGGGACGTTCGCCGGCAAGGACGACTACGGCGTGCCGATCCTGCCCTTCGAGGAGTCGATCCGCGGGCAGGTGGAGATCGGCCTGGGGCCGCTGCACACGCAGTACGACGACAAGGGCTTCGC
>JBFGJV010000066.1:0-14760 GCA_041577015.1 Myxococcota bacterium
CGAGCTGCTGCGCGCGGTGGACTCGCTGTTCGGGCGACCCGTGACGGAGCTGCAGCTGGGAACGTTCGTTGCGCGTCGCGCGTCGCGCTGGCGGCGGCCGCAGGGCTCCTGGCGGCGGCCGCAGGGGCCGAGGTGACGCGTCTCGAGTCGTTGGGCGCGGCGCCCGCGCGCGAGCACGCGCCGGCGGGCATCACGGTGCGCCGGGCGGCGGTGCACGCGGCCCTGGAGGACGCGGTCCTGCGCTCCGCCCTCGGGCTGCTCGGCGCCGAGCGCGACCGCGAGGCACGCCAGCGCGTGTCCCGGGCGCTGGGCGACGATCCCGTGCCCTACACCGTGCGCTACCGGCTGGTGGAGGACCGCGGCGAGCGGCGGCGCCTGCTGGTTGCCAACCCCGAGGTGGAGTGGGAGTACGTGGTCCTGGTGGAGGTGCACGTGGCCCTGGACCGGATCCGGGAGCGCCTGGTGGAGGCCCGGCTGCTGGCGCCGGGGGCGCCGCGCGCCCGGGCGCAGGCGCTGCGCGTGGAGCTGCTGGGCGTGCGCTCCTGGTCCGACTACCGCCTGGTGCGGGACGTGCTCGCCCGGCGCGGCGGCGCCGTGCGGCCGGTGGAGTTCTCGCGCGAGCGGGTGGTGCTCGAGGTGGAGACCGACCGGGACGCCCGGGCCCTGCTCCGGGACCTGCGCCAGGGGCTGCCGGCCCGCCTGGGCCCGGTCCCGCTGGCGGTGGGCGGGCAGGCGCTCCGGGTCCGCCTGGGCGGCCCCGCGGGTGCCGTCCGGTCGCCCTCGACTCCCGGGGCGGCCTCTCCACGGCCCTCGGGCCCCTCCTGAGCCGCCCGCGCTTCCGTAGCAGCACGGCCGCCCGTTGGCCCCTCGGGGAACGAGACCTCTGGCGGCCCGTCGCGATTGACACCCTGCGCCGAAAAGGGTATTGACTGCGCGAAGTTAGCGCTTTTCAGGCACGTAGCTCAGTGGGAGAGCACCACCTTGACACGGTGGGGGTCGGCGGTTCAATCCCGCCCGTGCCTACCACGCCCGTCGTCCGCGCGAGCGCGCGGCGGGCGCATCCATGCCGGGGAACGCCGAGAGTCCGAGTGCATGCTCCACGCCGCCCGATGAGCGAGATCCAGGTACGCCTGCCCGACGGCAAGCCGCTCGCGGTGCCGGAGGGCACGACGGTCCTCGCCGTGGCGGAGCGCATCGGCCCGCGGCTGGCCCGGGCGGCCGTGGCCGGCCGCGTAGACGGGCGCCTGGTGGACCTGCGCAGCCCGCTGCGGCGAGACGCCTCCCTGGCCATCGTGACCCTCGACGACCCCGCGGCCGGCGAGGTGGTGCGCCACTCTGCCGAGCACGTGATGGCGGACGCCGTGAAGCGGCTGTTCCCGTCGGTGCAGATCGACGTGGGCCGCGCCGACCACAGCGAGAAGTTCCAGTACGACTTCCTGACCGAGGCGCCCTTCACCCCCGAGGACCTGGAGCGCATCGAGGCGGAGATGGGGCGCATCATCGCCGCGAAGCGTCCCTTCGAGCGCGAGGTGGTGGACCGGGAGCGCGCCCGGAAGCTCTTCACGGAGATGGGCGAGCAGCTCAAGGTGTCGCGCATCGAGGACATCCCCCCCGATGAGGAGCTCACGCTGTTCCGCCACGGGGACTTCGTGGATCTCTGCCGCGGTCCCCACGTCCAGCGCACCGACCAGATCGGCGCCTGGAAGCTGCTCGAGGTGGCGGGAGCCTACTGGCGCGGCGACGAGCGCAATCCGATGCTCCAGCGCATCTACGGCACCGCGTTCGCGAAGAAGCACGAGCTCGAGGCGTACCTGGAGCGGCTCGAGCAGGCCCGGCTCCGCGACCATCGGCGCCTCGGCGTGGAGCTCGACCTCTTCCACGTGGATCCGCTCTCGCCGGGGTCGCCCTTCTACCATCCGAAGGGCACGGTGCTCTACAACGGCCTGGTGGACTACATCCGCTCGCTGTATCCCCGCTACGGCTTCCACGAGGTCATCACGCCCCAGCTGTTCCGCACCGAGCTCTACAAGAGGTCCGGCCACTACGAGATGTTCCGGGAGGACATGTTCCTCTTCGAAGGCGACGAGCAGGAAGAGCTGGCCGTGAAGCCCATGAACTGCCCCGGTCACTGCGAGCTGTTCCAGACGCGCAAGCGCTCCTATCGGGAGCTTCCGCTCCGCTTCGCGGAGTTCTCGCGCCTTCACCGCAACGAGCGCTCCGGGACCCTGCACGGGCTGACCCGCGTGCGCTCCATGGCCCAGGACGACGCCCACGTCTACTGCGAGCCGGACCGCGTGGACGAGGAGGTGCGGGCCTTCTTCGAGATGACGGCCGAGGTCTATCGCGACCTCGCCCTCCCGGACGTGGAGGTGTGCGTGGCCACGCGTCCGGAGCGCTTCATCGGCGCGGCGGAACGCTGGGAGCGCGCCGAGCAGATGCTGATGCGCGCGGTGGAGGACGCCGGCTTTGCCTGTGGCGTGAACCCGGGCGAGGCGGCCTTCTACGGCCCCAAGGTGGAGCTGCACTTCCGGGACGCGCTGGGCCGCTCCTGGCAGGTGGGCACGCTGCAGCTCGACATGGCCATGCCGGCGCGCTTCCGGCTCGCCTACGTGGGGCGCGACGGCCAGGAGCACGAGCCCGCCATGCTCCACCGCGCCATCCTCGGCTCGCTCGAGCGCTTCATCGCCATCTACCTGGAGCACACCGCGGGCGACCTCCCGCTGTGGCTGGCCCCGGTCCAGGTGACGGTGCTGCCGATCACCGAGCGTCACGAGGCGTACGGGCGCCGCGTCCTCGACGCGCTCCGGCAGCGCGGCATCCGCGCGGAGATCGACGCGCGCAACGAGAAGCTCGGATTCAAGATCCGGGAGGCCGAGACCGGCAAGATCCCGGTGATGCTCGTGGCTGGAGACCAGGAAGTGACGGACGGGACCGTCACTCCCCGGCGTCGCGGAGCCGAACGCGCCCAGGCGAAGGCCCGCCCCCTCGACGATTTCGTCGCGGAGCTCGCGGCCGAGATCGCCGAGCGACGTCGTTGAATCCATCCCGCAGGAGGACAAGCGCATCGCCGACCCCAAACGCGACACGGTCCGGGTGAACGAGCGGATTCGCGCCCGCGAGATCCGGGTGATCGACGCCGATGGCGAACAGCTCGGCGTGATGACCCCGGAGGAGGCCATGGAGCGGGCCAACGAGCGCGGTCTCGACGTGGTCGAGGTGGCGCCCAACTCGAGCCCGCCCGTGTGCCGGATCATGGACTACGGGCGTTACAAGTACGAGCAGAAGAAGAAGCGGGCCACGGGGAAGACCAAGGCGCACGCGGCCACGTTGAAGGAGGTCAAGGTGCGTCCGCGGACGGACCTCCACGACCTCGATTTCAAGTTACGCAACGCCCGCCGCTTCCTGATGGACGGGGACAAGGTGAAGATCACCTTGACCTTCCGGGGTCGGGAGATCGTGCACAAGCAGCTCGGGCGTGAGCAGCTGGATCGGATCCGGGACATGCTCGCGGACGTCGCGGCGGTGGAGAACCCTCCGCGCCTCGATGGCCGCTTCATGTCCATGATCCTGGTGCCCAACAAGGAGGCCATCGCGCAGCTGCGGCGCGAGGAGAAGAAGAAGGGTGAGGCCGCGGGCGAGCAGCCCAAGGCAGGAGAAGCATGATGCCGAAGATGAAGACCCATCGGGGCGCGGCGAAGCGCTTCAAGCGCACGGGGACGGGAAAGATCGCGCGCCGCCAGCAGGGGATGAACCACATCCTCACCAAGAAGAAGAGCAAGCGGAAGCGTCAGCTGCGGCAGGCCGAGCTCGTCTCGGGCGTGGACGAGCCGCGGGTGAAGGCACTGCTTCCCGGTAGCTAGGCCGGAAGGGAGAGCAGCATGGCCCGAGTCAAACGAAGCGTCGCCTCGCGTCGCCGCCGCAGGCGCATCCTCCAGGAGGCGAAGGGTTACCAGGGCGGCCGCGGCCGCCTGCTGCGCAGCGCCCGCGAGGCCGTGGAGCGCGCCTGGCGCTACGCGTACCGCGACCGCCGCCAGCGCAAGCGCGACTTCCGCGGCCTCTGGATCGTGCGCATCAACGCCGCGGCCCGGGAGCACGGCCTCTCCTACAGCCGCCTGATGGAGGGCCTGCGCAAGGCCGGCGTGGAGGTGGACCGCAAGAGCCTGGCCGACCTGGCCGTCTCGGATCCCGCGGCCTTCGCGGCCCTGGCGGACCGAGCGCGGTCCGCGTCGAGCTGAGCACGGAGCGCCCGATGGGGGATGCCGTCCACAGCCTGGAGGCGCTGGAGCGCGACGCGCGCGCGGCCATCGCGGCGGCGACCAGCGTCCCCGCGCTGGCCGAGGCGCGCGCGCGCTTCCTGGGCCGCAAGGGCTCGCTGACCGGCGTGCTCCGCAGCCTCGGCAGGCTTCCGGCCGGCGAGCGGGCCCGTCTGGGCCAGGACGCCAATGCGCTGAAGCGGCGCCTGGAGGAGGCCGTGCGCGAGCGCCGCGTGGCCCTGGAAGGCGCGCGCCGGGACCGGGCCCTGGCCGAACGTCATCTCGACCCCTCCCTTCCGGGCGCGGCCCCCCCGCGCGGGCATCTACATCCCGTCACCCACGTGGCGCGCGACGTGGAGGCCTTCTTCGTCTCGCTCGGCTTCTCCGTGGAAGAGGGGCCCGAGGTGGAGACCGAGTACAACAACTTCGAGGCGCTCAACATCCCGGCGAACCACCCGGCGCGCGACATGCAGGCCACCTTCTTCGTGGACGACGACCTGGTGCTGCGCACGCACACGTCGCCGGTCCAGATCCGCGCCATGAGCGGTCGCGAGCCTCCCTTCCGCCTCATCGCGCTGGGGCGCGTCTACCGGCACGACATGAGTCCGCGGCACAGCCCCATGTTCCATCAGGTGGAAGGCTTCCTGGTGGACGACCGCGTCACCTTCGCCGACCTGAAGGGCATCCTGCACGCCTTCGGCCGCGCGTTGATGGGCACCCACACGGAGCTGCGCTTCCGGGCCAGCTACTTCCCCTTCACCGAGCCCTCGGCCGAGATGGACCACGCCTGCCTGCTGTGCGACGGCGACGGCTGCGCCACCTGCTCCCAGACCGGCTGGATCGAGTGGGGCGGCTGCGGGATGATCCACCCGCGCGTCCTCGAGCACTGCGGCATCGATTCCGCTCGCTGGCAGGGGTTCGCCTTCGGCATGGGTCTCGAGCGCACCGCCATGCTCCGCTACGGAATTCCCCACATTCGTCTGCTCTACGAGGGCGACGTGCGTCTGCTGGAGCAGGTCTGATGCGCGTCCCGCTGGGATGGCTGCGGGAGTTCGTGCCGCTGCCGGCGTCCGAGACGCTCGTGGAGCGCCTCACTGCGGGCGGCCTCGAGGTGGACGCGGTGGAGCGCACCGGGCCGGACCTCGCGGGGCTGCGCGTGGGGCACGTGCTGGAGCGGGCGCCGCATCCCAACGCCGACCGGCTCTCCCTCTGCCGGGTGGACCTGGGCGAGGGCGAGCCGCTCGAGGTGGTGTGCGGAGCGCCCAACGTGGCCGCCGGCCAGAAGGTGGCGCTGGCGCCCCCGGGCTCGCGCCTGCCGGACGGAACCAAGCTCAAGCGCGCCAAGATCCGCGGCGTGGTGTCGAACGGCATGATCTGCTCCGCTCGCGAGCTCGGCCTGGGCGACGACGCGGGCGGCATCCTGGTGCTGGACGCGGACGCGCCGGTGGGCGCGCCCCTGGGCGACGTCGTGACGACGGGCGACACCGTGCTCGAGATCGCGCTCACGCCCAACCGCGGCGACTGCGCGTCGCTGCTCGGGGTGGCGCGTGAGGTACGCGCCCACTTCGGTGGCGACGTGACCCCGCCGCCCAGCGAGCCGCCCGAGCAGGGGGCACCCGCCGCGCGCGAGGTGTCGGTCTCCATCGAGGACCCGGACGGCTGCCACCACTACGTGGCGCGCGTGGTGCGCGGCGTGCGCGTGGGCGAGAGCCCGGACTGGCTGCGTGCGCGACTCGAGAGTGTGGGGCTGCGCCCGGTCAACAACGTGGTGGACGTGACGAACCTCGTGCTGTTCGAGCTGGGCCAGCCTCTCCACGCCTTCGACCTGGCCGCGCTCCGGGGGCCGAAGCTCGCGGTGCGGCGCGCCCGGCGCGGCGAGCCGCTCGCGACCCTGGACGGTGCCCACCGCGTGCTCGAGCCCGAAGATCTCGTGATCGCCGACGCCGAGCGCGCGGTGGCGGTGGCGGGCGTGATGGGCGGTGCGGAAACCGAGGTGGGAGCGCAGACGCACGACGTCCTGATCGAGAGCGCCCACTTCGATCCCATGCGCGTGCGGCGAACCGCGCGCCGCCTGGGCCTGACCACCGAGGCGTCCTACCGCTTCGAGCGCGGCGTGGATCGCGAAGGCGTGCGTCGGGCGGCGGACCGCTGCGCCCGGCTGCTGGCCGAGCTGGCCCAGGGCTCCGTGGCCCCGGGCGCCGTCGAGGTGCGCGGAGGTGCGCCCGCGGTGACGACGCAGGTCGAGCTCGATCCCGAGCGCGTGAACCGTCTGCTCGGCACGGCGCTCGAGCCCGGGGAGGCCGACGCGTTGCTGGCGCGCGTGGGCGTCACCAGCGCGGCGGTCGCCGGGAACGTGCGTCGCTGCGGCATCCCGAGCTGGCGCAACGATCTGCAGCGCGCCGAGGACCTGATCGAGGAGGTGGCGCGCATCCACGGCTACCACCGCATCCCCACCACGATGCCCTGGGGTCGTCTGGAGCCGGTGGCCGCCTCCGCGGAGCACCGGCTGGGCGAGCAGGCGCGCGACGCGCTGCGCGCCCTGGGCCTGGTGGAGTGCATGACGTTCCCGTTCGCGGCCGAGGCAGACCTGGACCGGCTCGGGCTCGCCGCCGACGACGCGCGCCGCCACACGGTGGCGGTGCGCAACCCGCTCGTGGAGGAGGAGGGGAGGTTGCGCCCCACGCTGGTGGCCGCGCTGCTGCACCTGGTGCGGCGCAACCGCAGCCGCCAGGTGGACCGCGTGCGGATCTTCGAGCTGGCGCACGTGTTCCGCGCCCGGCCCGAGGGAGGGCTCCCGGACGAGCCGCTCCACGTGGCCGCGGCGATCACCTCCGGCGCCGAGCCCCGCCTCTGGGAGGCTCGCCAGGCGGTGCCGCTGCTGTTCCAGGCCAAGGGCGTGGCCGAACGGCTGCTCCAGGATCTCGGCTACGAGGCGGAGCTGGTGCCCGCCTCGCCGGAGCCCTTCCTGCACCCCCACGCCGCGCTGGAGGCGCGCGTGGCGGGACGCGCGGTGGGCATCGCGGGCGAGCTCCACCCGGAGACCGCCGACCGCTTCGAGATCGACGTCCCGACGGCCCTGGTCGTGGTGGACCTGACGGCGCTGGCCCGGCGGCCGCGGCGCGAGCCCCGTTACGCGGAGGTCTCGCGCCAGCCGCGCACCCATCGCGACCTCGCGGTGCTGCTGCCCCGCGCGCAGGCGGCCGGGGAGGTGCTGGCGGCGGTGCGGCAGGCGGCCGGGCCCCAGTGCGTCTCCGCCGAGATCTTCGACCGCTACGAAGGGCAGGGCGTTCCGGAGGGCCGCGTGAGCCTGGCCTTCCGGCTGGTGTTCGAGAGACCGGACCGCGCGCTCACCGATGCCGAGGTGACGCGCTTCACGGACCGTGTGGTGCATCTGCTGGCGGAGCGCTTCGACGGGGAGCTGCGCGAGCGCCGTTTCGATCGGGAGGAGTCATGACGAAGGCCGACATCGTGGAGCAGATCTACGAGCGCGTGGGATTCTCGAAGAAGGAGTCCGCGGAGCTGGTGGAAAAGGTCTTTCAGGTCATGAAGGACGTGCTGGCCCAGGGCGAGAAGGTGAAGATCTCCGGATTCGGTAACTTCGTGGTCCGTGAGAAGAATGCCCGCAAGGGGCGGAATCCCCAGACGGGTGACGAGATCCTCCTGGAAGCGCGCCGGGTGCTGACCTTCAAGCCGAGTCTCGTGCTCAAGAACCTGTTGAACGAGGAATCGTCCGGGGACCAGAGCGCCGAGAGGCGGGCGCAGAGCGCGGAGACCGCGTGAGGCCGGAGGGAGCATGAGCGACGCATCCCAGAGCCAGGCTGACGACAAGCGCTACTACCGCATCGGCGAGGTGGCGCGACTCACGGACGTGAAGGCGCACGTGCTGCGTTACTGGGAGTCCGAGTTCCGCTGGATGGCGCCGGCCAAGTCGCGCTCCAAGCAGCGGCTCTACCGCCACCGGGACATCGAGGTGATCCAGCTGATCAAGAGGCTGCTGTACGACGAGCGCTACACCATCGCGGGCGCGCGCAAGCGCCTCCGCGAGCTCGGCATCGCGCGCGCCCTCTCCGGACCCCAGCTGGACCTCGGCGCGGAGATCGACCACCGCGCCCGCTACCGGCGCATTCGCGAGGAGCTCCAGGCCATCCGCGGCATGCTATGAGGCGACGCTTCGGATCCATCCCGCTCTGCCTCGCGGCGGCGCTCGTCGCGGGGCCGGGGCTCGCGTCGGCGACGGAGCCCTGCGCTCCGTGGCCGGGTGAGCCGTCGCCGCTTCCGACCACCCGGAGCGACGACGTGTTGCTGGTCCACTGGGCGGAGATGCGCGCGCGCGAGGTGGCCGAGACCGCGGCGCGCTTCGAGGCGGCGGGGCACGCGAACGCGGCGCACGAGCTGTGGCGGCACGCCCTGTGCCTGGATCCCGAGCGCGAGGCCTGGCATGCCGCGTCGGAGCGAACCCGCCCGCTGCGCGTGCACCGCCCGGACGTGGCGCGCGTGGCCGGCGCGGTGCGCGTGGGGACCGCGACGAGCCTGGAGAACGCGCTGGCCCGGCTCGACACGACCATCCTCGTGACGCCACGGCGCGAGGCCCCGGAGCCGCCGGGCGCCCGCCGCGAGCCCGCCCCCGCTCCGGAGACGCGGCCCGTGGCCGCCCCCCCGCGGGCCGAGCCCGAGCCCCCCGAGCCGGCGCCCTCGGCCCTCGAGGTGGTGGACGAGGGCGTCGAGCGCGCCGAGTCGCAGCTCCAGGCGGCGCGCTTCGAGGAGGTGCTCGCCGCCCTGGATCTCCTGCGCGCGACGCTCGCCACCGCCGAGAACGACGCCGAGGTCCGGGCCCGTCGCGCCCGCATCGAGGTTCTGGCGGGCACCGCCGCCCTGGCGCTCCAGCGCGAGCAGGAGGCGCGCGAGAGCTTCGCCCGCGCCCTTCAGGCGGATCCGGAGCTGCGGCTCGACCCGGCCACCACCTCACCCAAGGTGGTGCGCGCGTTCGAGCAGGCCCGGGAGGGCAAGCCGTGAGCCGCGCCTCCCTCACGGGCCTCGTCCTCGGGGCGACCCTCGCCTGCGCCTCGTCTCCGCCCTCGGCCTGGGTGGAGGTGGAGCTCCTGCGTGGCGCCAGCGCGCTTCCGGAGGCCCCCCCGCCTCCGGGAGACCCGAAGCTCGTGCTGGTGGTGGACCAGACCCGATCGATGCAGGCCGTACAGAGCTTCGGCGAGCCGAGCCCCGCCGAGGCGGCCCGGGCGGCCACCAAAAGCCTTCTGGAGAGCCTGCCGATGGACAGCGACGTGGGTCTCTACGTGCTCGGCATCGCCCAGGGACGGGAATGCTCGCCCGCCGTGCGCATCTCGGCGCCCGGTCCGAGCCGCGCGCCCTCGCTCCTGACGCGCACGGTCGAATCCCTGGGCCCGCGCAGCGAGGGTTCCCTCGCCGAGGCGCTGCGGGACGTGGGCGACGATCTGATCCGCGGCGGCTCGCCCGCGCGGGCACGCGTGATCCTGATGAGCGATCTCCGCGACGAGTGCGAATCGGACACCTGTGCGGCGCTGGCCGAGCTCGTCCAGCAGGGCGCGCAGGTGGACGTGGTGGCGCTCGGGTCCGAGGCTCCGGCCTGCCTGAACCAGCTCGCCGTCGCCATGCCGACCTCGACGGTCGAGGCCCTGGCGCCTCCGCCCGCGACGCTGGAGTTCCGCGTCGAGGCCGTCCTCGACGACGACGCACCCCCCGTGGTGCTGGCCGTGGGCCGTGCGAACGACGAGCCCGTCCCGCTGCCGAGCGGTCGGGCCGTCGTCGTGCTGGAGACCGAGCCTCCGTTCCGGATCGGGCCGGTGGAGCTTCCGGCGGGCCAGGTGACGACCGTGCGCGGGGCCGACTTCCCGGCCGCCGATGCATCGTGGCGCGCCTGGGCCGTGACGCGCCGACCCGCTACGCCTCCTGTGGGGAGCCCCAGACCGTGAAGACGAACCAGGCCTTTGTCGATCCCTTCGGAACCGCGGCGAATCCGAGCTTCTACGTGCCGCGTCCGGTCACCGAGGAGGCGCTCCGCCAGGTGCGCATGCTCGTGGATCGCGGACGGCGTCCCGTGGCGCTGGTGGGCCCCCCCGGCATCGGGAAGACCATGCTGCTGCGCGTGCTGACGCTCCAGCTCGAGCGTCGCTACCGGATGGTGTTCGTGCCACACCCGGCGCTCTCGGCGCCGGACCTGTGCGCCTGGACGCTGAGCCTGCTCGGTGAGCAGCCGGACGAGGACCCGGAGCGCGCGCTGCGGGCCCGGGCCGAGCAGGAGCAGCGCGATGGCTCCGCGCTCCTGCTGGTGGTGGACGACGCCGACGTGATGCCGCTGGCGACGGCGCGCCGCCTGGGCGAGCTCGCCCGCGAGTCCGAGGGCGCGCTGCGGCTCCTGGTGACCGCCGACGACGACGTGCGGGCCGGCCGCTTCCTGGCGGCCCTCGACCCCGAGGGCGAGGAGGTCCGGCTCTCCGACCCCATGAGCCCGGAGGAGACGGCGCGCTACGTGGAGGCACGCCTGGACGCGACGCTGGCTCCGCCGGCGGTGCGGGCGCGCTTCGACGCCACCCAGCTGGCTCGCGTCCACGCCTCCGCGGGCGGGGTGCCGCGGCGGGTGAACGAGATCGCCTCGCAGATCCTGGAGGGCGAGATCGAGCGGAGCGTCGAGCCGTCGCCTCCCGCTCCGGCCTCGGCGGCCCCCGAGACGCCGGGCGCCACCGAGCCGGCCCCGGAGCCGGCGGACGCGCCCCGCACCCGCCCCCCGCCCCGGTTCGAGCCGCCCCTGGCCCGACCCGAGGCGCTGCCGGACCGTCGCTTCGGCGTCGCTCCGCGTCGCGCGGGGTCCATCCGGCGCAGCGCGCCGCCCGGTCTGCTGGTGCCGCTCGGCGTGGCGGCGCTGGTGGCGGTGGCCGCGGTCGTCATCCCGCTCATCACGCCGCGCATCGTGCGCGACCTCTCGCCGCCGGCGGATGCGGGCGTCCCGGCGCCGCCGGCTCGGGACTTCGCGTTCGAGACGAGCCCGCCCTCGCTCGCCGACCTGCCCGAGGACGAGGCTCGGCGGGGCGAGCTGAAGGATCCCTTCGTGTCCGGTCCGACCGTGGAGGCGCGGGCCTCCCGGGAGGCGCTCGCGGCCCGGCCCCGGAGCGGGCCGCCGCCCGAGCCGGTCGTACCGGCCCCGGAGCCCCTGTCCGTGAGCGTCAACGCCTCGCCCTGGGCCGAGATCGAGGTGGATGGCCTGGTGGTGGGCGTCACGCCGCTGGCGGGGCTGCCCCTGCTCCCGGGACCGCACGTGATCCGCGCCCGCATGCCCGACGGCCGCACCCTCGAGCGGCGGGTGGAGGTGGGCCCCGAGACGCGTCACTTCAGCTTCCAGTGAGCCGCCTCCGGAGCTCCGCGGCCCGTGCTGGAAGCCCAGGCGGCGCTGGGCTATTTCCCCTCTCGTCGGGCCGTAGCGCAGCTTGGTAGCGCGCCTGAATGGGGTTCAGGAGGTCGCGAGTTCAAATCTCGCCGGCCCGACCAGTGATTCCAGCCGGTTTCGGAACGCCGCCCACCCACTCAGAACCGGCTGGCAAGCGCCCGGCAAGCAGTCCGTTCGTCCCTTGGGCCCCCGCCGGGGATCGACTGAGGAGCCGGGCTACGGTCCTGCCCGCGCCTGTCGACCTCCTTCGAGGAAGCCGCTGCCCCGCGTGTGAATCGAGCATCGTGGCCCAGCCCTCCGGCTGGCGCTGTCGCCGCTTGGCTGACGAATCGCCCCCGTGGTGTCGGGCGTGCCTCCACTTCTTCAGAGCCAGGCCCTCGCGGAAGCATCCGTGGCGGCGTAGGCCTCGGCAGCCGGACGGCCGGTCGGTCGGAAACGCGGCGGTCCTCCCTCCGCACGCGCTTGGCCGCCCGGCGGCAGCACGATGGAAAGCTGCGCGCACAACGGCGGCGCTGCGGCGGATGACGCATGGGTGGATTCTTGCGCAGGGCGCGCGTGCGTACGCCGCCGGATCGCTCTACGGCCGCTGCCAACGAAGCGTCCGTGAGCCGACAGTTGCGTTGCAGCGCACGGTTCCAAACAGTGGACTGGTCGACTTCCCAGAGCGCACCTCTTCTATGGAGTGGTTGGCGCGCGTTCAGCGGCTGAATGAGCGGGCGACATCTGGGCTCGGACTGGCCCACCGATTTCGGAATGGCCCAAGAGATCACCAGGCCCAGCGCGGGCTTGGCGAAAGAACGGCCCGAAGCTGGGAAAACCTCGGGAGAATGCACGCAGGAACTCTTCCCTGTGGGGGAATTCCCTTGACTTCGCAATCGCCGACGGTGGACGATGCCTCGGATCTGCTCGCGGACTCTCTACCCAGCGGACGAGGAGCGCCCCATGGCCAGGAACCCGAGGTTTGCCGTCGCCGGAGTCGCCCTCTTGGCGCTGCTGGTCAGCATGGGGCCGAGGTGCGGAGGGGCGGGGCTCCTGCTGGCGACGGCACCGCTCGGCGCAGCGGGTGCGCTGGTCCAGATCCAGGTGGACGTGCCCGGGCGCTCGATCACCATCCTGGGACCGGCCGAGGCCGACGACGCCAGTCCCGTCCAGGCCGACCCCGACGGCATCCTGCTCACGATCGGCGAGGAAGTCACCGGCGGCACCGGCAGGAAGTTCCTCCTCCTGATCGACGGCAACGGCGAGGATCCGGAGCTGATCGGTGAGCCGATCTCGCTCGGAGGCCAGATCTTTGCCGAGGTGGGGGGGCAGGGCCCCTTCGCCTTCCGGATCCACGACCTCGTGAGCGGCGTCTTCAAGAACCGGCGCCACGCCAGCCTGCACGGGGCGACCGCACAGGTGAAGGAGATCGGACCCTTCGGCCTGACGAGCGGCAGCTCCGGTGCGGCAGCGGACCAGCTCTACCTCCTCGTCACGCTCCCGGGTCCCGTCACGCCCCGCCCGGCGCTCCTGGTGATCGACACGGCCACCGGGACCGCCCAGTACGTCGGCGATCTGCTCGTCGATTTCGGTGCCGGGCCCGAGCCGATCTCGGCTCCTGCACCGGGCGAGCTGGCCGCGATCTACTGCGACGACAGCGAGCTCCTGGCGGCCGCGGTCGTCGACGGCACCCCCACGCTGCTGAGCGTGGATCCCGCTACCGCCGTGGCCACGCCGATCGCCTCCACGATCGCCGACGATCTGCTCGCCGACGCCGTGGCGCCGGCGGGCGCGCTCGGCTTCGACCCGAGCGCGGCCAGCTGCGCCAGCGTCCTTACCGGCACGGGGGGCAACGACGTCCTGGTCGGCACCCCGGGCGACGACTGCATCGACGGGCTGGCCGGTAACGACCATCTGATGGGCCGCCAGGGCAACGACCAGCTCGACGGCGGCCCCGACGACGACGACCTGAACGGCAACGACGGCGACGACACGCTCTTCGGCGGCGGCGGCGACGACCGCCTGGACGGCAACAACGGCAACGACTTCCTGGACGGCGGCCCCGGCGAAGACGTCCTCAAGGGCGGCAACGACGACGACACCCTGGCGGGCGGACCGGACGACGACCTCCTCGACGGCGGCAACGGCTTCGACTGCGCCGTCCTCGACGGCGACCTGGCCGACTTCGACTTCGGCGCCGACACCAATGGCGACCTCCTCATCGTCGACACGGTCGGCCCCGGCGGCACCGACACGGCGCGCAAGATCGAGTGCTTCGAGTTCGACGACCAGACCGTCGTTCCCGGCCCGAACGACGCCCCCGTCGACATCCTGCTGAGCAACGACATGATCGACGACGGCGACCCGGTCGGGACGCTGGTGGGCGACCTCACGACCATCGATCCCGACCTCGTGGACGGGCACGCCTACGCGCTGGTCCCGGGCGCGGGCGACGCGGACAACGCGTCCTTCGTGATCATCGGCGATCAGCTCTTCACCAACTTCGTGGCCGACTTCTTCACCCAGGACACCTACAGCATCCGCATCGAGACCACGGACCTGGCCGGCGCGACGTTCGAGAAGATCTTCGTCATCACGGTGAAGCCGCCGCAGGCGGCCGTGGACGACACCGCGACGGTGACCGAGGACGACCCGGCGACGGCGATCCCGGTGCTGGCCAACGACACCAACTCGTTCCCGACCCCGATCAGCTCGGTCAGCCAGCCGAACAACGGCACGGTGGTGATCACGGGCGGCCTGCCCGGCACGGGGCTCACCTACGAGCCGGATCCGGACTACTGCAACGACGGCGTCCCCACGGACGACTTCACCTACACCCTCATCCCGAGTGGCTCCGTGGGGACGGTGCGGGTGACGGTGACCTGCGTGGACGACCCGCCGGTGGCGGTGGACGACGTGAAGACAGTGACCGAGGACGATCCGGCGACGACGATCCTCGTGCTCGGCAACGACACCGACGTGGACGGAGGACCGAAGAGCGTCACCTCGGTGACCCAGCCGATCAACGGCACGGTGCTGATCACGGGCGGCGGCAGCAGCGTCAGCTACGAGCCGGACCCGGACTACTGCAACGACGGCGTGCCGACGGAC